>CAJUNI010000009.1:4650-42181 GCA_910587945.1 uncultured Parvibacter sp.
CGGATTGCGCTCAGGAACTGGAGCGCATTCAGGAGCTGAGTCGCAGCTCCGATGCACGGTTGGAAGAGGCCCAATTCACTTTGCGCCAAATTCAGAGCGTGGGCGTTGTTGAAGGAGAATATGAAGAGCTCCTTCTTGTAACTGAGCGCGCTGAGCATAGTGAAGCCCTTGCCCGAGGGGCCATGGAGGCGGATCATTGCTTGTCGGGGGATGGGGGAGCTCTTGATGCGCTTGCAGGAGCACTGTCGGCTTTGCAATCGGTGGCCACCTATGATCAGGCGCTGGAGGGGTCGGCTGAAGCCCTGCGCGAGGCAACGTTTTTAGTGGAAGATGCGGCGCGGGAAGTGGCTCGCTATCAAGAGGCCGTCGAATTTGATCCTGAGGAATTAGCAAGCGCCCAAGAGCGGCTGGCTGCCTATCAAGGACTTCTTCGCAGCTATGGCCCTCGCGTAACCGACGTGCTGGAAAAAGAATCCCAGGCGGCGGAACTGGTGGCGCTGGTGGAAGATACTGACGGGCAAGTGCAAGCGGCTCAGGAGAAGCTTGATAGGGCTTGGGAGCGCTTGCGAGAGTGCGCAGAGGCATTGGATGCGGTGCGCTTGCAGAAAGCCCCTGCCTTTGCGGCCGCCGTCACCGAGGTTATGCGGACGTTGGAGATGGGTGGTGCCGCTCTCGAGGTACAACTCGAACGTTTGGAGGAATCGCGTTGGGCCGAAGGAGGTCCGTCATCAGTGGAGTTCCTCTTTCGACCTGGGGTCGATATGCAGCCGCGTCCTTTGGCACGCATTGCTTCCGGAGGCGAAGTGAGTCGCGTTATGCTGGCTATAAAAGTAGTGCTGGGGGCGAAGGATCCGGTTGAAACTCTGGTGTTTGATGAGGTGGATGCGGGTGTTGGCGGTAGCACGGCCTTGGCTCTTGCTCGACTCCTAAAACAACTCGCCCAAGATCACCAGGTGATTGTCGTCACCCATCTTCCCCAAATTGCGGTGGTTGCTGATAGCCACTACGTTGTTGAAAAAACTACGGGCACGCATCCTCAAACCTGTTTGCGTTCCGTGCAGGAGGAAGAGCGTGTGCGTGAGATTGCTCGGATGCTTTCCGGGGATACGTCCCCAGCAGCCCTGACTCATGCCCAAGAAATGCTGCAACAAGCCAGCAATTGAGCGGGCATTTTGGAAGTCTAGAGACGCAGGTGCAATACTCCTCAGTACGCAAGTGGATTGCGCCCTAGGATGTTGGCGAAGAAGCGTGGTGCCTTAGAAAGCCTCACCTTAGCGTGGAGAATGCTGCACCTTAGGAAACCGCGCCTTAGGACGGAGAACGCTATGACTTCGGACGTCTTGGCTAGGAAGCCTCGACCTCTACCGTTGCGGGCACATTGCCGTCGGAGCGATTATCGTAGGAGAGCAATTCATTCACGGTCACAAAGCGGTAGCCTTGTTCTGCCAGTACGGGCAGTGCTTGCTGTAGGGCTTCTACCGTTTGGCTGCGCGTGCCACCACCATCATGCATCAAGATGATATAGCCCGGCTTCGAACGCAGAAGTTGGTTGACAATGGCTTGAGTTCCGGGGCGACGCCAGTCCTCGGTATCGATGTTCCAACCCACTTCAGCAGAAACATAGGGCATCAAAATTGAAGCTGTCTCTTCGTTGAAGTTGCCACCGGGAGAGCGGAACTCGGTGCTAACGGGCGCATCGGTAGCGGCAGCAATCGCGGCATAACCTTGCTGCACTTCGTTGATACGCTCTTCGGCTGTCATGTGCCCCAGATCCACGCCGCGACCACTGCCGGCGGCATGATCCCAGGGTCGAGTGCTTATCTGGTGTCCTTCGGAGGCAGCACGCTTGATGGAGTCGAAATTGCCTCCTGAAATTTGCTGGCCAATGGTGAAGAACGTAGCCTTGGCGTTGTATTGGGCCAAAGTATCAAGGATGGCATTCGTGGAATCAGGCCAGGGACCATCGTCAAAGGTAAGAGCAATGACCTTTTCGCCACCGGTATCAATGTTGTAGCGCGTGACTACGGCAGGTTGTGCTTCCTGAAGTACAACAGTGCTGCTCAATCCTGAAATATCGCCCACACGAACTTCGGACTCGCCTTGAGCGCCCGCCGAAGTATAGACATGCATGGCCCCTACGCCTTCAATAGTGACCGGCGCATTGATGGGGGCCTTAGAGGAGGTGTAGGGCTCGGTCTCGTCCACACCGTTCTCAATTTGGATGACCTCACCATCATTGAGGCGAAGATTTTCGTCCGTGGTTTCTACCCCATTGACGGTAGCTGAAAGGGCGCTGCCGCCTCCTTCTTCAAGCACGCTTCCATCTACTGCAAGCAAATTACCTGGAGTAGGGGAGGCGTAGCCTTTCTCTACAAGGGTTGCGAGCGTGGTATTGCGGGGGAGCGACACACTTTGTCCGTTGACCGTAAGTGAGATGGGAATATTGCTCCAGGCAAACCATCCGATTGCAGCTAGGACGACAACCACCGCCACAACTCCCACAATAAGGGGAGTCACCGGTTTTTTCTCTTTGGGCATCATGCGCTCCGCAATAACGGCATTGGTACGCGCGCGGCGCGGAGTGGGGGTGTGATAGGTGACCGTAGAGTCTTCGGGGGTTAGGGTGCTAATACGAGAAACGCTGCGCTGTTCTGCGGTAGTGTCGGTGGCGGCAGAAAGCGGCTCCTCGGTTATCACTCCCGATCCTTGAAAGTTCGCCTGAGGTACAACCGGCTGAAATTGAGAAGAGAGAGACGCGGAGCTGCGGTTAGTGCTGCGGCGCCGGACCGGCTGATGGGCGCCCGTGGCGGCTGGGCTAACGGTGCGAGGTTGCGCCGGAGCAGCTGCACTACTGGCTTCTGCCTGGGTGTCGACGCGGGCCACCTCAGCGGCGCCGGTATAGCCAGCGTCGCTTTGTAATACCGAATGGGCATGACCCGAGAAAGCCCGAGCGCTGCTACGGCTAGGGATATCAGTCTGCCGTTCTTGGGGCTCTTGGGTGTCGGAATATTCAAAGTCCTCGGGATATGAGGACGGAGATGCGGGATGCATGGTAAAACTCCTTGATGCTAAACGATCGCCTAGGTGGGTTTAAGTGGAATTGCGAACTGTTTGCTATTAAACAGCATGGGAAATGTAAATTCTACTCTCGTGAAACAAAATGCCGTTATAAACGGTGTATTTTTTAACAAGGCGTCACCCAAAATTTACGAGGAGCAGGGGGGTTATCCGGAGACGCTTGGCTCTGCGCCGAAAAAGCTGCATTTTGAAAACAACCCTTGCGTTCAAACTCTGCTGTGCTAAAGTACGCCCAAGCAATTGAATACCTCAAACCGATGAAGCGAAAGTCAAGCCATCAAGGGCACTCACAGAGAGCGGGCGTAGCTGGGATTCCCGTAGTAAGCCGGTTGGTAAATGGATCGCTGAGGGAAAGGGGAAAGGCACGGATGTCCGTGCTGAGTATCTGGACCGTGAGCCTGCGTTAAAGGCAGAACATGTGTTGGCATGTTCATGAGAGGGTTCGCTTAAGGCGAGCCAAGTAAAGGTGGCACCGCAGATCAAAGATCTGTCCTTTATTACTAAGGGACAGATCTTTTTTTATGAGCCATCGTTACACGGCAGCGTCGGCTGAGGGCAATTGCACAGGATGATCGCCAACCGGTGATCAAGAGTACGACGGCAGGAGCCGTCAGAAAGGGTGTGGTTGGAATGACCGACGCAAAGATGATGGACGAGAACGCAATGCAAACCGAGGGTACGAGCGAAGTAAAAGGTACGCTGCGGCAATCCGCTACGGCACCTACCGCAGCTCAAAAGACGAAAGCTGCGTCTTCGGCTAAGTCTGGTTTTACGGTACAAGATCTGATTTTGGTGGCTGTGCTGTTGGCTGCGGGTGCGGTACTCAAACTCACAGTAGGAAGCTTGTTGGCTTCGTTTGGTATGAAGCCGAACTTTATCATTGCTGCCTATTGTTTGGCGATTATTCTCATTCGTCCCAACGTGGGCCAGTCGGTAATCATTGGTTTTATTGCAGGACTTGTCTGTCAAATCCCTATGCTTAACGCCACGCCCCTATTAAATATTCCTTCAGAAATCCTAGGCGCCCTGGTTTGTGGCCTTTTGATTCACGTGCCCATGAAGCTTGGTGGGAAACTTGACATCAATCCCTTGATTAATACCTTCCTTTCCACCTGTGTATCAGGCTTAACCTTTGCCGCACTCTCGGTCTACATCAATGTGGTCTCTGTGGGCGGCGACTTTATGGTGGCTATGGCGGCCTATGGTGCCATCGTCCTTGGCACCGCCTTGTTTAATGCCATCTTTGTGCAAATCCTTGCGTTGCCGCTGCAAAAGGTATTGAAGCGCTAAGGCGCTGCGTGCCGAATCAAAGCTAGTTCCAAGGAGCAAATCCCATGATTCGATTTACAGACTTCAGCTTTCGCTACCGAGAAGGGGCGGCGCCGGTGGTCCGCAATATCAACCTGACCATACCTGCGGGTTGTTTTGTGGGCATAACGGGCGCTGCTGGATCGGGAAAATCAACCCTCACCTATGCCATCAACGGCATCATTCCCCACTGCTATCCCGGAGACTTTTATGGCTCTGTGGAAGTGGATGGCTTGGACACGCTGGATAGTTCGCTCACGGACATCTCTGCTCGGGTAGGTAGTGTGTGTCAGGACATCGATTCGCAGATGGTGTCTACCGTAGTAGAGGATGAGATCCTCTACGGTCTTGAGAACTTTGCGGTCCCGAAAGACGAGATCCCGGGGCGGGTTCAGGAATCCTTGGTGGCTATGGGTATAGAAGACTTGCGGGATCGCACTATTGATAGTCTCTCCGGCGGACAAAAACAAAAGGTAGCGGTGGCTTCGGTTTTGGCTTTGCACCCGGATGTTCTGGTGCTTGATGAGCCTACGGCAGAGCTTGATCCTGTGTCTTCAGTGGCTGTGTTTGAACTCTTGGCGCGCTATGCGAATGAACACGGCACCACGGTGGTTGTGGTGGAACAAAAAATCGCGCTTCTCTCGGACTATGCTGATTTGCTTGTCATTGTGGATAAGGGTGAGATCCGCTATGCCGATAGCCCGGCTGAAGTTCTGAGTCATTCGGAAGAGCTGCTGGCGCTGGGTGTTAATTGTCCTCGCTCGACCACGCTTATGAATGCGCTTCGCGGAGCAGGCATTTATGATGGCCCGGCGGTGTGTAATGTTCCTCAGGCAGTCGAGGGACTCAAGGAGGTGCTCTCATGCTAGAGTTTTCCCACGTCAGCGCTTCCTATGATGGCGAGCTGCCGGTGCTTTGCGATGTGAGCTTTACCATCAATGATGGTGAATTCGTTGCTTTTGTGGGCACCAACGGTGCCGGGAAATCCACGACTATGCGCCTCATTAATGGGTTGCTTAAACCCACTGAGGGAACGGTATCCATTGATGGGGTGCCCACCACCAAGCTGAAAACCAGCGAACTTGCCCGCAAGGTTGGCTTCCTCTTTCAGAATCCTGATCGCCAAATTTGTTGTAATACGGTGCGCGAAGAATTGCTCTTCGGCTTTAAGGCTCAAGGACAGGAAGGGCCAGAGGCGAATGCGGCTGTAGATGCCATGATTGAGCGCTTTGGCTTTGACCCCGATGCGGAGCCCTATTTGCTTAACCGCGGAACCCGGCAGTTGCTTGCCTTGGCCTCCATCATTGTGATGGCGCCCCCTATTTTGGTACTGGATGAACCGACCACTGGCCTGGACTTTCGCGAATGCGTGAAGGTAATGGATATTGTGCGGGAGCTAAACGAGCAAGGTACGACGGTGGTCATGGTCTGCCATGACATGGAAGTAGTTGGAGACTTTGCCGAGCGCGTTATTGCCATGACAGCAGGTTCGGTGGTAGCGGATGGTCCCACATTCGACGTCCTACGCAATGGGGAGGTCTTGAAGAAGGCATCGATTCTGCCGCCGCAAGTGACCGAGATTGCTCTGATTCTTGGCCAGGATCCGGCCTTGGCAGAAACCCCGATCGCGCAAGCCAATACGGTCAACGCCATGGCGCGGGCGGTGACTGCGCGCGCGGAGGAGCAGTTCGCCTCTGCGATGCAAGAAACCCTGGCAGAAGCGCGAAGGGTAGAGATTGTCGAAGGCGCCATTTTGGATGATATTGCGGCGGTGTTGTCTCAGGAGCAGCAAGATGCCGGGACTAGCTCGACAGAGTCCTCAGATGCGCTGGATGCCAAGGAGGTGCACTAATGGCTACGTTTTTAGAGTATGTACCGGGGAATAGTTTCCTTCATTCCATGAATCCTTCCGTTAAGCTCATTGCTGCCATGGTGTTTGCCATCACTTGCTTCGTTACGTCAAACCTCGCATTCTTAGCAGTGCTATTGGTTATTGCGCTGGCCTTGGCGTTTTCCTGTGGGCTCACAAAAGAAACGGCGGGGCTCTGCAAGGCGGTGTTTGCCTTCTCGCTTATTCTGGCCGTGGTGCTCATTTTGACCACGCCGCAAGGCTATGAGTTGGTGCCCCTTCCTTGGGGTTACATTGGCACCGGTTCCCTTCTTGCGGCACTCACGGTAGTGATTCGCCTGATGGCTGCTGCAATTCCCCTGTTCTTGGTGTTCTATGTGACAAAAACCAACGACCTCACAAACTCGGCGGTAAAGCAATTGCATGTACCCTATCGCTATGCGTTCACTTTTACCTCAACGGTCCATTTCATACCGGTCTTTATGAACGACATGGCGGGCATTATGGAAGCGCAAACGGCGCGCGGGGTGCAGTTTGATGGTTCGCTTATTAAGAAAATTCGCTTGATGATTCCCTTGTGCGTACCCCTGCTAGTAACTTCAGTGCGTAAAACTAATTCAGCGGCCATTGCCGCCGAAGTGCGTGGGTTTAATCTGCGCACCCGGCAAAGCGGCTATAAAGAATACCCGGTGCGGGGAAGCGATATCGCGGTTTTGGTGGCAGTGTTTGGGCTTCTTGCGGCGGCCATTGTTCTTAACGTTTTGCTGTAAGATACCAGCGAGATTTTGAGTTTTTGGGGGTTCAGGACGCCTGACTCTGAAGGGTCTACCTATGGGCAGGCGCTCGATGAGGCTCTTGGACTAGCACGAAAGGAATAGCATGCTCACCATTGGCTGTCATCTCTCCAGCGCCAAAGGCTACGAGGCTATGGCGAAAGACGCCGCATCAATTAATGCCAACACGTTTCAGTTCTTTACCCGCAATCCGCGGGGTGGGAAGGCTAAGCCCATTGATCCCGATGATGTAGCAGCGTTTGAGGTGGCAGCACAGCAGCAAGGGATTACTCGGTTTCTGGCCCACGCACCCTATACCCTCAATCCCGCCGGTGCCGAAGAGCGGGTACGGGAATTTGCTGCCATGACCTTCGCTGATGACTTGGCGCGCATGGAGGCAACACCGGGGCAGATGTATAACTTTCATCCCGGATCCCATGTGAAGCAAGGTGTTGACGTAGGCATTGAGCTTATTGCCAGTGCCCTTAATCAGGTGCTCAAGCCCGAACAAACCACGACGGTGCTCCTCGAAACCATGGCGGGGAAGGGCACCGAAATTGGGGGTAGGTTTGAAGAACTGGCTGCCATCATGGATCGGGTGGAGCTCAAGGACCACCTGGGCGTTTGTCTTGATACCTGCCATATTTGGGATGGCGGCTATGACATCGCGCAGAATCTAGAAGGGGTCTTAGAGGAGTTTGACCAGATCATCGGCTTGGATCGGCTGAAAGCCATTCACCTGAACGATTCGAAGAACCCGCTCGGAGCTCACAAGGACCGTCATGCCGCTATCGGTGAGGGCTGTATTGGGTTTGAAGCCCTTGCTTCTGTGGTGACTCATCCGGCATTGCGCCATTTGCCGTTCTTCCTGGAAACCCCTCATGACACGTTGGATGGTTACGCCAAGGAAATAGCTGATTTACGGGCTGTTGCAGGGGAGTAAGCAGCCGCAAAGAGAAGAATGCGAGGTCTAAAATAGGGAATCATTGACCTCGCGAGCCTCTCTGGAACGAAACCGCTTAACTGTGCGTTACGTGGATTTTCTTGAAGGATGGGCTCGTTAAGGTGAAAATAACGTTTCGCTATCTTTTCCCGTAAGGGAAAGGCAAGCCAGGCGATTTGGTGGGTCGATGGCCGAAACGCCGGGAATTATTCCACGACGAAGGGGAGACTTTGGCCTCTACACTGCTATCTCAGGGACTGCGCCGGGCGCTGGTTGTGGCGTTGGCAATAGTCGCTGTGCTATGGGCTTCAGCCGCGCCGGCTTTTGCCGATGAGGTTACTGAAGCGCGAGCGGTTCTCGACGCCGCCGAAGCTCGCCTCGCTTCCATCACTGAGGAATACGATAGCCTCACCGCTGAAGTAGATAGTCTTCAAGGAGAAATTGACGCGACGGCCAAGGAAGCTATGGAGGCCCAAGCGGCCGTAGTGGCCGGGCGCGAAGCCCTAGGCAATACTGCTATTTCTCAATATCGGGATGGTCAATCGGCGTCGCTCATTACTATCTTGCTAGACTCTTCCAACTTCCCTACGTTTCTCCGCAATGTCGAATACGTAACGCGGGTAATGAATGCTCAGGCCGATGAAATTGAAGCCCAGAAAGAGCGTCAAGCCCATCTTGAAGAGGTAACCACTGAGCTCAACCGTCAAAAGGATGCTCAGGTGGAGGCCATGAATGCTCTCGAGGCTAAAAAGGCCGAAGCTGCCAGTGTGGTATCGGCAGCCAGCGATCGTCTGAGTGATGCGGAAGCGGCCGAAGCAGAGCGCTTGGCCGAACTTGAGCGTCAAGCTGCAGCCCTCGAACAAGCCAATGCTGCTGTAGAAGAGCCTGCTGAAAACCCCAATGCCACTACCACGAATCGTCAGGATGTGGTGTCTTCTGACACCACCGTGACCCAAGATCCTAATCCCACACCTCCTTCCAGTGAGTCCGGTTGGATGACGGGTATTGCCTCAGCTTATGGTGGAGAATCTGATCCCTACACCAAAAACCCGGGCATCACCGCTAACGGAACGGTTTGTGACGACAACTCCATGGGTGTTGCCATCCCGGCTAGCACTCCCAATTGTCGTTCCTACTTCGGGCGTACCGTAGAAATCTCCTATGGCGGAAAGACCGTGTTTGCTACCGTCGAAGATTCCGGTGGTTTGGATGGCGGAAGCCGTGCTCTGGATTTGCAGCCCGGTGTGTTTAAGGCCTTCGGCTTTTCCACCTGCCAAGAATGGGGCCTGCGTAAGGTTCGCTATCGCTTCCTCTAAGCGAGTACTGCAGCCCTGGGCCCTGCGCCCCGGCGAGCTAACCGTCTTCGGATGCTGGCTATCGCGTCAACACCCCTAACCTTTTAGAAGTAACTCTTTCCTGACTTGCGTGGTATTTCGCGGATTTCGTTGAATGGCACCTGCGTGCCTGCGCTATACTCCCCAGATACAAGCATTGATGAAGATAAGATCTTGATGGTTGGTGCCCAGAGAGGGATTCCTTCGGCTGCAAGAATCCTCATGACCCCAAGATCCGTTCCCTTCGGAGCTGCTTTGCTGAACGCGGATGATGCGCCTTATGCGTCAAGACGGCCAGTAGGCAAAGCCGGATGCCCCCGTTATCGGGCTCAACTAAGGGGATAAAGAACAGGCTTCGGCTTCCTTCTTTGTCAACCGAGGTGGTACCGCGAGAGCCTTCTCTCGTCCTCGGGTGGAACGCTGGTTCCTTCCGAGAACGGAAGAAGGCTTTTTTATTGGCAGAATCGATGGTCAGAAAGGCAGCAACAATGGGTGTATCTGAAGAGTTGGCTCAGTTGCAAGAGGAAACCCTTGCCGCTATAGCTGCAGCCGAAACCACAAGTGCCCTTGAGGAAGTGCGCGTGCGTGTGGTGGGTAAGTCGGGAACCCTCACGGGATACTTACGCTCCATGGGCTCTGTTCCGAAAGAGGAACGCGCCTTGGTAGGCAAAGCGGTTAATGAAGCGCGCAATTGTGTGGAAGAGGCCCTTGCTGCACGCAAGGAAGCCTTAGCTGCCGCCGAGCTCGAACAACGCATCCAGGGCGATGCCGTCGATGTAACGCTACCGGGTCGTGGGCAACAACGAGGCACTCGTCATCTCATTAATGGCATCATTGCTGAGGTGTCTGAAATCTTCTTAGGACTTGGCTATACCGTCATCGAAGGGCCTGAGATTGAAACGGACTACTATAACTTCGAGGCATTGAATGCCCCGGCCGATCACCCCAGCCGCTCGATGCAAGATACCTTCTATGTACTGGATCGCTCCGGCGACCAAGCGCGGGTTCGCGGTGAATCTGACGTCTTGTTGCGTACCCAAACTTCTGGCGTGCAAGTTCACGCCATGGAGGATCGCCCCCTTCCCATTTATATGATTGCTCCGGGCAAGGTTTATCGCCGCGATGTGGCTGATCCTTCTCATCTTCCCCAGTTTCACCAAATTGAGGGCCTGGTCGTGGATGAGGGTATTACTTTTGGCGATCTGAAAGGTACCCTTGACTTCCTCTGCAAGCAAATCTTTGGCGAAGATCGCAAAACGCGGATGCGCGCCCATTATTTCCCCTTCACGGAACCTTCTGCTGAGGTGGATGTGAGCTGCGGCGTTTGCCACGGCGAAGGCTGCCGTATGTGTAAAGGCACCGGCTGGCTTGAGATCTTGGGCTGCGGCATGGTGGATCCGAACGTTTTGGAAATGTCGGGCATTGATCCTGAGCGCTACTCGGGTTTTGCCTTTGGCATGGGCGTTGAGCGTATTGCTTGCTTGAAGTACGACATTCCCGATTTGCGCATGCTTCTCGAAGGAGATATGCGTTTCCTTCGCCAGTTTTAAGGAAGTCTGCTTCCCTGAACAGGGAAGCAGTGGCTTGGCGCAGAAGGATAGGATTCAGCAAAGCTAGATAGGGATAGGTAGACGAAATCCCATCTTGAGGAGATAACATGAAAGTATCGTTGAAGTGGTTGAGTGAATATGTGGCGGTGCCGGAAGACCTGCAGGCTTTTTGTGACCGCCTTGATTTAACGGGTACGGGCGTCGAGGGCGCTGAGACGTTAGGCGCTGCTCTTGATGGAGTGGTCATTGGTAAGGTGCTCACCTGCGAGCCTCATCCGGATAGCGATCACATGCATGTGGTCACGGTGGATGTGGGGGCTGAGGAGCCATTGCAAATCGTCTGTGGCGCCCCCAACATTGCAGCGGATATCAAAGTGCCCGTTGCCACCATTGGCGCGGAGCTTCCGGGGGGCTTTGCCATCAAGAAGTCCAAGCTTCGTGGCGTGGTGAGCTGTGGCATGTGCTGCTCTCAGCGAGAGCTGGGCTTGGGTAGCAATCACGAAGGCATTTGGGTGCTTCCGGAGGATGCCCCGGTGGGACAACCCATCGCTCAGTATGCGCAGCTTTCCGACACGGTATTAGACCTAGAGATTACCCCGAACCGTCCGGACTGCCTATCAATGGTAGGTATGGCCCGGGAAGTGGGCGCAATGTATCAAGAGGATTATGCGAATCCTCTTGAGCCTATGGCTCATGACCTCGATGGACTCACGGATGGCCCTACGGTTGATGCCAGCGTCTCGGTGACCATTGCAGATCCGGATCGCTGTGCGCGTTATACGGCGCGAGTCATCGACAACGTTAAGGTGGGGCCAAGCCCCGATTGGTTGGCAGAGCGCGTTACGGCAGCGGGTGCTCGTTCTATCAATAATGTGGTGGATGTGACGAACTACATCCTCTTCTTGTTCGGTCAGCCGCTTCATGCCTTCGACTATGACCGTCTTGCGGCGGCTGATGGCACCGTCTCCATTGTGGTGCGGCCGGCGAAGGAAGGCGAAGAACTCACCACCCTCGATGGTACCGAACGCAGTCTTACCCCTGATATGACCCTCATTGCAACTCCCGAGCGTCCGGTGGCCTTGGCTGGTGTTATGGGCGGCTTGGACTCCGAAGTAGAAGAGTCAACCACCACGGTGCTTCTGGAGGCAGCTACCTTTAACCCTGCTCATACCTCTCGCACGAGCCGCAACCTCGGGCTTATTTCTGAGGCCTCCTTGCGCTACGAACGCGGCGTAGATGACAATCCTATCGATGTAATCTCCGAGGCGTCGGCAGCTTTGCTGGCGGCGGTTTCGGGTGGCACGGTGCGCCCGGGGGTGGTCGATGTCTATGAGGCGCGCACGGAGCCGAAGGTGCTTTCCTTTAGAATTCCTCGCTTCTGCGCCATGATGGGCGCGGATATTCCGCGGGACTTCATCGTAGATATCTTGACGCGCTTGGGATGCACTGTCGCTGATACGGCCGATGAATCAGTGCTTGAGGTGGTGGCACCTACGTTCCGCCCCGACCTTGAGCGCGAGATCGACCTCTATGAGGAAGTGCTGCGTCTTTGGGGCATGGACCGCATTGAAGCTACGATGCCGGCTTCTCCGGCTCGCGTAGGCGTGCGCAGTGCGGAGCAGCGCTTGGCAGATGTCATTGTGGACACCCTACGTAGCGCGGGCCTGAATGAAACTATGACCTATTCCTTTGTGGATCCTCACGATAGCGACGCCTTAGGTCTTGATGATGAGCACCTAGGTGAGGCAGTGGAACTCATCAATCCGATGAGTTCTGAGCAAGCCTTAATGCGTCGCACAATCCTTCCCGGATTGCTTCATTCGGTGGCCTATAACCTGGCCCGCGGATCAGCCGATGTGCAGCTCTTTGAAGTGGGTACGGTCTTTAGCACGGCGGAAGGGAAGAAGAAGCCGAAAGAGCGCCGTAAGGTGGCAGGTGTGATGGCTGGTGCGATGGGGCCGAAGGGCTGGAACACCGAGCGCGTACCCTTTGATTTCTTTGATGGCAAGGGCGTGCTGGAAAGCCTGGCCCGCGAATTGGCCCTTCCTAAGGTACGCTTTAAGGCGCTCTCGGCCGAAGAGGCTCCTCAGTTACAGCCCGGTCGTGCGGCCCAAATGCTTTCTGAGGGAAGCGTTATTGGCTGGCTTGGGGAAGTGCATCCGGCGGTGGCGCAGCGCTTTGCCATTGATGAGGCAGTGGTGGCTTTTGAGCTGGATGTGAGGGCACTAACCAAAGCAGCCCGCGCCGCACGCCCCTATAAGGATGTGTCGGTTTATCCCGCTTCTACTATGGATATTGCTCTGGTGGTGGATGAAGAGGTTACCCATGAGCGCCTAGAGCAGGTTATAACCAGTGCGGGTGGTACGCTGCTTGAGGACGTGCGTCTCTTTGATGTGTACCGCGATCCCGAGAAGGTCGGTCCCGGCAAAAAGTCCATGGCTTATACCTTGACCTACCGCTCTGCTGATCACACCTTAACCGGGGACGAGGTCGAAAAGGCCCATCAGCGCCTGATGACCAAGGTGTCCAAGGCGACGGGGGCCGAGATTCGCGGCTAGGACTAGATGGTAATTGTAAGGCCGTCATAGGCGGCCTTTACCCGCCCGTGGTAGGTCTCAAGGTAGGCTTCCAGTTCTGCCATGGTAATGGGCTCGTCGTAATGCAAGCACATATGCGTAAGATAGATGGTCTTCGCCTCAAGGCGGAGGCCTTATTCTATACACTCTTGAATAGAATGGTGATCGTTAGGATTCCAGTTGCGCTTCCAGAACGTGGCATCCATGGCAAGAACATCGACTCCTTGGACGCGTTCTGCCGTTTCTGGGGGCAGAGGGCCCGTGTCACTGGCGTAAAACACGCGGGTTTCGGGGGTTTCTATCAGATAGCCATAGGTGCCCGGAGCATGGGTGACGGGGCAGGCGGTATAGGTAACTCCGTCGGCTGTGAGGGTAGCAAAAGGCTCTAGGGGAGTTTCCTCCAGAGCGTAGGTCATATAGTGGAATTCGCCATTGATGCCCGCCAGCGCATCGGGACTTCCGTACACCGGCAGCGGCACTCCGTGGCGAATGAGTTGAACGAGGTATTCGTATTCGCCCAAGCCCCCAATGTGGTCGAAATGACAATGGGTAAAAATAATGCGATCCACGGCATCCACCTGTTCGCGGATAAGCTGATGGCGCGCATCAGGCGGTGTGTCAATGATGGTAGTTTCAGTGCCGCGGATCATGATGCCGCAGTCCCCGCGGGACAGAGCGGGGTTAGCCCGCGCTTCTTCGCAGGCGGGGCAGTGGCAGAAGAAAGAAGGAACGCCGCAACCAGCCGCGGTTCCCATGAATGTTAGTGTGTGGCCGGTCATAGGAAACGTCCTCTCTCGTGGGTTGGATTTCGCCAAGGGCTTCGTAATACCCGGGCTTTGGGCACCGGGTGAGCAGGAGCTATAGCGTTCAGGATTTTGAAATCAGTATAGAGCTCCCCTCGCAAAGATAGCCGCCCGTGTCGCATATTGGACTATGTCGGCCTTTTATCGGAAAAGGCCGCCACCCCTTCCCGGCAGGTAATGCTGCCCCGCTATAATTTCCCGCTAACTGGAAGGAAACTGTCAACAATCGGTTAGAGCGTTGAAAGCAACCTTCGAGGCTTCGGGTTCGGCTCGTTTCTCCTTCGCGGAAAGGTAGGCCCTCAACCACCGTTGGGGGAGCAAAGGAGGAAAGTGGCGGACCGAAGGAGCATTCGGTGATGATGCGTATTCGCATCTCGCGATGCGCATGTTATTTCGCAATTAAGCGGGAAAGCAACGAGAAGAGGGGAAGGTAGATGACTGAAATCGATATCCATGCCGATGGCGTCGAGATGGTCAAGTCGTTGTGCTATTTCTGCCACGCGAACTGCGGTGTCCTTGCCTATGTCAAGGATGGTGACGTAATCAAGATCGAAGGCGATCCCGATTACTCCAACCAAAGCGGTTTGTGCTGCCGTGGAACCAGCGCTCTTTTGCACTTGAATCATCCTGCGCGTATCAACCATGCGCTCAAGCGTGTGGGCGAAAAAGGCGAAGGCAAGTGGGAGCAGATTGATTACGACCAGGCTATCCAAGAAGTGGCCGATCGCCTCAATCAGATCAAAGCAGAAAGTGGCGCTGAAGCAGTGGCTTCTGCCGGTGGTACGACCCGTACCGACGACTGGGCTCGCCGTCGCTTCCTGAATCAGTTCGGTACGCCGAATGGTTTCCACAATGCACTTCTGTGCTGGATTCCTACGTTTATGGCGGAAACCTGCGTGGCAGGCTGGTCTCCTTTTGAGACCGACTTAGGCGGGGCCCGCTGCTTGATCCTGTGGGGCATGAACCCGGGTGCTTCTACCTTGGGTGGTATGCACGGCTACACCGATCTTCACATGAATGGTATGAAGATCATCGTGGTTGACCCCCGTTATTCCGAGACCGCTTGCAAGGCTGACCTGTGGTTGCCGCTGCGTCCGGGCTCTGACGGTGCTCTGGCATTGGCCATGATGAACGTCATCATCAACGAAGGCCTCTGCGACTATCAATTCATTAATACCTGGTGCTCCGACTTCCAAGAACTGGCAAGCCATGTGGCTGCCTATACGCCGGAATGGGCCGCACCGCTCACTTGGCTTGAGCCTGATCAGATTCGTACGGCTGCTCGTATGTATGCCACCAATACGCCGGGCTGCATCCAGTGGGGCTGCACCTGGGACCAGCTGGGTAAAGCTTCTACGACGGCTTCCCATGCTATTGCCATTCTGCGTGCGCTGACGGGCAACCTGGATGTTCCTGGTGGCGATGGTATGCCGGGTCCTGCTATGAACTTCTTGACCGACGAGGAATTAGAGCTCAACGAGCTGCTTCCCGAGGAGCAGAAGGCTAAGCAAATCAGCCGCTTTAAGCTCACTTCCTGGCCGGGCTACACGCTTATCTCTCAAACGGCTAAGCGCACCTGGGGCAAAACCCTCCCGACCGAATGGTTCTGCGAGGCTCATGGCCCCAGCGTATTTAAGGCTATTTTGACCGGTGACCCGTACCAGGTACGTGCTCTTATCTGCAACGCTACCAACCCGGTTAACTCCTATGGCGACTCCAAGATGACCTTGGCTGCTTTGAAGGCCTGCGAGTTCTTGGTAGTGGTGGATTACTGGATGACCCCGACGGCCCTGTTTGCGGACTACGTATTCCCCGCAGCTGGTGCTCTTGAGCGTCCCACCATCGTTACTCACTATGGTGCTACCGACTCACTCATGGGTGGCTCTCGCGCCATTCAGCCGAAGTATGACCGTCACACGGACATGACCTTCTGGCGCAAGCTTGGTCTGGCCTGCGGTCAAGATCCGGCCAACTGGCCCTGGGAGACTGAAGAAGAAGCCTACTTCAACTTGATGCAAGGCTTAGGTCTTCCTATTTCTTGCTATGACGACTTCGTCACCTACTTCCGCATGTACTATCCGCCGCTACATCAGCGCAAGTTCGAAGCTAATGGTGGCTTCTGGACGCCGTCGGGTAAGGTTGAGCTGAACTCCACCATCATGCGTGAGCTGGGCTTCCCGGGCATGCCGACCTACATGGGTTGCTCTGAGTCCGAATTCGAGACGCCGGAACTGGTGGAGGAATATCCCATCGTGCTCACCACCGGTGGTGGCTTCATGCCCTATCATCACTCTGAGCACTTCCAGATGCAGGGTATTCGTTATCTCTATCCCGATCCCTACTTCTCCATCAACCCGAAGTTGGCCGAAGAGCTCGGCATCGAGTACGGCGACTGGTGCTGGATTGAGACCCGCCGCGGCCGTATCAAGATGCGCGCCAATGTGGAGCCCGAAGTAGATCCGCGCGTGGTGTTTGCTCCCCGTGGTTGGTGGTTCCCCGAGCGTGATGGCTCGGCCGACCTGAACAACCCCTTCGGTTGTCTTGAGTCCAACGTCAATGTATTGACTTCGGTTGACGTTGAGGACTGCGACCCCATGGGTGGCTCTTGGGCTAACCGTGGTCTGATGTGCAAGGTCTACAAGTGCACCGAGCTTGACCACGAATACAAGCCTGAGGATACGCAATTCTCCATGCCGGGTTCTTCCTCTGAGCCGGGTATTACCGTTAAGCCGTCAGATCAGAAACTGGCCCGTGAGCTTATTCCCTTCGAGAAGCCGCAACCGGAAATTGAAGTACCGGAAGGATTCTCTTGGTGCTGGCAGAATAATGCCCTCTATCAGGATGGCACGAACTTCCGTCTTGATGAGTCTGGCTGGCTGATCAACCCGCGCACGAAGGGCTATCACGACGCCTACACTGGTTGGCGCTATGACGCCGCTACCGAGCTGCTGGTTGATGATGAGAGCGGCAAGAAGTACGACATGCAGCGCAACGAAGTGCCGTTCTTGGCTGGCGTGCGTGGCTATCCTGGAGCCGAGGTTGCACCTTATGAGCATCCTGAGCACCTGCGTTGGAACGTCGAGGCAGGCTATGCCATGTTGCCGGATAAGCCCTACGTCTTCGATCCCAACAGTGGCTGGATGTTAGACCCCGAGAATGGCGCCTATCATGATGCCTACTATGGCTATCTCTATGATTCCGCTACGGGTACGCTGTTAGATGAGAATACGGGCAACCGCTTCACCATGAGCTACGAGCCCGTCGTCGAATAGGCAATCGAGGAGGAAGGATTTAGACATGACCCGTTACGTTATGGTCATTGACCAACGTCGCTGCATCGGTTGCCATTCCTGCACGGTTGCTTGCCGTACATGGAACGAGCTTCCGCTCGACATCGTATATAACCCGGTTGTTACCGAGGGTATTAAGGGCGAATGGCCCAACGTGCATCGCAACTGGGTGCCCACGTTGTGCATGCATTGCGAAAAGCCGGCGTGTGTTCCGGTATGTCCGACTGGTGCAAGCCAGCAAGACGAAGACGGCACCGTATGGATTGATTACGACAAGTGCATGGCCTGCCTCGCTTGCGTCAATGCATGCCCCTATGGCATGCGCGATCAGTCGAAGCTGCAGCCGGTGCTCCATCGTTTTGTGCGTAAGTGCACGTTCTGCCGCGATCGTCGCGCCATGGATCCCACGGCTGATCCCTATTGCGTACAGACGTGTCATCAGAAGGCACGTATCTTTGGCGACTTGGATGACCCCAATTCTGAGGTTTCAAAACTCATTGGATCGGTCGAGACCACCCGCCTGATGGAGGATCTCGGCACCGAGCCGCAGATCTATTACATTCCTGACTTGGGAGGTAAGGCATAATGAGACATCATTTTTGGAAATGGCCCATTCCTACCTACCTGTTCTTGGGCGGCCTCGGCGGCGGCATCTATTGCCTCATTGCCATCCTGTCCTTGCTGGTGTTCCCGGGCATTGATATTGTTCCGCAGACCTTAGCCTGGCCTGGCTTTATCGCCATCGTTGCTCTGGGCTTTGGTTGCTTGATGCTGGTGGCCGACCTCGGTCAACCCCTGGTGTTCTACCGCGCCTTCGTGAAGAGCACGAGCGTGCTTGCTTGGGGCGCTCGTCTGCTCACCGTGTGCGTTATCTTTGGCCTGTTGTGGTTTGTAAGCTACATCCCCTGGGCCTGGTTTGCGCCGGTAGCCAACTTCTTCGCCTTCTTTAGGGTGTTCAACTTGGCTATTGCAGGTATCGCAGGCACGGGCATTATGCTCTACACCGGTATTTTCCTGTCCACGCTGAAGGCTCATTCCTTCTGGGCAACCCCGGCGCTGCCGGTGTTGTTCACCGTGTCAGCTCTGTCTACGGCCTGTGCTGCCATCTGCCTGTCCATTGGCTGGTGGCCGGCTGAGTACACCTTAGGCACCATCGTGGCCTCTCTCGAGAGCTATGAGATTCTTCATACCTTAGACGTGATTTTGATCGTGGTCGAAGTTGTGGTGCTGCTGGTTATGGTGCTTTCCTTCCTGGGTGCTGGCAACAAGACGGCTAACAAAGCTGCTCATCGCTGGGTTCATGGTTCCTATGCACCGCTGTTCTGGGGCGGCATGATTTTCGCAGGTCTGCTTCTTCCTGAGCTGCTCTATGTGGCCGGCGAAGGTAGCGTGGCCTCCCATGTTATCGCACCGGTGTTGGTGCTCTTGGGTGGCTTGTTGCTCCGCTTCCTGATTGTGCAATCCGACGACCGTGCACCTCTGCCCGGCGAGGATCGTTACTTCAATCGTTTGGCAAAGCCTGATGATGCGTTTGTGACGGCCTGGACCTATGGTGACAACCTGTTCTAATTCTTTAAGGTTGTTTCCTGCTGCATAGCTCTCTTCTGAGAGATTCCGTAAAATGGCGGGCTCGGTCTTGCAGATCGGGCTCGCTCTTTACTAGGATGGCGAAGGTTGTTCTGCTGTCCTGTCATTGGCTCGATAGCGTGAAGCCCAATTGTTATTACCGCTTGCTGCGTTTGCAGTCTGGCTTAGATCATGAAGGATGAACCTATGGCTGAGTATCTCTATCAAGATGCCTTAACCGGCTCGTCAGTAGCTCTCGACGATACGGGTCTTGCCCGGGTGGTAGAGCGCGCGGTGCCTAGTGAGTCCTGCCATTCGCTCTATTTCCCGGGGTGCTCCTTCATAAACTATGCCGTTCCGTTGATGGAGGCGCTCTATCAGACGCTCCAGCAGCATGAGCTTGTAGATGGCATTTCCTTGTTGTGTTGCGGCAAGATTCTGTCCTATGAACCCGATGGCGAAGCAACCCGGGCTCGTTTTGAACAGCAGTTGCGTGAGCGTTTGGCTCAAAGTGCGGTGGAGCGCATTGTGGTGGTGTGTCCCAATTGCGCCAAGGCTCTGAGCGAGGCCCTCGCCGCCGATGAATCGACGGCTTCCATTGCAGTGGTGCCTGCCCTTGAGCTATTAGCTGATGTGGGCTATCAGATTGATCGAGAGCAAGCCGCTACCCTCCTTGGAAAGCCAGGGGAATCAATCACGCTCTGCCCCCATGATTCCTGTCCTGATCGTGAGTCGGGGGATTTTGCCCGAGCACTCAGACGTCTGTTGCCGGCGGATTCCTGGAAGGAGCCAGCCCATAGCTTCGCGCGCTCCTTGTGTTGTGGCTCTCTGCTACGGGCAGCGGGGAAGTATGAAGCTGCCGATAAACTGAGCCAGCGCAATATCGAAGAAGCCCAAGAGATCCAGGCGGATGCGGTGGTAACGGCCTGTTTCTCCTGCGCGTTCCAGCTTTCGATGACCCAACAAACACTGCCGGTGGTCCATGGGCTTGAGTTGCTCTATAACTGGCGTATTAATTGGGCTCAAGCGGGTGCCTGGATGAAAACACGCTTCCTTATTGAGGAAACAGAAGCCCCTGAAGTATCCCAGGAGGAAAGTGGCCGGAGCTTTGTGGCGCTCTGCGACACCACAGCACCGCTTGAGCAGAATGCCGACGAAGTCATTGCTGATGAGGCGTCACTGCGCGATGAGGAAGCGCGCATGGCGGCAGCAATTCTGGAGGATCTTGAAACCACCGACGGGCAGGATTCGCCCTCACCTAAGGAATAAGCTATGAGCGAATTCAAGAAAACAAACTGCCATTTCTGTGGCTATCTCTGTGGCTTTGTGGCTGAAGTGGAAAAGGGTCGCGTCATTGATTTGCAGCCCGATCCAACGCGCTACCCCTATGATCCGCGCATCTTGGCAGGCTGTCGACGCTGGCCGATGAACTTGGAAGTTCTCGATCATGAAGATCGCATCAACTACCCCCTTCGGCGCCTAGGCGAGCGGGGAAGTGGGCAGTGGGAACGTGTGTCCTGGGATGAGGCCTTGGATGATATAGCCGCCCGACTTGAAGAACTTCGCCAAACCTACGGCCCGCAAACCCTAGCTTCTATGATCGGGGGTCCCCATACGTCATTCTGGCCCCTTCATCGGTTTATGACGCTCTTCGGATCCCCCAACAATATGGGCATCGGCCAGATCTGCTGGAACCCGCGGATTTGGATGGACGTGCTGACCTTTGGTTGGACCGTTGAGGCAGATATTACCGAGGACACGGGCTGCGTGATTATCTGGGGCACCAATCCAGCCGAGTCCGACAACTCTATGTTTTGGCGACGGCTCCTCGAAATTGGACGCTCTGAGGTTCCGCTGATTGTTATTGATCCCCGTCGTACTCGCACAGCTGCTGCAGCCGATCTGTGGATTGCTCCGAAGCCGGGTACTGATTGCGCGTTAGCGTTGGGGCTACTTCATGTGCTGATTGATGAGGACCTGGTTGATCACGAATTCGTAGACGCTTGGTGCCATGGTTATGAGGAGCTGGTGGCCCATGTGGCCCCATGGACGCCAGAGGTGGTGGCCGAGATCTGCGATGTGCCGGCCGAGGACATTCGCAGGGTTGCGCGGTTGTTTGGATCCGCCGCGACGGCCGCTCTTATTTCTGGGCGCGGAATTGATCAGGTCGGGGAATCGGTGGCTCCTACCCACCGGGCAATTTGCTGTTTGCGCGCTATCACTGGCAATGTAGATAAGCCGGGAAGCTGTGTACTCGCTGAGGGGAGCGACTTTATTGCGGAGGGTGACCTGGAGGGCACCTATGAGCATTTCGAAGCACTTAATGAACGTTGCTTAAACACCCCTTATACCCCCTTGCAATGCTATGAAGGCTTGGCGAAAGCCGAGGCTTTGACGGAGCGTCTAGGTCGCAAACTTCCTGGGCGCTATTTAACCTCAGCTCATCCGGATTTGGTGCTCCAGGCCATGGAAACGGGCGAGCCTTATCCTGTGCGAGCGTTGATTGTGGAAGCCACGAATCCGCTTTTAACCTATGCCGATACCCATCGGGTCTATAAGGCGCTCAAAGGACTCGATCTGATTGTGGTCCTTGATTATTGGATGACGCCTACAGCTGCCTTGGCTGATTATGTCTTGCCTGCAGCGGGGGCTATTGAGCGTCCGACCTTCCAGGCCCATGGGGGAGTGGCCAATATTGCTTACGGGGGACCGGCCGCGGTGGCTCCCTACTATGAACGCAAGACGGACTATGAAATCTTCCGCCTTTTGGGTCTGCGTTTAGGCCAAGCCGAGCAGTGGCCCCAAGAAACCTTCGAAGAGGCCATTGCCTATACCCTGTCTCCAACGGCGCAAACCTGGGAAGACTATAGCGACTCAGGCATTTACTTTAGGCCCTATGGCTATGCCAAGCATGAGCAACTCAACGAAGAGGGAATTCCTCAAGGATTTGCTACCACCACGGGCAAAATCGAGCTTGCCAGTGAGTTTTTGCCCCAGGTGGGCGGAACCCGCCTGCCGGTTCCCGGGAAGCGCCGCCAGTTATGTTCCCCTGAATTCATTAAGGAGAAAACGGCTGAGGGGTGGACCTCCATCGATCTGATAACCGGAGCCCGAAAGCAGCCCTATAACGCGTCGATGTATTTTCAAAACCAGGCCTTTCGTCAGAAATCTCCGGAGCCGGTAGTGGAGATGAGTGAGGCTACGGCGGCACGTCTTGGACTTGAAGCCGGGGATGGAGTGGTACTTGCCACCGATCAAGGGGAAGCACGATTCAAAGTGGCCATTGTGGTGATGCGTGATGACGTGATTAATGCCGATTACGGCTGGTGGCATCCGGAGTGGTCCTGCGAAGAGCCGGCCTTAGGTGGTATGTGGGAGTCCAACATTAATTGTTTGACCTCCTGCAGCCTTGATCAGGGGGAACCCATGATTGGCACCTGGTCCTACAACGCCTTGGACTGCATGATTAAAAAGGATGATCGACCGCTTAGCTGGGAACCCGGATTTTCAAGAGAAGCCTAGAGCCTTTGGGCTAAGCACCCCCTTAAAGAGAGATGGACTCCGTGGCATACTAGATAATGTCTTATAGAAGTGATATCACGGCTTGGAAGAGAAAGCCTGATTTGAAGGAGAGGTTCATGGCAGAACGGAAAAATGCACTACTCGTCTTTAGCAAGCCCCCAATTCCGGGCATGGTGAAGACGCGACTGACCACCGAATTTGGCGGTTTTCTCACTCCTGAGCAAGCTGCTGAATTCTTCCGCCGCTCGCTCTATGATGTGTGCGAGGCCTCGATGCACGCGCTTTTTGAGTTGCAGGCTCAAAATGATGCCTTGGTAGCGGAGGATCCGGAAGCTACGCGAATTACCTATGACTTCTTCGTTTCCACTACGCCGGCCTCAAATGTGGAGCTCATGAAAGAAACCTTCGACAAAATTGGTCCCTGGCCCATGGAAATTCATTACCTCACGGATGCGGGAGCTACGTTCGACGATCACTTCGATGATGCCTTTAAGCAGATTTTCGATTTGGGCTATAGCTCCATTGTGTCTGTTGGCGGCGATATTCCTACCATGCCAAAAAGCCACGTTACCCAGGCATTCCAGTGGCTTGATTACTTCCTAGATGAAGGGACGCCCGGCTTTGTCCAGGCTCCTTGCCAGGAGTGCGGCACTTCCTTGGTGGGCTTCTCGCGCAATACCCCCATTGATCATCAGGGTATCTATTACAACCTCAATGGTCGTGCGGCTCTTGACGGCTATGTGGAAAAGCTCAAGGCCGAGAATATTCCCAGCGCCTACTTCTCACCGGTTGCTGATATCGACGAGCGCACGGACTTGGCTCACGCTATTTCTTGTATGCGGGCTATTGAACAGGCGGCCAAATATCAACCGGATCTCTTCGTGCCTCGCCGGGTACTCGATTGGATTGATTATATGGGTATTGTGGTATCTACGCCTCCAAACGACGAGCACGATCCGCGCCAGTATATTGACGAAGCTGAATAGCGTCATAGTTTGTGCAGGTGCTCCGAACGCAGTGGATGCAGCCGGGGCACCTGAATAGTTTGTTTCTCCTTATAGATAGGATGTCGTTGTGACCGAAGAAGTCAAAACCCATCTGCATAACACTGGGGCCTTGTGTCCGACCTGCCTGAAAGAGTTGCCGGCTGAGGTGTGGGCTGACAGTGACGGGGTGGTTTGGATGAGCCGGACCTGCCCCGAGCATGGCCCGCTTACCACCCGCATGTGGCCGGATGCTGATCACTACCAGTGGCTGCGCAGCGAGGCCTTCCCGAAGACAGCGCCTGCTAATCCTCGCCCGGTGGTCGATGGCTGCCCGTTTGGGTGCGGAACTTGTGCTCGTCATGAGCGTCGCGGGACGCTCTTGGAGATTGAGGTCACGCGTAATTGCAATTTGCATTGCCCGGTCTGCTTTGCTAGTGCAGAGGGTGGGGAAGATGATCCTACCCTGGAAGAAATTGACGCCATGTATGAGGTCATTGCCTCTCAGGTGGGCACCGATGGTGCCGTGCAAATTACCGGTGGTGAGCCCACCTGTCGTAAGGATCTTGCTGAAATTATTTGGCGGGGTCGTGCCCGGGGTTTCTGGGGCATCGAAGTCAATACGAACGGCCTGGTAATTGCAAGTCGTCCGGGCTATTTGGAAGATTTGGTCGCTGCGGGTTTAACCGGTGTCTACTTATCCTTCGACGGTGTGACTGGCGACGTCTATGAAGGAACCTGCGGTCGCGATATTTTAGCTATCAAATTGAAGGCAATTGAGCGTTGTCGCGAGGTGGGCATTCAGTGCGTGCTTTCGGTGGCGGTAGTTGCCGGACTCAATGATGGCCAGCTGGGAGATATTCTCCGCTTCGCCTTGGAAAACTCTGATGTGATTGCGGGCGTGGCTTTACAACCAGCCTTTACCTCAGGGCGTTTTGAAGCTGATCGTGCTCTGCCCATGTCTTCAGGGGATGTCATTTTCGCCTTGGCTGAGCAATCAGAGGGGCTCCTAGAACCCCGGGATATTTGGCCACTCGGTTGTTCGAGCCCGCTTTGTGACACTGGCGTCTTTCTGGTGAAAGACGAAAGCGCCGAGCATCCCAGTGGTTTTTATCCGGCCACCAGGCGGATGACCATGGAAGAATACGCGGCGGGTTATAGCCCGGACAGTCCTCAAGGATCGGTCTTCCTAGACATTCTTTACAAGAAGGGTGTGGAGGTGAAAACGGGCCTCTCTATCATCATCATGAATTACATGGATGCAGTCTCTATGGACACTCAGCGTCTGCGGGAGTGCTCCATGATGGTAACGGTACCTGACGGGCGTGCGATTCCCTTCTGCTCATACCATCTGACAAACGCCGAGGGGAAACGGGTGTATCCCCCCTGGGGCAAAGAGGAACTACGAGGAATTGGAGATAGGCACTAGCTATGGCCGATTACACCATTACTAACGATCCGGAACGCTGCGTCCAATGCGGACTCTGCGTATCCTTTTGCCCCTGCGAAGTCTTAGCGTTTGATGACGAAGGCTACCCTTATGCCGCCCATCCCGAGCTCTGCGTGGGCTGCACCACCTGCGCCGGTAACTGCCCGAAGCGTGCCCTTACGGTAGAGGCTATCAGTGGCGACACGGGTGTAGATCCCTATCGGGATGAACCGCGAGCGACTCCGCTGGATGCTGCGCGCCAGCAAGAACTGGCTGAACTCCAGCAGACAATCATGAAGGCGCTGGATTTGCGGTGGCAGCCGGTAGCGGTAAGCCTCATTGCGGCCGACGAACTCTTGCCCAATGTTCCCATGCCGCCAGAGAATTTGCGTTTCTGTCAGGCGATGATGGCTGCTCGTCGGGGCGCTTCTATCCTAATGCCGCCCCATCGTCATTCCTGTCCTGATGGCACTTCCATTTTTGGTATGACGGGCGTCCCTGAGAAGCTGGCCACAGGGGAAATCTATGTGCTGTTCCATAAGGTGGATAGCGCAGAGGCGGCCGCGAAGATGGTGGCCGAGCGCCCCACACTTCCCCCGAAAAGCCGACGAGCCACCTATGTGGCACCCTTAGCTGCTACGGTGCGGGAGCCGGAAGTGGTGGTATTTACGGGTACCTCGGAGCAAATGATGTGGCTCTGCATGGCTATGAGTTACTACACCGGCCATCGCCATGATTTCCATGCCAGCGGGTTTAACTCCATGTGCGTTGAGGCGGTGCTTTTACCCCTGGCTAATGATGAGCCTAATATCACCTTCGGGTGTTATGGTTGCCGTGCGGCCACTGACATTGCTGAGGATCAGATGTTTATGGGTGTTCCCACTCATTTGCTGCCCATGATTGCCCAAGGGGCCACGGAATTGGCAAAGAAGGCCATTCCCGATTCGCGCAATAAAATCTACGTCCCGCCCATTATGTAGGAATCGCCATGGCTGACCTCTTTCGCTTACGTCCCGCCCAAGATGATGATTTGGTCTATCTTCAAAGCTATTGCTACGCAGAGGGGATGGACAACATACCGGGTTGTGAGGGAGTGCAGGTGGCGGTCAATGACGATGATATTCCGGTAGGGTTTATTCGTCTTGTTCAAGGCACTAATGGATTCACCCACGTCAATCCCGTGGTGGTCTATGGTCCGTGGCGAGGCTATGGGGTGGGTCGCGCCTTGGTGGAGTGGGCCCGCGCTGAACGAGGGCCGCTGCGTTTGGTGGCCCGAGGAGGATCCGTGGCGTTTTACCACGCCTTAGGATTTGAACCCTGCGCTTGGGAAGCCATTGATACCACTGTTACTGAGAACTGTGATGGCTGCGGGCTGATTGAAGAGTGTCAGCCTCTGCCTATGGCCTGGGATTAGAGGGGTTGCAGCGTCAATCCCTCTAATCCCAGAACCGCAAATCTCGATGGAGTGCAATGGGGGCTGCTCGAAGGGTTAGAGTCTCTCCGGTTCCAAAGTTTCTTGGACGATGACAGGGGTTGCTACCGGCTTTTTTACTGAGGCCTTCAGGGCATCATAGATTCCCGTAAAGCCATTTACGACAATGCCGGTAAAGACAGCGCAGAGTACCGTGCCTTCGCGCACGCCCACCACCGTGCCGAGCAACACGAGGGATGCAAGCACCGATAAGCCTACACAGGTGCAATCAAACAACACTTTCATCGTGCCAAAACGAATGGAAGTTTTGGTACAGAGGGCTTTAACGACCGCTTCGCCACAGTTCATGACGGTGCGGGAAATCACTGTGAGCGTGATACCTAAGGCAAGTAAGATAATGCCCACAAGCAAAAGGCCGATAGACACGCCATAGCCGTTCACGTGCAGGGCGTCACCTAGTAGCAAAAGCCATCCGTCAATGCAAAGTCCAAAAAAGACGGAAAGGGGAAGCTGCAATAAATCCACCAAGCGAAAATCACGACGGAGCAGCGCAATTTGGATACCAACTAGAACACACTGCCAAAGAAGCATGGCAGTGCCTAAGGTGAGAGTCGGCGTTGCGGCTGCTACTACATAGGGCACACTTGAAATGGGGGAATTGCCTAATCCGGTAGCTACTACCACGTCAATGCCTAGAGCCATGACGGCAAGGCCCGCAAGAAGGAGTATGACGCGCCCCGAAAAGTGTGCCGCGCGAAGAAAGCGGTTGGGTTCAGCTGTTGCTGATGCGGGGGTATCCGCTGCTGGGCTGGAGGTGCAAACCGTAACGCCCGAGCGTTCACGCCCCATGGAACGACCCTTGGTCCGAATCTCATTACCCCGGTTGATTTTCGAAATGCCTGTCACGGTTTCACCTTCCTTTCGCTCTCAACGAAGCGCGCACAAACCTAAGGCCTGGGGGCCACGGGTTTTTACTTTTTGGGATGCGCACAACTAAAACAGCTTCGATTATGGCACTCGGAGAATAAAGGAAGCAGAATAACGAGCGAACTTTGGGTGAATGGTTAACGGCCTCTAACTTAAAGCCCCAAGCTTCTTTGCCGGCAGCATGAGCTGCAACAAGCAAGAAACCTGGGGCTTAGGTAATGAACTAGAGGCGACCTAGGGTTAAGCGCTATGAGAGCATACCGGGGTGTCGGGGAGCTCAATGCCTAAGGCGTCTGCCGCCTCTTGGCGCAGTTCTTGAAGCGTTAACTGATAGCAAGCCAGGGCATCAATCCAGCGACGCAAGCAGCTATAGCCTTTGTCGGTAAGGGCAAATTGGCGTTTAGCGGAGCCTTCGGCCGGAGTTTCCCATTCGGAGGTAACGAGGCCTCCTTCTTCCATGCGTCGCAGGGCGCGATAAATGCCCGTGGCGTCAGGCTTCTTTCCACCAAACATAGGGGAGTTGGCCGCTTCTTTCACGATGATATAGCCATGCATGGGCTTACCCTCTTTGGCCATGAGGGCAAGGATGGTGGGTTGGGAAAGACGATTGAGGGATTTACCCAGCTCAGCGCACTCTTTTAAGTCCTCATCACTTTTGGGATGACAGCTGCTCCACATATCGGATCCTTCTCTTCTTGGAATCTATAAGGTGTGTTCATTGTGACAGATCTACCAAAGAAATAGTTGCAAAGTGCCAATATTTTGGAGTTGCGGCATTGTCAACTGCGCACTATTTCAGGGATGCAATTGTGGGGGCGTGAGGATGGAGATAAGGTTGCTCGCCCCCGCTTGCCAGGTGGTTAACTCAACGGAAACGGAGCAACCCTAGCATGGGGTAGTAGTCAGGAAGAACATAGCGTTGTGAGTTGGTAGGCGCGGTTGCTGTCATTCGCCACATAGCGCGACGCACCCTGTTGCTCCCCGCTCAAAAGGAGAATGCATTATGTGTGGCATCGTGGGATATACCGGCTCTCGGCAGGCGCAAGAGATTCTTCTCCAGGGTTTAGCCCGTCTTGAGTATCGGGGCTATGACTCGGCCGGGGTAGCGCTCGAGCAAGCGGGATCTATTGAAGTGGTGTGCCGTAAGGGTAAAGTGGAAGCGCTGGCTCATACCCTTTCTCATTTTGATTTTCAGAGCCACTGCGGTATTGGTCATACGCGCTGGGCAACCCACGGTCGTCCCTCGGAAGCAAATGCTCATCCTCATACATCCTGCGCCGGTGATGTGGCAGTGGTTCATAACGGCATTATTGAGAACTTCGCCGAACTAAAAGAAGGTCTTATCGCTCGGGGTCATCAGTTTAGGAGCGAAACCGATACGGAAGTTATTGCTCATTTGGTTGAAGAGGCACTTGAGGATCCTTCCCAGCCCACTCTTCTTCAGGCCGTCGCCCAGGCGACCGAGGTCCTTATCGGCTCCTTTGGCTTGGCAGTGCTTTGGGATCAAGAACCAGGGACGGTGGTGGCCTGTCGCCGAGATTCACCCATTGTGGTGGGTCGAGACGAAACGGGAAGTTATGTGGCCTCCGATATCATTGCTCTTATTGAGGCCACGCGCGACGTCATGATTCTTGAGGATAATCAATTCGCGGTTCTCACCCCTGATAGTCTCCAGTGCTACAACCAGGATCTTGAACCAATCTCGGTGCCTCTCACCACCATAGACTGGGCTATCGATGGTGCGGAAAAAGGGGGATATCCTGACTTTATGTTGAAGGAGATTCACGAACAGCCGCGGGTTATTCGTGACACGTTGGCGGGACGGTTAATCAATGGTGCCCTCACTATTGATGAGCTGGAAATGACTCCCGAAGCTTTGAATCTAGTGGATCGGGTTTATCTCATTGCCTGCGGTACGAGCTATCATGCCGCCCTTATTGCGAAGAATCTCATTGAGGCCTGGGCTCGTATTCCCTGCGAAGTAGAAGTAGCCAGCGAGTTTCGTTATCGCGACCCGATTATTACGCCCACTACGTTAGTGGTGGCCATTTCCCAATCAGGAGAAACTGCAGATACTTTAGCCGCTTTGCGCGATGCGCGGGTGAAAGGAGCCCACGTTTTTGGCATTACCAATGTGGTGGGCAGCCCTGTTGCCCGGGAATCGGACGGGGTGATCTATACCAAGGCGAATAAAGAAATAGCAGTGGCCTCTACAAAGTCGTTCTTGGGGCAAGTGGTGTCTTTGACGCTGCTGGCGCTGTTGTTGGCCCAGTCCAAGGGGACGCTCACCTCCGGGCAAATTCGCCTTCTTTTCAAGGAGCTGGTTGATACTGCGGAACAAGTGGAGACAATCCTTTCTCGAGAAGCGCAAGTGGAACCGGCGGCTCGCGCCTGCAAAGACGCTACCAGTGCGCTCTTTATCGGGCGCGGTATGGGGGCGGCCATTAGCCAAGAAGGGGCCCTTAAGCTTAAAGAGATTAGCTATCTTCATGCCGAAGCCTATGCGGCGGGCGAAATGAAGCATGGTCCGATCGCACTTATCGACGAAGGTTTCCCGGTGATTGCCATTGCCACAAAAAGCCCGGTCTATGAAAAAGTGCTTTCCAATTTACAGGAGGCGAAGGCCCGCGGTGCGCTCATTGTAGCCATCGCCACCGAAGGGGATGAAGAGATTGCCTCCTATGCAGACCAGGTGATCTATATTCCCAAAGTGCGGGATGCCTTGAGCCCTATTACCGCGTCGGTACCGCTTCAGCTCCTGGCTCGTGCCGTTGCACTGCAGCGTGGCTGCGATGTGGATCAACCTCGGAATCTTGCGAAGTCTGTCACGGTAGAATAGACACAGACAGATAGTGGCTTCTGAAGGGATAGACCATGGCGCAAAGCAAGCGAAGCCGAGAGATTGTTGAAGGAGCATTGGGACTGCCCATAGCTCAGGAATCGGTTGGCTTAGGCGTAGACATTGTGGATATCGAGCGCATGGAGCGCATCATTGCACGCAGCCCTGCTTTTGTGCGTCGGGTATTCACGGAAGACGAGCAGGCCTATTGCAATAGCACCAATCGCCCTGCCGCCCACTATGCCACGCGCTTTGCCGCAAAAGAGGCCGTGGCCAAAGCCTTGGGCTGCGGCTTCACCCAAGGAGTGAAACCCATTCTCATTGAAGTGCGGCGCTTGGCAAAAGGTCGTCCGGCAGTCACCCTTTGGGGGGCGGCGCGGGCAGTGGCCAAGGAGCAGGGGGTAAAGGAAATCCCCTTGTCTTTGTCATTTACCCATAGCGAAGCGGTAGCCTGCGCTATGACCATCACAGAAAACTCTGTGGCGGCTAGTGCGAAGCGGGTGGATCCCACGGAAGCCTTAACGCGGTCATTCAAAGAGGCGCGGTCCTTTTTAGATGAACTTCCGGTGAAGGGTCAAACCGACACGGAAGAACCTCCCGTTCTGGAGCTCTCCGATGACTAACGAATATGAACTAGCGCTCCCCGTGCCTCAGCCGCTTACTCAAGCGATGGCCGCAGGGATAGACATCACTCCATCCCGGGATACCAATAAATATCGGCGGGGAACGCTATCTATTGTGGGAGGCTCGGAAACCTATCCCGGTGCGGCGGCTCTAAGTGCCGCGGCTGCTCAACGGATGGGGGCGGGCTATACCCGCGTGTTTTGTGATCCGGCTGCTCGCGATGTAATCCGGAGCTTTCGTCCCTCTTTGGTCGTGCAATCTTGGGAGGGGCGGGAGGTAGAAGAGGCGATCCATACCCACTCTTCTCACCCCGTTGCCTGGGCTCTGGGAAGCGGTACGACCGCCCAGGATAAACGAGCCCAGGCCTTGGTTTTGGAAGCGCTTACCCAGGTACAAGCCCCGCTACTCCTTGATGGGGGAGCGTTACGTGTCTTGGCGGGAGAACAAGGGCGCAATGCCGCTCAGATTCGCCAACAGAGAAACAAGCCCTTGGTGCTCACTCCCCACGGAGGAGAAGCGGCACGTCTTGCCGAGCCGTTTTCTATTGCTACCGATAATCCTGCCGAAGAAGCAGCGCTTTTGGCACGCGCCTATGAGGCAGTGGTGGTTCTCAAAGGTCCCGATACGTTTATTTCTGATGGAATCGAAACCTGGGTAATGGATCTCGGTACTCCGGCACTTGCTAAGGCGGGAACCGGCGATGTGTTAGCTGGCATGATCGGGAGTCTGTTAGCCCAAGGGGTGGACCCATTGCATGCTGCTGGTTTGGGTGCTTTGCTCCACGGCCAAGCAGGGCGTGAGGCCGCATTGCGCGTGGGCGAAATTGCCGTGATTCCCGAAGACGTTATCGAAGCTCTGCCGGCAGCTCTTCGCCTTTGTTTTTAGCCCCAGTCTCGTAAAACCTGGGTATTTTTCTCCGCGATACTAGCGTGGCGTTCTGCGGGTAAAAGCCTGACAGATATGGACGTCTGGCAACCCCTCTGCCACATCAAGCTGACCGCATGATGACACCCGAGCGACTCCTTCTTGTCTGCGGAAATCTGGCGGCACAATAGCACTGTGTCCACTAGATCTACTTACTAAGGAGCGTGGTTGTCATGGATACCGCGAATAAAAGGGATTGGGGTTTGTTTGCCGCTGGCATCGCCCTCATTATTATCAGCTTCATTTTCTTATTGGCCCCTGGTCTGACCATGGTGTCGATTGCAGCTGTGGCAGGAGCCATGCTGCTGGTGGTAGGTGGCATGGATGTCTATACCTATGCCCGCTATCGTAAGTCCATGACGCTCTCTGGTTGGATGTTAGCCTATGCCATTTGCGACATTATTTTAGGTATCATGTTCCTCATTCATCCCATCGTAGCTGCGGCCGTTATTCCGTGGGTAGCTGGCATCTTCGTGGTAGCCTATGGCATCTTCCAAATTGCGATGGCGGTAAAGCTGCGTGATGTGATGCCGGGCGCTGGTTGGCTCGTAGCCAATGGCATCGTGAGCATTCTTTGCGGCATCTGCTTCTTTGTCTGGCCGGCATCCTTTGCCATTTTCTTAGCCGTCTTTTTGATGATGCGTGGTGTGACCATGGCCGTATATGGCGTAACTCCCGGTTCTGCCATGACTCGCGCTTCGTTTTACAACTAGGATCGCCGCTTTCAGTACTGAATTTTCAGTGGTAGTTCCGTAATTCGTTTAACCGTTCGCCTCCCATCTAGCTTTGCTGGCGGGAGGCGAACTTTTTGTACTAGCATAACTCCTGACACCGAATTGGAATGGGAGTAACTATGGATACAAACCCTGAACAAGGCAGCCTGCTAGACGCGGCGCAGCAAGCGGAACTCACCTCGGATCCGGCTGCGCGTATTGAGGCCCTTCGCCGTGAGATTGAGCACCATACCTATCTCTACTATGCCCTGGATGCTCCTACCATTTCCGATGCCGCCTTCGACTCGCTAATGCGCGAATTGCGTGCTCTCGAGCAAGCCCATCCTGAGTTAATTGATCCGAGTTCTCCGACCCAGCGAGTGGGTGGGTCTGTCAGCGACCAATTTACAGCGGTTCGTCATGAGGTGCGGATGTACTCCCTTGATAACGCTATGAATCTTGAAGAACTTGACGGGTGGATGGAGCGCATCGCAGAAGAGTTTGGCACGCTCCCACCCCTGGATTGCGAACTTAAGATTGATGGCTCCTCCATTGCGCTTACCTACGAAAATGGCCTGCTGGTTCGGGCAGCTACCCGAGGAGATGGCACCACCGGGGAAGACGTTACGGCCAATGTGCGCACCATTGCCGATGTGCCGCTACGCTTGCGTACGGAGGCCCTTTCAGGACTTACCCATCCTGAAGGAACCATAGAACTACGCGGCGAAGTCTATATGCCGCGCCGAAGCTTCGAGAAGCTCAATCTTGCCGCCGAGGCAAACGGCAAGGCACCCTTTGCGAACCCGCGCAATGCCGCCGCCGGATCCCTGCGCCAAAAAGATCCCCTCATCACCAAGGGTCGAGATCTCTCTACCTTTATCTATGCGGTGGCTGACGAACGAGCGCTAAAAACTACCACGCAATGGGGACTTCTCGAATGGCTGCGTGAAGCAGGCTTTCATGTAAACCCCGATGTACGGTTATGTACTACCGCTCAAGAGGTTCGCGAGTTTTGCGAAGAAGCGCTTGCTCATCGCGCTGACTTACCCTACGAAATTGATGGCGTTGTAGTCAAAGTGAATGAGTTTGCTTTACAGACCCAAGCAGGGTTTACTTCGCGCGCCCCACGCTGGGCCATTGCCTTTAAGTTCCCCCCTGAAGAAAAAACTACGCTGCTGCGCGACATTACCGTCCAGGTAGGGCGGACGGGTGTGCTGACACCGGTAGCAGAGTTGGCGCCTGTGTCGGTGGCAGGATCAACGGTGGCACGGGCTACCTTGCACAATCTTGATGAGGTTCACCGTAAAGATGTCCGTATCGGTGATACCGTCATTGTGCGCAAAGCGGGAGACGTAATCCCTGAAGTGTTAGGTCCCATTGCCGAACTGCGTCCTGCCGATGCGCTGCCCTGGCAGATGCCTACCCATTGCCCCAGTTGTGGGTCACGAGTAGTTCAAGAAGAAGGGGAAGTGGCGGTGCGCTGCATCTCTATTGACTGCCCGGCCCAATCCTTAGAGCGCCTCCTTCACTGGGCCTCACGGGGTGCACTGGATATTGATGGGATGGGTGAAGAGATTGTCGGGCGCTTAGTGGAAACCGGCCGCATGTCCGATGTGGCTGACTACTATTCCCTTGACGAAGAAGAACTTGCCTTGCTAGACATGGGGCGAGTCTCGAAAGACGGTTCGCCCATTCGGCTGGGAAAAACGATGGCAGCCAAACTGATTGCAGCCATTAATGAATCTCGTCAGCGTCCCTTCGCGCGGGTACTCTTTGGTTTGGGTATTCGCCATGTGGGCAAGACTACGGCCGAAGCCATTGTGAGCGTGTTCCCCTCAGTAGAGCAGTTAGTGGCGGCGGACGAGGCTGCTCTTGTAGCGGTTGATGGAGTTGGGCCTAAAGTAGCCCGAGGAATTCATGAGTTCTTCCGCACCCCCGATAACGTGCAGGTCATTGAGCGTTTGAGAGCAGCAGGGGTGTGCTTAGCTGACACCACTGCGTCGGCAGCAGAGGGTCCGCAGCCGCTTGCGGGACTCACTTTTGTGCTTACGGGAAGCCTCACCGAAAGCGGCATGACCCGAGATGAAGCAGGCGATGCCCTCAAGGCGCTCGGAGCGAAAGTCTCTGGGAGTGTTTCAAAGAAGACGAGCTATGTGGTGGCGGGCGAAGCTGCAGGCTCAAAGCTTACGAAGGCCGAAAGCCTCGGAGTGCCCGTACTATCTGAGCGCGACTTGCTGACCTTACTGCAAACAGGAGAACTGCCTGCAGAGCAATAGCGGCTGTAATGGAGTTGGAACTCCTACGGCCTTCAGGCTCGGACTCGCTGCGTCAGTTTGGTGGTGGCGTATACCACCAAACTTCCTTGCTCGCAATCGCCCTCAGGCCGCAGGAGTTCTAAGCAAAGAATGTCGTGTAGGTACAAGAAATGTAATAACTTTAGTTGCTACTGCCTTCTGAATTCAGCCGCTTTTTGCAGCTTCATCCTAGGCTAAGCGAAGCGGAGCTCCTACGGCCTTCAGGCTCGGACTCGCTGCGTCAGTTTGGTGGTGGCGTATACCACCAAACTTCCTTGCTCGCAATCGCCCTCAGGCCACAGGAGTTCCGCTTCGTAGTTGTGGTCTAGATGCTGAGCGAATCGGCTCAAACCTTCAGGCTCGGACTCACTGCGTCAGTTTGATGGTGGCGTATACCATCAAACTTCCTTGCTCGCAATCGCCCTCAGGCTTGAGTCGATTCGCTTATGCGCTGCCTGCAATCGCCTTCAGGCTTGAGTCGATTCGCTTATGCGCTGCCTGCATTCAGGTTCATCTGAAACTTAGGAAGTTTTGTGGTTCTAAGCGGGAATTACGGGAAAATTTGTCCGTACCAAGGTGATTCTATGCCGTACACTGTACGAGTGCTAAATAATCCTCGTTTCTGAATGGGGAAAAGCTACAATGAGCAGGTGCTATAGGAAGCTTGAGGAACTACGCCTGACGCATCTCATGGGTAGTGATTCAAACTATCTATCGCAGTCATCTTTGCCTTGAGATGGCACTACTGTTTCGTAACCCTAATTCATCGTGACCGATCTTCCCCCCGACGGTCCATTCTGCTTGGAGGAGAGATCCATGGCTATTCCTTATATGAGTGATGAGGATCGCACCAAAGCGTTGAACCATGCCAAAGCTATGCGTACAAAGCGGGCTCAGGTATTGCGGGATCTATCAGAGGGAAAAACCACCGTTGCCGCATTGATTGAAGGAGCCAAAGACGATGAAGTGGTGGGGCGAATCAAGGTTATCTCTATGCTGAAAGCGTTGCCCGGCTACGGTGATGCGCGAGCCCACGATGTGCTCGATAGGTTAGGCATTGCGGAAAGTCGGCGCCTGCGTGGTCTGGGTATTCGTCAGCGCACTGCGTTGCTCGAGCTTTTTTCCTAGGCTGCGCATATAAATTACAGGGCCGTGGTATTACGCTCTCTGAATGGTTCTTGGTAGCGTATAATACCCCGTTATCAAGAAGAGAGGGGTTTTAGCCATGATGAGGGATGGTCACGGCCGCGCTATTGACTACCTACGCATATCACTTACGGATCGTTGCAACTTCCGCTGCGTCTATTGCATGCCCGAAAAAGGGGTCAATCAAATCGGCCACGAAGAAGTTCTGCGGATGGAAGAAATCGAGCGCTTGGTTCGTGTGGCGGCGAGCGCTGGTGTTCGCTCGGTACGTCTAACGGGAGGCGAGCCCCTGGTTCGCAAAGGGGTTGTTGACTTAGTCGATGCTATCACCGATATCCCGGGAATTATCAATGTTTCGATGACCACTAATGGTGTCCTTCTTCCCGCCATGGCTGATCGCTTAAAGGCGGCCGGTTTGCACCGGGTGAATATTTCCTTGGATACCTTGGATCCTGAGCAGTTCACCGCTATTACGCGAGGCGGAAAGCTTGAAGACGTCTTAAAGGGCATCGATACCGCACTTGAAGTGGGCTTCAATCCCGTAAAGATCAATGCGGTGGTGGTGCGCAGTCTCGAGCAGGATTACCTCGAATATGCCCAGCTCTCGGTGGATCGACCGCTTCATGTGCGCTTTATTGAATATATGCCGATGGGAGATACCTTAGGCACTGGTTGGGGAAAGCAAGATGTGGTTCCCAACGAAGAGCTGTTCGATATCATTAATGGTCGTGCGGCCGAAGCAGGGTTACCGGGCTTGGAAGATGCTGCAGAAGGAAAACCCTTGGGATGGGGCCCGGCTCGCTATTTCGCCTTCCCGAATGCTCAAGGAACGGTTGGATTTATTTCTCCGTTGTCCCGTCATTTCTGCTCGGAATGTAATCGTTTGCGCGTTACTGCCGACGGCAAAATTCGTCCCTGCCTGTTCTCGGATACCGAATACGATGTGCGCGATGCGTTGCGTACCGGCACCGATGCCGATGTGCTGGCGGTACTCCAAGAGGCATTGGGTGCAAAACCTGATGAACATCATGATCGCGTTGGTACTGAGCGCGGTATGTCTCAAATCGGTGGTTAGGCACGAGGCCTTGCCAAGGCCCTAATACAACGTTTTACTTCACAGTCCGTTTGGCCTGTTTGATGAGGAGAATCCCTATGACTGACGTTACTTCCCAGACTCTGACCCATATTGATGAACAAGGCGATGTTCGCATGGTAGATGTGTCCTTAAAGCCCGATACCGAGCGGATTGCTATTGCGGAAGGATTTATTGCAATGCAGCCCACCACCTTGGAATTGATCACCTCGGGTCAAGCTGCTAAGGGTGACGTTTTGGCCTGTGCGCGCGTTGCCGGCATTATGGGAGCAAAGCAAACCAGCTCTCTTATTCCGATGTGCCATCCGCTGAATATCACCAAGGCAAAGGTGGAGTGCCGCGCGGTGGAAGCAGGGGAGCGTGAAGACGGGCGCGTCGGTATTCACATTACTGCCACCTGTGGCGTGACCGGCAAAACGGGTATCGAGATGGAAGCTCTGACAGCCGCCTCTATTGCGTGCCTTACCGTCTATGACATGTGCAAAGCAGTGGATCGCGGCATGGAAATCATGGATGTTCGTTTGCTGCGCAAGGA
>CAJUNI010000010.1:0-39690 GCA_910587945.1 uncultured Parvibacter sp.
CGTGAACTACCACGCAGCTAAAGCAACGTGGCTTCTTGCTTCATCGAGCGCCATTTACCCATGATCTTGCGATCACGAGCAGGGAAAGCGCTCTCCATAAGCGTGAATTCGGACAGTTCCTGCCCTACTTTGATGTTGTTCGCATCCTGTGCGAACACGAGCATGTTACGTGCTGCGTGAACGTCGCGATCAGCCGTGTACCCGCAACGAGGACAGACAATGCGTCTATCTGCGAGTGTCAGGTTCAGCTTTTCCGTGCAGATGCAAGTCTTCGTGGTGGGTACACTGCGCTTGAGCACGGTGACCTTCGGGGATGCTACGAGCTTGGCTTTCACGTGACCGAGAACGCTGGTTTGCACCGAGCGTCCGAACCGACGATGCCAGGCCCGTAGCGCCTCATCTTGCATGTACACGTGGTCTGCCTTGAGCAGATCAGCGACAATTTTGTTGGCCGTGTCGTTTTTGCGGTTGGTCAACCGCTCGTATTCGCGACCGATGAGCCGCTGTGTTTCAGCGTAGGCGTTGGAATCGATTGCTGATACAGTGAAGCAAACGCTGTACGAAATCGCTGATGAATCAGAGTTTCGCATCGTGGCTATGGCAGTTAAGGCTGATCATGTGCATCTCATCGTCAGCTCGCACCCTGGTATCGCTGTGCTGGATATCATCAGGAAGTTGAAACAGGTTTCTACACACCGTCTGTGGCAGAGCTGCGCTGACGAGCTGTCGAAGTTCTTTTGGAAAAAGAAGATCATTTGGACGAAGGGTTACTTCGTCAGCACACTGGGATGCATTTCTGAGGAAACAGTGATTCAGTATGTGAAGAACCAGGGTTTGTGATGGTCGATTCATCCACGCAGTTGAAACTACGTGGTGTTCTCGCTGTTACGTTTTATGTAGAGAGTCATGCGGCATCTCCTAGATTTTGGTCAAAGGGATGAGCAGCGATCTGGTGGTGTCGGGTCCAGGGTTGTAGATCGACATCTCCAAGCAGAGGTAACCGTTGGTTTTGGTGAGCTCTGCCTTGCGGAAGTGGCGTACGATCATGCCAAGCGTATCCTGGGCTTCCGAGTCAGTGGCGTCGATGGCCCTGAAGTGCTCGTTGATGGCACTTAAAATCTTTTCATCAGAAGCATTCTGTACATGGGACTTATCGATGATGAAGAACGTCTCATCGTAGTTGTTACCGTAGTCGACCGTCGCGAGGAGGCGGTGTCCCAGGCGGTAATCCATTTCCCATTTGAGTTCGATGTTCTCGTCATCATCGACGAAACGTCGATAGAGCAAACCGGCAATCTTGTTCGCATGGTCTTCGGGAGTGCGTGCCGTGATAGAGTAGCCATCATGACAGCTTGCGCATGACAGGATGATAGCGGGCATGGATGCGATGGCATCGAGCCCAGCAGAGTTGTAGGGGGTGTGCGAAGTGCACGTTTTGATGTCCATGGTGGCGTCCTTTCTTTAAGTCGTTGTGTAGCCCCATACGCGGTCGGGCCAGGCATCTCGGTCATCGCGATCAAATTCAGTCCAGTTGAGGCTGGGCAGTTGAGGTGTGGGAATGTTGTTCGGGTCGGCTATGATGATGCCAGCGTCTTTCAGTTCATCGGTCCAATTAGGTTCATCAGTGAACACGACTCCGTAGCCGTCGATCCAGACTGCATCTTCAGGCAACGCATTAGTTTCTTGGAGGATGGTGAAGCATGTTAAATCGTCGCTTCCGCTAACATAGCGACTGACACTTTGACCAGGAGCTGTCCATTCGATGATGCCGCAATTTTCAAACGAGTCGTTCCAGGTGTAGTAGATGGAAATGTTGGGGTGGTTTTCAGCAAGGTTGGCTGACTCTGGCACAGGTAGGCAATGATGCATGCGGTTATGGATACGTTGAGGATCTTATTGAGGTCTCGTTTGTCGTTGGCGAGCTGGTTGAGGTCTGTAGGGCACGGTATGACGCGCTCGAAGTCAAATTCGCCACAGTCATCGGTGTAAAGGCCTTCGAGCAGATCATTGGAGCCAACACCGTCAAGGACAATGGTGTTGTCAACGTAGTTAGGCATCATCATCACCATCCTCTTCGATCCCGGCAAAGTCTCGATAGGCGTCATCAGGGTGGCGGTAGTAGGTGCCCGAGTCCCAGCTGTTAGTCTGAGTGTCGAAATTTCGGGCGACCACGAAGGGCTGCACCTGGTTGATTCCCGTGAAGATGAGAGCCTTAGTATAAACGTGCGAGTGCGTCGGATGGGGCTCGCCGTACATCAGCGGTACGATGTTGGTGAATGAAGGCATGGTGTCAGTCCCCCTTTGCGGTCAGCTTCTCGCGATAGACCTTATCGGTCTGGCGTGTAGTGGTGTAGTCCCTGTGCGGGCAGGTGATGACCTGTACGTGTCCGGGTTGCTTGCATGTCTTGGTACAGTGTAAGCAGTACACCGCGTTGATGGTTTTCGGTTTCGCCATGACTTGTCTCCTGTCTTGTGGTTCAGTTGCCAGCCCGATACTGGCGGCTCAAAGCCTGGATTTTATCCAAATGGTGGACATCGAGCAGCATGAGCTCGTTGGGCGCCGCAGTCTTTTGCTTCAGTTCGCCAGCAGCATCGTAGTAATGCACTTCGATACGAGGGTTGGTACAAGTGGGTGTGATTTCTGCAACCACACCCACTTGAGCTGGTTTGTCAAACTGGTCGATGGCTACAACGCGGCCTGGATAGAGCCAAGCCGCATCATCGAAGTTTAAGGTGTGCATGCCGTTACCTCACTTTGCGGATCTCACCTTTGATAGGCTCAACGACCCAGATGGGTAGACCCTTGGCCGCGGCGTCGCGCATGGCATGGGCGGTGCCACCTTTGGTGGTCGGGTCGAAGGGATCAGGTTCGGAATCGAGGTGTACGGCAATGCACGCGTCAGCAGTGTCAACCATATCGCGGTTGCGCTGCAGAAGGGCCGCAAAGACCTGGCGGGTGGTGAGGTCGTCATGGGGGTCAGTGTAGTTAATGGCGTTAGCCGCATCGACCATGGCCCGGTATTGTACCTGACCGAACATGCCTTTTTCAGCCCAACGGGAGGCTTGAGCTGGGAAAGGAAGGTACAGATCGTTTTCAGTGACGAGCACACCCTGGGCCTTCATGGCCTCAGCAGCCCAGAAAAAAGTCTGGTCGGCACCTTGAGCACCCCCAGAGACGGCGCGGATGGATGTGGCCTTCATTTCAGGAGCCACGTGATCGCACAAGGCGGTGACCAGAAGCTGGCACAGATTGTCGTAAGCGGCCTTGTCCTTGTAGCCGAAAAGTTTGTTGGGACGGTGGCCGGTGACCATGACAGAGACGTGAGACATAGTGGTTCCTTTCGTTTGGTGCGAGATGCAAGACCGCATGTCAATTCATTTGTGCCTTATTTGTTCCAGCTTGCTGGAACAATTCAAGTTAACAAAAAGAAGCCCAGGACTTATGGGTTTGAAGTCCTGGGCGCGTCCGTCGAAGACGGATTGTTCGAGTCTAATCAACCGGGTCGTTGTGGAAGGCCAGGTTGTAGGCTTCACAACGAGCAGCAGTCTCCTTGACTGCGAAGAACAGGTTGTTGGGGTCGCTGGCGACCGTACCGATCAGTTCAGAGATGGGAGTACCCCCGAGCTTCACTGGGGAGATGCTCTCAAAGTCAGGTTCGGTATGGTAGTAGTCCATGATGGTTTCGAGATCGCGGGCGATGTCGTTGCAGACATTGCGGGTAGCATAGACTTCAGCAGCAGAGCGGTAGAGCGTATCGGGCTCGTAGTCGTTGCGAACCACAATGACGTTGGCCACGTTGGGTGCGAGTTCGAATTCGGGAGTCTCACCGCGGAGCAGGAAGCCTTCGAAACGATCAAAGCGCTCTTTCTCAGCATGCTCGCGTTCGACGATACTCTCATTGGAGTCGTATTCCTTGGCGCGGGCGCGAGCGGCCTCAATGCGCTGGGTCTCGTCGGTGGCCACGTAGACGATAGTGAAGGCAGTGTCGGGCATCATACGAGTCACATCATCAATACCCTTGGGGTCGATGATGTAGTAGTCCGCAGCTTCGACCTGGTGGGGCATGGCGAAGTAGCGGGCGTGATCAATGTTAGTGACAGCCACAGCCTTCGGGATCATCAGATCGGCTTCGTCGTCATTGACGAAGATGTGGCTGTCATCATCGACATTGCGCTGGGGGCGCGTGGTACAGGAGAGTACCGGTTCGAGGTTGTAGATGGAGTGCAGGATGCTTGCCAGGGCATCCTTGCCCGAAGCGGATCGGCCGACAATGAGAATCTTGACATTAGACATGGTTAGTTGCCTTTCTCGAAGTAGTTGCGGATGCGCGGCATGCAGTCGCGCATGTAGGTCTCATGGCCTTCGGTCATTACCCAAAGCTCTACGATGGGACCGATGGGATGGATCTCGATCATCCAAAGGCGACCCGAGTGATTGTGACGCTGAGCGAATGCGAGAATGGCACGGGCGTCAGCTTCGTTGATGTCTTCGGTGCAGCGGATATCTACGGAGCCGGCTTTGGATCCGAGTAGGTACTCGGTGGTGAATTGGGACTCACTGAGGCGAGGTACAACGGGCTGGATCACGAATGTTTCCTTTCTTGGGTGTTTCGAACCTGCATACTTTTGGTTTGTTGGTTTGAATCTGATTGCGTGAATGTGATGATGGTATCGAGCTTGTTGTAATCGAGGGTACCCTGTTCGGTGAGCGGGTCGATGATGAGCGGTATGTTTATGAGGTGGCTTTCGATTTCACGGTGGACAGGATGAGGTCGAGATTGTGATAGTTAATCTCGTTGTTGTCAGTCAGCGGGTTTACGATCCAAGTGGTGCCATCAGGATAGACGCATAGGAATTGAGGCACTTCGGTGATGCCGCTGGCCAGTGCGATCTGTCTTGACTTTGATGTTTCACCTTCAACGGGGATGAACAGAAGTTCAGCTTCGAGGTCGTTGTTGATGAGGTAGTCGATGGCGTCCGGGTATGCATCAGCACAGTCAGTGCAACCGAATTTGTAGAAGTAGATAACCTTGGGTCGGTCAGCTAGGGTGACAGCTTCTTCTGGGGTGATCGGTGATTGTTCTGGTGAATGCTCCATGGCTTCATTGAATTGACTGGCATCCATGCTCAGCGTCTGTTTCAAAAGAGCTCCGTGTGAGGCTGCAGATGCTGTTGTGAAGCACATGGCGCCAATTACGCTAATGGCAGCGATGGCAACAATAGGTGTGCACCATCGAATGACTCTTGCAAGTCTCTCGTTGGGTGTCGTTTTGCTTATCGACCAGAAGGTGAACACCAGACCGGATAGCACAACAGCAAGGATGAACCAAAAACGTATGTACATGAGGTCACCTTGCTTCTTTACGCTCAGCTTCGATCATGGCAAGCACGCTGGCGCTCTCGTAAGCAAGATAGGGCATGCCATGGCGGCTCGTCTCATGTTTCTCACGATGGTCGAGCCTGGAGGTGGCTGCACGGTGGAGCAGCGCGATGCGCTCCGCTTCGGTGTACTCATGGCCGTTGCGCTGAATGCGGTCGATGGCCATGATGTCGAGCATCTGCTTGGCAATGAAGCACATGAGTCCGCGCTCGTAGCGGGACATGTCATTGCTGAAATCACCAGGGGACTTGCGGTAGGGCGATCCATCATCGAGGATCCGCAGGATGGTATCTCCATCGGGGATGTCCGAGATGTCGATGTCCTCGGCACAGAGGATGTCAACCGATGCCTTTGGTGGCGTCGCTTGGGAGTACAGGGGTTTGAGCAGCACGTTGAAGTCCGCGTCGGTGGGTGTGGGTGCTGCGATCTGGTTCATGGTGAAGGTCACCCAGTGAGCTCGGAGAATCTCATGGGAGCGGTCTGAAGCTTGCAGCTTGGTCTTCGAGGCTGCGTTGGGGAACTCATCGATGAGGTTAGCATCGGTTCCGTTCGGGAGCAGTAGGTGAATGCCATTGCCTGAGCGAGAAGTCTCACGATAGAGTGCCGGCAGCTTTGAGAGACTGGCCTTGAGCAAGTCGGAGCAGGTGGGCTCAATGTCGACGCATAGCGGTGAGTCTTCGGGGTCAAGCAAGAAGCAGTAGTTCTTTGCGTTGGGGATGAGTATGCGCATCTCATCGAGTGTGCGCATGCTGTCGGGTATGTAAGGGGACGCACCGCGGTCGGTCTCAAACTCGAACTCATAGCGATGCATGTTCATGGGAACCTTGTGTTGGTTTGAGATGGACCAACGAGGAATGGAGGCGATGGCGTCAATGGCGGGGTTTGAGCGAAATGCTTCGAATATGCGTGTCCATTCGGGTAGCTCAGCCCATGCGGGAAACTCGCTCATGGTGACCTCCTTTTATTCGTACTGGTGGGTGTCGATGTGATCAACCGGTTCAGGCGCATTGGCGATAGGTGTGCGCTTAGTTTTCTTGGGTTGCTGTTGCTTAACTTTTTGGGCTTTAAGGAGCAAGTCAATTTGCTGATCAAGCGTCAAGTCATCTACCTGGAGTGGTGCGCGAGATGCGATTGCAATGGCCAAATTGAATTCTGGGTTTTCTTTCAACCACTTCTGACACATTTTTGGCGGTACAGGCTCGTCAAGATAGACTGTTTCGACACTATGCATCGGCGGTTCATCAGGGTAGTACTCAATTTTCTCTGTGCACATGGCGAATTGAAAGCGCTGTTGGATCTGCTTTTCTGCGTTGATCTCGGAAGTCACAATTAACGCTTTGAATGGTTCTTGTTTGGTTTTCGATGTTGGTGCTGTAAGTCGGTACCGGGTGTCAACGCAGATTGCTGTACCATCTTCGTTGGGGTAGACATTAGCCACACGGTTTGCGTAGCGGGAATTTGCCAACTCTGCTTGCATTGCATGCATTTGCTTAATGAGATGATGCGGTATGTGTTGGTAGTGGCAGTCTTTGAGTTTGTTCTGCAGGTAGTGCTTCTGGCGGCGAAACACTTCAGGAGCATATCGAACATCAATGGAAGGGTGCTCTTTGTCAATGGTGGGATACATAGTTTTGACTTCGATACCCAGCTTTCGATCTTTGGTGATCGGAACTGTTGTGAGGACGATGTTCACGCATGTCGCAAGATGTGCGCGTGTTCGCATGGATTCTGCATTTTGAACGTAGCAAATCAGGTGGTTTGCAGGGTTGTTGAGCATGAGTTCAAATAGTTCGGGGTGCTCCTTCAGGTTGAGATGAATTTCATGCGTGGTGTTTATCGGCGGGTCTTGGTTCGCCTCGTTTACCATGTATGCCAGTATGGGTAAGTAGTTGGGGTTGTTAATGTGATCAACGCACATTTCCATCATGGCTTCACTGCGAAACACACTATTTATGTTGCGTAGTTCTTGCTCATCTATGATTCTGGCAGTCTTCTTTGATTGAAGTCGCTGTGCGCTGGTAATGCCTTGTGGGTCAAGATGCCGTTCCTTAGTGTGATCTGATATAGGAACAGGCTCGGCTTCAAGACGTGCCTTCAGTTGTTTTATCTTTGGCATTGTCATTACAGCCTCTATTTCATCGATTCAGCGGTGATGTCGTTGACGTCGATTCGACCATTGAGAACATCATTAATGAGGGTGAATATGTCTGAATCATCGAAATCATCGGCGCTGAGTGTATGAAATGTGTCCGTAGAGCTAGTTGGTGGTAGATTTGCTGCCCGTTCGGCTTCACACAGTTCAAAATAACGATCGCTTAGATAATGTTCACCATTCTGGTATAACACACCTTGATTTTCGTATTCATCAAACAGGGCTGCAGTTGTTGAGCCATCAGGGTCGAGATGAGACATGGCTTCATCGGATATAATTCCCGCTTCAAAGGGATTGGCAAATGCCCAGCTAAGGAGTTCAAGGTACTCTTCTTCGCTCATGGCCATGACCTCTTCAGGGGTGAGCTTGCTGTATTCCATGGCGTCCATGGTGACCTCCTTTTATCCGTACTGTTTGGTATTCGTGTGGTCAACTGGTTTAGGCGCGTTTGCGATGGGTGTACGCTTGGTTTTCTTGGTTTGCTGACGCTGCTTCTGCAGCTTGAGAAGGTCATCAACACGTTGGTCTAACATGGGTTCAGACACTTTGAATGGCGCGCGAGAGGCTGCGGCGATTGCGAGGGTGTAATCCATGTTGTTGCTGAGCCAAGCGTCCTGCATTGACTTGGGCACCGGTTCATCGAGGGGTGTAGTTTCTGTGACTTGGATGGCTGCACCGCTTCGAGTGGTTCCCATTTGGCGGGTGCACATGGCGAATTTGAAATCGTGAATGACGGCCTTGCCAGGAGTGACCTGAGTAGTGATCTCTAGCACCTTGTACGGTTCGTTACGAGTCGTACTGCTTTCGGGGTCAAGGCGCACATGACTGATAACCCGAATCGAAGTTCCATCAGTAGTCGGTTGCACGTTAACCACATGGTTGGCATAGCGTGAGTTCGCAAATTCGGCCCGTATGGCATGCATTTTTTCCAGCAAATGTTTTGGGGTATTTTTGTACTGAACGTCCTGGAGCCAATCCTGTGTGTAAGCCCGTTGACGACGAAATACTTCAGGTGCGTACCGTACATCAATAGCAGGGGCGTCTTTGGTGATCATAGGGTACATGGTTTTAATTTCAATGCCCGTTTGGTTTTCTTTGGTGATGGGCACTATCTGTAAAACCATGTTCACCTTAATGGCCAAAAGGGCACGGGTGCGCAGAGTTTCAGCGTTCTGCGTGTAACAAAGCAGTTGAGCTGAGGGGTGTGCGAGCATGTATTGGAACAGTTCCGGGTGGGCTCTCAAATCAAGTTCAACCTCAAGTGCTGGCACGTATCGGTCAGATTGTTGCGCCTGGGTTTGGCGAGCAGCGATACGCGGCAGGTACGTATCGTCATTGATGTACTGGACACATTTGTCCATCATGGTCTCACTGCGAAACACACTGTTCACATTGCGCAGCTCAGCTTCATCCACAATTTGCGCGGTTTTGTTCGATTCAAGTCGCTTAGCGGAGCGTCTACCGTCAGGATCAAGGTGACGTTCCTTAGCGTGGTTTGAGATGGGAATCGAATGCTTATCCAGACGCTCTTTGAGCTGTTTGATTTTGACGTCAGCCATGATGTGCTCCTAGTTGACCGAATCGAATTTGCCAGTCATGACATCAGTGATAAAGGTGTCGAACTCAGCAGGTTCAAAATCCAGTGCGGGTGCAGAGGTGTTGCCAGTCAATGTTGGAGCGGTTATGGCAGTTTGCATGTTGACCCGGTTGATTTCCCAATGACGGTCGCTTAGATAGCGCTCTCCGTTCTGGTACAACACGCCCTGGTCTTCGTACTCATCAAATAGGGCGGCAGTTGTTGAACCATCGGGGTCGAGATGTGACATGGCCTCCTTGGATATGATGCCTGCCTCGAACGGGTTGGCAAGTGCCCAATGGACAAGTTCGAGATACTCTTCGTCGGTCATGGCCATGACCTTTTCAGGGGTGAGTTTGCTGAATTCCATAGAGTCCATGGTCATCCCTCCTTTGGTTTTTAATTATTGGTGGTGTCAGATGCTGGGGCAACGGGACTGTCGGGAATCGGCGTATTAGACACTTCGTCCACCATATCCACAAGCCAGCCGATGTCGACGGGCACACCCTCATCATCGTAATCATCGTCTGAAAGGGCCCATTGCAAGAGTTCAAGATACTCTTTGGCAGACATGGTTATGCGCTTTTCTCCTGCGGGTGTACGGGTGAATTCCATGTATAACACCTCTTTCTTAATTGTAGCTACAAGATAGGTCTTGAGCGTCAGGTTGCTTGATGTGAGACGTATCGCAGGGTGTACGCTGTGCGTTAGGTAGTGTTACGTCTCCCCATTTTGCGATACGCATAGTATCAATGGATGGATCGGTGGGTTTGTACGGACCTGCCAAAGCCAAGGCGAAGTCTTGGTGAAAGAGTTTATGCTCTTCTTTCCACACATCGATGAGTCGTTGCAAGCGCTCTTCGTTGTCAGGCGGTTGTTTGCATGCGAGTTTGGATGTCTTTTGTCTTGTTTGCGGGTCAGTTTGCGTGGTGACGTACATCATGCGTGATTTCATGAGCGTATGGGATCCATCACCGTTGAGTCGGCATGTGAATTTCATGCGGCGGGTCAAGGGTTCGCCATTGACATCAAACTGGCCGTCCATAGGCGTATCTACAATGACGCTTAGACGGTCACATCGATCGTTGATAATGATTTCTGTGTCATCTGTCATGGCGTCGCTGTTTACGAGGTCCATTTTGATTTGGTTGCAACGACGCCAGTTTTGGTATCGTGCTGGATTAGGTGTGTCAAACAGAGGGTTGTTGTTAGTTGCTTTCCCCACGTATTTGTCCAGTCGGCGATAGACTTCCGGTGCAATGTGAGCGGCTCCGTAGTGATAATCCCTGTCGACACACTCGTCTAGTGTGTCGGTTTCTGCAGTCGGGTAGATGGTGATAAATCGAATGTCAATGTCCATGATGCCCGTTTCATCGTTAGGTACGAAAACGGGCTCACACAGAACTCGACAAGCATTCGTTGATCGAACGTAGGTCAATCCAGTCGTAGCGTCGGACATGTATGAGTACAGACCCTGGGTTTGTGCCAGAATTTCAGGAGGTACGATCATTGACACCGTACGGCGATTGTCAAAGTTGTCGGTAGATCGCCATATGGCGAATGTCTTATTTCTGTTGCTCTCCCACTCGGCAATGACGTCAGGTGCGTACTCTTGGGCGAAATAATCAGCGATGAGATCGAGGTCTTTGTTGTTACGAAACACACCGTTGGCACTGAAAATGCGCCCATTGATGGTGCATAAACCTAGCTTGTCAGGTTCAGTGTTCATGCGGTGAGCTGACACACTTCCGTCAGGGTCAACATGTTTTTCCCTTGGGTGTGCGGGCATCTGGGCGCGGGGTTTCAGATGCTTTTTCGGTGCCATATGAGACCTCCTGTCTTATCTATCTTGTGAAGCCTTGTTCGTAGCCGAACATGCCGCGTCGAGGGTCATCGTCACCGAGAAATACCCCATTGTCGTAACGACTGCCGGGCTTTACCTTCGAGAACAGTGCGGCGGTAACCGACCCATCGGGATCCACATGGGTTGCAACTGCAGGTCCGTAATGGATTTTGACCTTTTTGTCAGCTTTCTTTTCCACGGTTTGTCCTTTCGTCTTATGAAAAGAGGCCCTGCGACACAGAAGCATCACAGGGCCTTGTTCCAAGTTAGCGATTCATCTTATCACAGATGAGGGCTCGCTTACATCGCGTCGTAGCGGATGCCCGGCTTCGGCTGGGTGGCGACGGGGGCCTCATACAGGGACGCAGCCTGGGAGGCGGCCTCCATTACCTGCGGAGGGATGTTCGCGGGCGGCACGTAGGCCTGCTGCGGAGTGGGCATGGCCGGGGTGACCGGAGCGGCAGCCTGAATGGGCTGCGCGGGCATCGTAGGGGCGGCCTGCACCACAGGTGGCGCCGGGATGGCGGCCGGGGTGGGTACCTCCATGGCGCCAGCACTCTCCAGCTCGGTGGGCAGCGAGGTCCAGATGATGCCGTGCTCCTCCAGCTGGGACTTCACGCGGTTACCACCAGAGGCGAAGCTGGGTTCCTCGTTGAAGATAACGGCGTCAAGAGTCATACCGCCGCGGCCGGCCTTGGTCGAGAAGGTACGCACAACCAGAGTGACCACAGGGTTGCCGACCACGTAGCCCTCGGGCGGCACGATCTCAGTGGCGTGCACGCCGTCAGTCATGATGCCGATGGCCGGCACACCGGAGTTGGTGCGGGTGATGCCGTAGGACAGGCCGTTCTTGGCGGACTGGTAGAAGCGCTCGTTGACGTAGGCCTCCTCCAGGGTCATCTGGGTCGGGTTGGCAGGGATGACCTGCGGGTTGTGGATGGTCACGTCAACCACCTCATGAGCGGTCGGCGAGTAGCCGTTACGGCCACGGAGCTGAGCCTCCTTGTTGCGGCGCTCAAGCTCGTCGCCCGTGTAGGGTCGGGTCAGGTTGTTGTACCCGAGGTTGCCACGCACGAGTACGGTCTTGTTGGGGGTGAGCATCGAGGACGAAAACTGCTTAGGTGCTGCCATGGTTGGGATCCTTTCTCTTGGCAAATGAACTTTCTCTCCTGAAGTTCGTTAGGGTGAATTATACCATGATGGAGAGTGAAAACGGTACGCGATGGCGTGTTATTTGTGTAGGCGGTGTATACCATCTACAACGCATCCTGTTCGGTTGCGCCGCAGGGTCATTGCAAGGGTTGCCATTAGGTTCAACCGAACTTTGGATGGATGCCATCGGGTTTGGTTGGGGTTTTTAAGATTCGGGGGAATCTGGGTTGATGAGGGTGAGACAGTCCTTACCCACATGGGTGACGGTGAGGGACACTCCGCACAGGGGGCAAGGGTTGGTCTGCACTGTCATTCCGTAGTTGCAGGAACTGACGATGGTCACCAGGCTGCCTTTCTGGATGCATCCGTAGTGGTTGCGCAGTTCGCAGTCTGTGATGGCTTTCTTACCTCGGCAGCTCTTCATGGTCGTTTTCTTGGGAATCATCGGTCACCTCCTTCTGATGAGGGTCGAAATCTGCAGGGTCAGCGGTGTGAAGGTACAAGCATGGTACGGAGAGGGTTTCCGGTTCGCGGATGTCCTTGGCTACCGTTGTATGGATGTGCGCACGCTGGGCATCCTTGGGTCTGATGTCCCAGCAGCGTTTGCACACGACTTTTGACAGACCTTTGAACCAATCTGAAGCGCGTTTCTTGCCACAGCAGGCACACTGAGTCAACTCTAGGTTGTTGGCATAGGCGTACATGTTGGCCATTGAGTTTCCTTTCTAGGTCGAGGCTCACGAGAGGTGAGGTGTCATGGTGTTGGTGAGGTGGTCACCGCAGTGGGCGATGACGATCTTGCGCTCCTCTCGGTCGAAGAAGAAGTGAATGCGCAGGCTCTGTCCACGGCGGAAGCTGGCCCCCTTGGTGTGAGCGTGGAAATCTCGTGTCTGGCCCTTGTAGGTGAGGTGGTACTCATCGAAGAAGGCCTTGTCGAGCTGGCGTTTATTGACCTTCATGGTCATGGGCACGGTGGTGCGTTCCGCGAAGTCCTGAGCCGGATGATTGCTGTTCTCCTCGAATACGAGGGGCCAGAGTATGCACGCCAGTGCTTGCAAGTGCGTGAAGGGCTCTTTAGCGGGGCCATCAAAAGCCTCGGCTGAAGTGTAGGCCTGATCAAGAACGATAAGACGGTCGGGCCAGAATTGAGCCGCGAGGGTGAGTGAGTCAAAGGTATTCTTCGGGAGTACCATCGTAGAAATCGTCTCTTGGATGCTGCGGGTAGCATCAAGCTGTTCTTTCAGGCTGTCGATGGTCGACTGTAGAGACGCAATGACGGGCGCCGATGGGTTGGCGCTGTCACTTTGCTGTGTGTTGGTCTCAAGTTCTTTGATGCGGTCGAGAGCGAGACTCATTTCATGTTTATGATCTGTCGCTTGTTGTTCGACGGCACACTTAAGTTCCTCACACTGGGTTTGAGCCTCTTGGAGTTGAGCTTTTGTGTGTTCGAGTTCCTGTAGAGTGGCATCATGAGCTTGCAATAGGGTGTGGGCCGCAGTAAACACAATGTCGACCTGCTCTTCGTCAGCACAATTTTCCACGAGTTCAGGGTGAATGCGTTCTGCCAGCTCGCGATCTTTTTTGATGCGTTTGGCCATGGCTCTTTCTTCATCATCATGTTCAGTTTCCTGCTCCGTTATGACGCGATGAATGAGCATCATCATTAATCTTTGAACGAAATTTCGAGACTCAGCTTCAGTATTGATGCGTATACCGGCTGCTTTCCAGATCATGGTCTGCTGGGCCATAGCTGCAACATCAAGTCTTCCTGACTGGTCGAATGCCATGAGTGCACGATGTGCTTTCGTGAAGTTGGTGTCACTGAATGCGGTGATGAGCAGACCGGCACGGTTTGCTCCGAAGCATACAGGTTGTACGATCGCGGCAGCAACTTTGAGGGTACCGTCCTTATGGTTCAGGTCAGGCACTTTGATGCTGTATCGATGCAGATCTATGGTTATGATGTCGGCCTGGGAAAAATCGATGGGCTCAGGAAGTTTAGCGTCGGTGTCGAACGGCGTTTCTGAAGTACCGAACCCCAGAGGTAAGTACAGTGTGTGAGTTGCGTTGTAGCCAACCGAGATGGCAGGGAACGGTACGGGGTCGAATTGGCGCTTTCGAAGTTGGGCCACTCGATGTTTTTTATTTTTGGCAAACCGTTCAGGGTTTTCATCAGTGAGCACTCTGTCTCGGGCTTGTTCATACAAGGCTTCGATTTCAGATTCGCTCGTGAGGCAGACGGGGGTATTGGCATTGGCTATGAAATCGCAGTTTTCGACAGGCTGTGCAATAAGCGGCACAATGATTTTAGGTGTTGATGAGGTTTCATCACTGGCATGTTCCGCTATCACGGACATGAGAACGTAGGGGTCGCTTTCAGCCAGTCGGTTGGAAAATCGAGTGATCCAATCGAAGTCATCTTTTTTCTTTGCCATGGCAGGCCTCCTTTCTCAAACGTCAAGCTCGGCTTTCACTGCGTCAATAAGTGCATCGGTGGCGGCTTTCTTGCCTGCCAGGACTTCGGCGATGCGACCATCGATGGTGTGCTCTGCTATGAGCCGATAGATTTGCACCGATTCAGTTTGCCCAGGTCGTACCAAACGGGCATTGGCTTGCTGATAGTGTTCGGAGTTCCATGTCATGGTGTACCATACGAAGGTGTGTCCACCGGACTGAAGGTTGAGACCGTGGCCTGCAGAAGCGGGTTGGATGGCCATAACGTCGATCTTGCGATTGCACCAGCGTTGCTTCATCTCAGGGGAGCCGTCGAAGATCTCGAAGGCGAGGTCTTGATCGGCAAAGTGCTTGGTTAGCTCTTCAGCATCGCTTTTGAAGTAGTAGGCCACAAGGACTGGGGACGCTGCGTATTCGATGATGGCATCAAGTACTTCGAGTTTGCGCTTATGGAGCACTTCATAGGAACCATCTTCGAGATAGACCGTGCCAGAGGCCATTTGCTGCAACTTGGCTGCAAGCACACCAGCATTGGCTGCAACCACATCTCCACCATCAAGACTCATGACTAGTTCTTTCTTGAGTTTGGCCAAGAGGCTGTGGATCTTGCGGTTGAGCTTTACTGGTACATCGAGCACTTCAGAGGGGGGCATGATGTCTTTCAACACAGGAAGCGATACGACCACATCTTTGATAAGGTCGAACACCATTTGGTCGCCGCCAGGTAGCGGTTTCCAGGTGAGCGGGTAACCCTGTGCATTGACAAGGGAGCCGGCGGGCATCATGAAGCGGTCTCTAAACGATGAGATGTTGTGTCCGAGGCGCTGACCCATGTCAAGCAAGTAGAGCTGGGAGAAGAGATCCTCCAAGCTCTGGGGGTTGGGTGTTCCTGACATCTCAATGACACGATGGATGTAAGGCCTGGCTTCAGCAAGCCGTTTGAACCGACGGGACTTGTAGGATTTGAATGATTGGGACTCGTCGATAATTACGGTTTTGAACGGGAAGTCATGGGGTTTGAACGACCATTGACTTTTCGGTGGCAGGTTATCAGGGTTTGAGGTTCTCGGTTGGACCCAGGTTCCCGGGAGGCACTCCACCAGGTCGGGCACCAACTCGCGGTTGATAGTGTATATGGCCGGTGGCAAGTCGGCTACCGAATTGATAAGCTCGTGACGGGCGTCATTGGAGAGACGCTTGCCCCTCTCATCTTCCGTGAGCGAGCGCATGCGAATGGGGAAGCCCCATTTCTCAAGCTCTTCGGGCCACGTGGAGGCAATGGTGGCCTTGGGCCCTATGACGAGCACAGGGTCGGTGGGGTTGAGCTCATAGAGTGCCGTGAGTACGATGAGAGACTTGCCCATGCCCATGGGAAGGAACAGCCCAGCAGACGGTCGACTTTTGATGAAATCTATGCACCAGCGTTGATAGGGTCTCAGTTGCACATTCATGGATGTTCCTATCGGATGACAACAGTGTTCGACTTGCGGTGACCTTTACCGTATACCGTCTCGCGGGTGTCAGTGGGCGCTATCATGTCAGATCGCAGCATGCGCGTCAGGTCATTCAAGGTCTTTTGCACGAGATTTGTCGAACGCAGCGCTGCGTTATGGTCGCGAGACAACAATTCAGACTGTAAGCGCGCCATCTGCCGGCTTAGTTGAAGCGATATGGTATCAAGGGGGTGGTCTTCTGGTGAACAGAAAGCACGACGGGCCGTTTCATCGCCGAGCGCGTTGTGCTTTCTTTGGGCTGCACGACGGGCCTTTTCTCGGGTGGATCGGATGAGGGTGATGCGATTTTTCGGGTTCGGCTCCCTGTAAACGGCATCAAGGGCCTCTTCCATGGAGAGCTGTTCACAACGAGCAATTACCCGAGCGATGTAATCAGGGTCGCTGACGATTTCCCTGAAGATGCGCTCGTCGGTGTAGTCGGGGTGGTTATAGCGCATCTGCTGGCGCCTGGTTTGGAACAGATGACTCAAGTTTGTCTGGGCCTGTTTGTCGGGTACATTTTCGAGTCCGTGTTCTTTGAGGATAGCTCGGATCATGGCTTTGGGTGAGTATTTATGATGTTCTGCCATGGTTCTTCCTTTCGTTCGTGACGTGGTTGTTATGGCCGAATGTCGGTGTCGAGTCGATAGGGCAGCTGAGGTGTGCGTGTGGCTATGGCCGCCAGAAGGGCGTCTACTTCGAGTCGTGAGCAAACACAACACACTTCAGCTCCATGGTCTGCCATCTGAGCAATGGTTTTTCGCTGGATGGCCGAAAGGCGCCCGGTTGCGGATTTGGTCTCCACATAGACCGAGCGCCCCCGGTGAATGATGAGACGGTCGGGGAAGCCGTTGCGGCCAGGGGAGACGAGCTTGCGCACGAACATCCCCTTGGCCTCAGCTGTATCGACCAGATACTGTTCGACATAGTTTTCGGCTTGCCCCATGGTTTAACCTTCCGTCTCGGGTTTGGATTCGGTTGTTTCAGCGGCAGGCGTATCAGAGGTCGGCACGGCCTTGTTGCGCCAGGTGTTCTCATAGGCGTCGGCCACTTTGTTGATGTAGGCGTCCAGGTCGATGCTGTCGATGAGTGCCTGCATCTCATCGGGTGACATGCCGCGCAGCGAGCTGTTGACGATGAGCATGGGCTGGTCTTCAGGTAGCTGCGGGAAGGCGGCGAATGCGGCCTCACGACCCTCAGCCTCCATGCGGAGTTTGTCCCATCCGTGAAGTTCCAGGACGGAGCGGGCCGCAGGGTTGTGCTGAAAGGGCAGCTCGTTGTCGCGCTCGCGCTTGGTCTTGGTGGCCGGTGTTACGGCACGACCGACGGCACGACAGATGAAGCGGGCATTCGGGGTGTCAGGCTTGACCATGAACACACGGTTGTAGTGCTGCAGGTTCATGGCTTCGACCTCGGATGCATTCGGGTCGCCCTCATGGGCTACCAGATAGCTGGCAGAGGCATCGGATGAGGCCACGACATTCTGCAGCAGGAGCAGCAGCTCAAGTGGTTTGTCTTTGAACGAGGCCACGATGCCGTTAGCGGCAAGAGCTCCGCGCTCGAAGTCGAAAGGCTCGAAGAAGCCGTCCTGTCCCTTCTCTTCGGCCAAAGCCATCATGTAGAGAGCCAGAAGTCGGTCGAAGAAGGCGGGGTGGGCCAGTGACTGGGCAGGCGAGGGTCCCTCCCAGCAGGACAGAGACGAGCCGCCGGCATCGAGTACCTTGAAGGTGCCATCCTCGCGGATGTCGTATTCGATGCGGTTGTTGGCATCCTTGGAGATGAGGTGCACGACCTCAGGCTCAATAAGTACGCCTGTGGTGGCCGCGGCCTCTTCCAGTAGACGGTCGTTGGTTTCCTGGTCCATGACCGAGAACAGACCATCGGTGTTGGTGGACACGATGCGAGCACCTTCGGCGGCCTGCGTTTGGCCGATACGGTAGGCGAACAGCTGGCCGATCATGCGCATGGCGTTGATGTTGTTGTTCATGCGGATAGGGTTGTCAAAACCCGCGTCTCCCGCCCCTGAGGCCGAGTTGAGAATCAACTTGGTGCCCTCGCGCTTGTTTGAGATGATCTTACGCTCGATGGTGGACAGGGACGGGTCTTTGCGTTGTTTGCCGTAGAGTTCCTTCAGGTCATACTGCTCGCCGTAGCGGTCGTAGCCGAGATGAGGGTTCTCGAATGCGGACATGCGGCGCAGTAGCGACGGGTAGTAACTGGAGAAGTCCTCGTGGTTTGCGATGCACACCGAAGTGAACGCATAGCGGGGGTCTAACGAGGTCTTGCCTGGGATGGTCTTCGACTCAGCGAAGAGTTGGGGCTTTGTGAAGGTGCGGAACTGCGCTTTCTTCGCGGTGGACTTGCCAGTGAGGAATTCCTTTACGAAGTGATCCTGACCATCGCCGAAGTCAAACGGGATGGGGGAGGCGAGCTTGGGCACGCTTTTGCGCAAGCGCAGGGCCAAGTCGTCGTCAGTTCCTGTGTCGTTTTCATCCACAGGGGGCAGATGTGAGGCGAACCAACGAGCACGACCGAAGAGGTACTGCTTCTGTTCGAAGAGCTCAAGGTCGTAATCGTAGAGGTTCTTGTTGTATTCGGCACCATGGATTCCACCGGTGGAGAAATTCACGTAGCATGATGTGCGGTTGCCGTCCTTGTCGTAGTAGCACAAGGTGGTGGGTCGAGCAGGGTAGAGGTTGCGGTTGCCCAGGTCGGTGAAAGGCTCGCCGTCGGCGCCCCAGTCCTCGTCATAGGCGTCCGATGCGTTGACGTTCTTGCCACGCATCTCGTCGTACATGAGGTAGACCTGATCGAAAGCATCGAGGGCCTCATGCTTGCCGTCGGTGTTGTTCGCATTAGCAAGGGTCTTCGAGAGGAATATGCGGGTGTCATCGAGTACGTCCACCTGACGCACACCGAGCTCTTTGGCCTGTTTCTCAGAGGGGTAGACCACCGAGATGACCTTCGCATCGGGGATGTGGTCATCGGGGCAAAGGCTGCGAGAGGCGAACTGCTGAGACGTGGAGTCAGGACGCAGACGATTGCGTCGCACCTTCTTGGTCAGGTTGCCGTCTTTGTCGGTTTCGAAGATCAGCTCGGGATAAGTCTCAAGCATGGTCTGGCGCAACTCGAAGTTTGCCGTGTAGAGGTCATGGCAGAACAGCTCCCAGGTGTTCACAACGTCGGAGACGTTGTAGGCGAGCATGTCGATGAGTTCCGCAGTATCGTCCAGGTGGCTTTTGCCCTGGGCTAGCTTTTCGGATTCTAAAATCTGCAGGCCGAGCATGCCGCACAGACGCTTCAGCGCAACGCGCTGCTGCTTCTCGTTCAAGCGGGCAATATCCACATGGAGTCCAGACTGGAGCCAGGCCTGGCGGATGCGACAGGGGTGCGCGTCCCAGGACAGGGTGGGGTTGTTCGGGCCACCGGTGATGGCACCATGTTTATCAAACTCGGCGCGCACGATGTCACCCATGCGGCAGCGGAAGTAGGATGATTCGAACATGGCATCATTGATCTCGCGTAGAGCCTTGTAGTGACCGGCGGGGTTGCACTTGGTCACCTTGATCTGTTCTCCGTTGGGGGAGTCTTGCAGGCAGATATGGAAGTACCACGCAAGAATCGAGGTGTCGTAATTCATGGAGTTGTAGCCCATGAGGAACGGTGCTGTGGGATCGGTCACGTCGGTTTTTACCCGAGGGGTCAGAGGGCTTTTCGGGTGCCTGTAGGTCACCGGGGCCACACCGAAGAGGTTTGCGAGATTCTGGTACGATTCGATGTTGCGCAAATCGAACAGTGTGACGGTGCCGTCAGCGAAGTTTGCAGGGTTCGCTTCATGGACTGCTTTGATGAGCATGTCCTTGAAGTTCGGTACATCGACGAGTGTCGGGTCTGCATCAAGGTAGATGTCGACAGCGTTGTCAGTGTTCGAGTAGATAGCGATAGAGAATGCATTCTCGAAACACTCGATATCGTAGATGAGTTTCTTGCGATCGGGCATGGATTTCCTCCTTTCTAGTTACAGGGGGTCAGGGTGAGGGCATTGCCCTCGCACATCAGCCAATACTGGCCGGACCGGGGGCCTTCGGTCAGATTGGCCTGGAACTTAATCTGGTTGTTCATGGGGGCTAAGGAAAACAGCGAGGACACGAAGCGTCGGTCGGGAATCTCAACGGTTTGACAGGCCTCGTTGCACGAGGGGCAGGCCAGTTCTCGAACTACGATCTCGATTCCGTTTTCCAGAGTTCCCTTGGTGATCGATGCGACCGCCATGTTCGATGAACAGACGGGGCAGCGATAGGCATGTTTGCATTTAGGCATGTCTTCTAATCCTCATCTTTCATCTCAACGGCGGTCTCAACGGTTGACAGGGGGTTTTCACAGACGGTGCATATCAGTCGGCGCACAACAGCATCGTCAGGCAGGCTCGCCAGGCGAGCTGTGGCGATGGAGCGCATGGGGGCGCCGCAGACGGGGCAGGTGATGTCGTGGCCTTTGGCCGGACGACCGGGTTTGCGCTTAGTCGTCATCGTCATCACCACCCGCAGCGTCGAGAGCAGCCTTCTTGATGGGCGCCTCGTAGCGGTCCTTCAGATTGGGCGGCATGCAGCGAGCATTCGGGGAGGCATGGGACGCGCGTACTTTGTGGTCGAGGTAGGCGTCCACATGGAACTCTTCCAGTAGGGGCTCAGGGACGGTGATGTAGCGGTCGGTACGGTAGCGAGAACCAGTCCAGAGCCAGTCATCGGAGGCTTCGACCTGTTCAATGAGCAGGGTGCGGAACTTCTGGAAGCCCACGGGTTTGCCACCAGGGAGATTTTCCTTGAGCCATTCTTTGTAGATGGCGTAGGCAATCTTCGGGGGCATGATGTCCCACGAGATGCGGGTGAACACATCCTGGAAAAACTCGGTGATGGGGTCGTTTTGCAGGATGAACCCGTCGAGTGCCTCGATGCAGGTGGAAGGTGTAGAGAGCTGGTAGAAGTTGGACTCCAAGGCACGTTTCAACACATAGGCCAACACTTCGGGGCGGTGCACGTAATCATATTTGATGTACTTGCGCTCGCGGCCTGTGAATGTCGTGTCAAAGGGCACGATAAGCTGGCGACGGTAGAGGGAGCCGGAACGGTCTTTGAATTTGGGGTACTCGTTAAAGCACTGCACCATGAAACCGCGGAAGCGATGGGTGATAGCCTTCTTATGCTTGCGATTCACGTTCACCACGTCGTTGGTGATGACTGCTTTGAGGTCGCCTGCGGTGTCAAGGTAGGAGCCGTTGTCGTTCTCATCGACGATGATAGCTGAGGCTGTCAGCAGAGGCTCCAAGGCAAAGGGCTTTCCGAAGTCAGCCACGGGGATGGAGCAGTAGGTGCCCTGTCCGCAAAGACTGCGGAGCAGCTCGCAGAAGGTTCCTTTACCATTGGCGCCTTTGGTTGCGAAGAACCAGGCCGCTTTGTCCCAGGCCACGTTGGGTCGGATGATGGCTGAGGTGATCTCCCAGAGGAGCTGCTCGATTTCAGCGTCGATGGAAATCTCGGATATCCAAGACTCCACATCCCAGGTAGTGCCGTCATCAGGATTGTCGATGATGACGTTTTGGGCATTGGGATCGTAGGGTACGCGGGACTTGGCCATGAATACATAATCAGGGGAGAAGGGCAGAAGTTCCTTCGCCTTGTAGTCAAAGACCCCGTTGTCCACCGCGATGAGGTCGCGGTCGATGGTCATGGTGACCACAGGAGCGTAGAGACGCATAAGGAAAAGCAGGTCTTTGGCGTACTTTTCCGTTGGGATGTTGACCAGGATCGAGGCCTTGGCCAAAATGTCATCTTCCGAAGGGTTGTAAAGACCAGCCTTGGGGCCGGTGGACTCATAGACCGCCAGCTGGGCGTTCTGGGGGTCCAGCAATTCGGAAGAAGAGGAGACAAGGCGCACGTGGTAGATGGCACAGAGTGCCTGGGCTACATGGGACGCGCCAAGGGATTTGATGTTTTGGGTTTTACGGCCTTTAGGGGCCGAGGCATTGAATTCGTCCACAGCGTCGTTCATGACTTGGAGCAATTCATCAGCGAAGTCCGCTGATGGCTCCCGTCCTGATGCAACGAGGTCCGCACAAGCGGAGTCGATAGCATCTGAAACGCGCCGGTCCGATGACTTGAGCGCCACGTCACACCTACTTTCGTTCTTCTCGGTGACAAGATGATAACACAATTTATCAAACTGTGCAATTTGATTTATTGGAAATGCGTGGGGGTGGCCTACTGTTGTTTATGTGTGTGTCGGAAGGCCATGATAAACAGGGTGACGATGCGGTAGATGAGCGCAGAGCCCAGCACGATGGTTGCAGCGATGGCTGTGGATGCAAGATCACCCTGGTTCGACACACTGAGTTGGGTGGCAGGGAGCCATACTGCAGCAATAGAGCAGAGCGCGCATCCCACAAGCAGGATGATGGCGGTGAGGGTGAGCGAGTGCATCACCTCTTTAGGCTCATCGAAGATGAGCCGAGGCAGAGTCAAAGTCAGGATCAACGTTGTGATCGCGATGGCGAGGACGGCAATCAGATTCATAAGTGGTGCCATCCTTTCATACGGTGAAGGCGGTAAATGGAATGTAGCAGCCACCTCTTACAGTGAAGCCGTTAAATTCGTCAGGGGTTACCGTGTAGACCGTGCGGAAGTGATCCGCAAGGGTGACACGTGCGGTGTTGACGCTGATGAAATCCATGCGGTTCGGAGCACAGGTTCCCGCTGCGGGGATGTGACCTAGGGCCCACGCCACAGGGTTGTCGAGGTGGTCTTTAACCATCAAGAGATCAACGAGGTTCACTCCGTGAAGTATCGGATCACCCTCATCAGTGATGGACACATCGGGGATGTAGAGCAAGAGGTCTGCAGTGTCCAAAAGATCGATATCATTGAGAAAGACTTGGGTGAGCTCGTCGGTGGTCACAGGTCGGTTCGAGAGGTGTTGGCACAGCATGAGCGAGTCTCCTTCCAAACGAGTTTCGTCCATTTTTCGGACGGTTTTCGGGCTTAATTTCACCGATTTTCGGGTCAAATCGGGTCGATTTCGAGGGTTCAGCTCGGGCATTTTTTGGGTCGCTAAAAATTGGACAAAATGGACTAGAGGCCTTCAAAAAATGGACAGTCCATTAGTCCAAAATCTGAGGGGCGGTTTTGGATTGAGGAAACCGCAGGTCAGAGCGGTGTTGGTTTTTGCCGTTTCAAAAAATGGACAAGAAAAAGTGTTGTTTACCTGGGGCTTTAGGTTTTAGTCCATTTTTCAAGGGTCGTTTCAAAAGTATTTTCTTCAAGAAAATGGGGTACGACTGTTCGTTTTCAGTACGTTTGTTCTTGTTTTTTGCGATCTTGTCCAAAAAAGCTGTCCATTTTTTGGATTATCCACATGAAAGTAAAACAGCCGTGTTGACCTGGTGAAACGATTATCCACAAAAGGAAAAATCCAAAATCGCAAAATTTCGTGGACTGAAAAATGGATCGGCTCCGAGCTGCGTTTTCCCAGTTCAGAGGTTGTATATATATACTTAGTCCATTAGTCCATTTTTATATATATAAACAAATACTTATTTTCGCTACTATAGGTAAATCTCAGTGAAAATTTTCCCTATATATATTTTCGAGGCCCAAATTTCTTGGACTAATGGACTAAATCGACGTTTTCGCAGGTCAGCGCGTTGCGTGTCTGTCCATTTTGTCCATTTTCTTGATTTTGAGAACATTTGTTCTGGGTGCGAAAATGGCTCAGAGAAAATAAGTTGGAATAAAAAATGGACTAATGGACTAGAGGGGTCGAGGCGCCCCTCTAGCCACGGGTTCGTTAATTGGTTTCGACCGCGGTCTCATCCACGATCTGCTCAAGGCCGCACTTCGAGCACACTTCGACCTCGACGGTCTGTGCCGGTACGATGCGCTCCTCGGTTACTCGTTGTTTGTGAATGGGCTGCCCGTCAACACCGCGCAGATCCATCCCCCTACCCGCCTCGCGGGCCTCATCCTCCGTGGCGTAACGGGTCTCGTTGTCGTGGGGGAGATACCAGCCCTCTTCGGAAATAACAACTTCAGCGTAGGACGCAGGAACCACCTCAGCGGTGTAGCGACTGAGTTCATGGTCGCACTCAGGGTCGCCCGGCTCTTCCACGATGGTGGTGACCGACTGGTTGGGGTCGGCGGGCTTCACTGAGTCGGCGATGACTTTGATCTGGCCCCCATCGCCTGTGTCGATGGTGGTCACCTCACGGGTGTCGAGGTTGGCATCGGGCGTCGGTGCGCTTGTGGCGGCGAAGATAGCGATGCCGACGATGACGAGGGCTGCTACCACACCGGTGATGATGATGGGCAGCGACAGCTTGCTTTTGGCGTTGGCCATAGGACTCTCCTTTCGTTGTTGGAAGGTGGAAACTTAGCAGGTCGATGCGCAGATTTTGCGGTTCGGGGCACGAGATTTTTTGGCCATGGTTTGCTCCTTTCTTTGGGTCGTGAAAAACAACAAGCTATAGCCTGCCGTTTGTGGTACAATGACATCACCGAGAAATTACGATCGAATCAAGGGGATGCGTTTCATGAATTCACTTGTCGAACTTATGCTGTCCAGGCGCGGTATGACCGCGGCGGACTATGCGGCCATGGACACACCGCTCAATGTCGCGGTGGAAGGCGAGATGGAAGTGGCCGAACGTCTACGTGCGGTGCGTGAGGAAGGACGCAAGATCATCGTGATGCCTGATTTCGATATGGATGGCATCATGAGCGGGGTTATCGGACTTGCCGGGCTGTCCCAGCTTGGATTCGATGTGGAACTTTACGTTCCGACTCTTCCCCACCGTTACGGTATTGACGAGGCCGATGTGAACATGGCCCATGCCATGTGGCCTGAGGCCACCGCCATCATCACGTGCGATCAGGGCATTGGCTGTGTGGAGGCGGCCAAGCGCGCTGAAGAGCTCGGTATCGAGTACATCTGCACCGACCACCACACTGAAAACGCGAAGTTCACCGTGCGCGGCATCGCCAGTGCGGTGGCCAACCCGAGCAGCGTGGGCGAGGTTGAGCGTCGCGACCAGGTGGGGGCGCCTGCTATCTGTGGTGCCGCGGTGCTCTGGCGCGTGCTTGCCGCCTATGCGACCCGCTGGGGCAGTGTGACCGATGCGGCCGACATCCACCGTTTGCGCTTGTTCGCAGGTGTGGGCACGGTATCGGATGCCATGCCTTTGGTTCATGACAACCGTCAGCTGGTGCGTGATGCGGTCACGCTCCTGCGTCTGTGCCACATGAACGGGGATGCGTGGCTCGTGGAGTCCTTGACTGGGCACCCAGCCTACGTCCGCGCGTTCGTGGGCGCTCATGAGGCTATGCAGGCTTTGGTCGATGCCGGCAAGATCAAGTCTGCCGAGGATATCGACGAGGGCACCATCGGGTTCTACCTGGCTCCGATGTTCAATGCCGTGAAGCGCATGGAGGGCGACCTGTCGAAGGCATTCGGCGTGTTCCTTGGTTTCAACGCCAAAGAGGACATGGAATACCTCATGGATCTCAACACCAGACGCCGTGAGATGTCCCAGGAGGCCTGGGATGAGCTTTTGGCGACTGGGGGGCCGTATCAGCCGTTTGCGTCCGTCTCAGAGGCTCCTAGCGGCCTTATGGGCCTATTGGCGGGCCGCATGCTTGAGCAGACTGGCGAGCCGTGCGTTGTCGTTCGTGAAGATCCCAACACAGGTGAGTTGTCCGGTTCTGGGCGCTCGCCTGCGTGGTATCCATTTCTGACCCGCAATGCGGGGCACGGGTGGACGTGTGCAGGGCATGAAGCTGCGTTTGGTATCACGTTCGCGGATCGGGCGCAGATGCACGATTTCTTTGATTTCATCAAAGAGGATGTGGCTGCGGCTCGTGCTGAGGCGGAAGCGGCTGGAATCTCGTTCGAGGAGCCAGTGGATTTGGTCATGTCCACGAAGCTCGGGTGCGGGGACATCGGTTGCGATCTGTTCACGCTGGCCGATTTCTGTGAGGGGCTTGAGGAGCTTCGTCCGTTCGGTAAGGCGTTTCCTGAACCGTGCGTCAAGGTCATCTTCGATGCCGAATTGGCTACGAAGCTGCGTATGGGCAGTGAGAAGCAGCATGGCAAGCTGCTTCTACCTGGCGGCATTGCAGCCATCAGTTGGAATGCAGGGGATGCCATCGAGGATCTTCCCGATGGCGAGGCTGCAATGAACGGTAAGCTGTCCATCAACAGCTGGAACGGTCGGCACTCTTTGCAACTCATTGGAAACTTGGTTTAAGGTTCCCGAGGGCCCCTATTGGGGCCCTTTTTTTTTTATTATTCCCATCTTGTACAAAACTTGAACATGGGTTGTACAAAGGTTGGACAAGAAATGTTCGACTGTTGTCAGCGCGAACATATCGTGAACAAGGGATGTTCCCAAGTACCTTGGTTCTTGTTCAGCGCACGCGGGGCGCTTGTCGCCCCGTTTCATGCAGCGTGCAATAAGAAAAAAAAATGGGGAGCGCCTTGGGGGTATCAGGCGCTCCCGGACAGGAGGAATGGAGTAGTCATTTGGGTCATGACCTCACTCAGGTCAGAACCCATCTTTGCGTTCAGCAAAGATTTGATTTTGATCTTTGTGGTTGCGTTAGTCGGAGATCACCCATCGGGTGTCGCCAGGACAACGCTCGGCGTTTGCGTCCACGGAATTGAGCAGGGTTGCGATGAAGTCCCTGCGACTAAAACCCTCTGGTGAGAATTTTTTGGTTTCAGTCACGAGGTCGATGTCATGGAGGATGCGGTTGGTGATATGCACGATAGCCTGACCGAGGCCGATTCGCGTGGTGAACACAGGGTCAATGGGGTTGTCGGGATCCGCCACCAAGGGAGCATCTGGGATGCAGTACACCAACCCTGTGTCAGTCACTACTGCGATGGTCGGGTTGTTTTTCTGAACGGGCAACTCACCTGCATTTTCGATCAGGGCTTCAATGAGGTCGCTGTTGAGAAATGTTTTATCGAGCATTACACCGAAGCCGTGGATCTCTTCTTCAAAGTACGACATGGGTTTCCTTTTTGTTCGGTGTTAGATGTCCAGCACTTTGAGTGACTGGATGAAGATGACTGCTGCCTCGTTGAGTTCGTGAGATTCACGGATCAGGTTGAACATCAGGTCGAGTGCTGTGTAGTAAGACGTGGGCACCTGGAAATATACCTGGTTAGGCTCGTCGACCAGGTTGAGGCCCAGGATGAGCTGTTCCATGCTCTGTACCTTCGTGTACTTCAGCGTCATGTCGTCAAAGGCCGATTGCAGCAAGACATCGATTTCGTCCCCCTTGCATGGGTTCACTTCGATATTGCACCACGTGCCCAGGGAAGCAGCACGTTGCTGTTGGTTGGGATACGGAGGTTCGTCCGGATTCCATTTGTCGAGCAGATCGGGCACATCGAGGGTTTCGTACATAACAGGCAGCGTCATGTGGCCCACGTGTGTTACGTGGAACGTGAGACGAAGGTAGCATTTCGTGGCGTCTTCAATGGCGAGCGTGACTTTGCTTTCTGCGCTGTTCTTTTCTATATGGAGCTCATTAGACGGTGTGTGACGAGCAAAATCGCACAGCTGGTTCCAACAGGTCGCAAACTTTTCGGCTTTGAGCTTGAAGTTTTTGAGGTCGGATACGAGGTTGTACATAGCTGAACGCTGCTTGGTTGCACGGCTTAAGCGAGGCAGACCCATGGGATGCACGAGCGTTTGGGCGGCGTCGCTGCAGCTGGCAAGTTCAAGAGAGCCATGGTCGTCCTCGATCAGCATGATGTTACTCATGGGCACCCAGGGATGGCATTTGTTCGGTGTCGGACTGTCGTTTAGACGTTTGACACAGAGCATGTTCACAAACTGAATGAACGGGGCTGTGCTCATGTTAGCGATGCTCGGGTTCCATCCGTTGATGTTAGGGTGCACGATGGCCACTGGGACGGTACCGATGTCATCGATGTAGCGCAGGTTGGGGTCTTCGACTGTAGTGTTATCGGTTTTGTCGTCGCCTACGTTGTAGCGCACAGCTTCACCGTTGGCATCAGTGACAATGTAAATACATCCGTTTTGGTCATCGGGCAGGTCAGGATCAAAGGGCCAGGGGCCTGCTTGGCACGTGACACACCCGCCTGCGATGACGTTGATGACCTCAACCAGCTTGTCGTGCAGTGCGGATTTTGCTGCGGATGCACTGATGGGTGTGTATTCGCCTATGTCAGGTTCATCAGTGTCTCCACGCAAGTAGTCGAGCGCATCCACCGGCTCCATGATCAGGGTGTTGTGGAGGTCGGACAGGATGTTGGGGTTCTTTTCGTCGGTGTAAAGGGTTACAGACCACGCGAAGTCCTCGTCTTCAATCCACCATACGGTTTGGTTGAATACACCTTCGTTGATGAGGTACGACCACAGGGTGTAGGCGCGGGATTTGATTGCGCTAACATCCACCTCAGTATTTCGCTTGCATTGGCGTGCCAACGCTGCGATGAACGTGTTGACGAGTTCGGTCAGCACGGTTTTGGTCTCGGGCACGATGTCCGCGTCGTCAATCACAGCGAAGATTTGGTTGCGCAGGTCGTCGCGGTCTTCTTTGATCATGAGTTCCTCCTATTCGAATTCAAGTTGGTTCTGGGTTGTAGGCTGTAGGGCTTGGGCAATTGGGGTGCGATCGAATATGGCCACCGGTTTGTCATAGAGTTCATGGTATGGGTATTGTACGATGATGTTGCTGAAGGTCTCGCGAAGGTGTGGCATCAGTTGGTCCGCACCTGGTACGGCGCTCATGATGGCAACCGTGGTTCTCGGGTCGATGTGCGCCGGCAGGTTGTTGCAAAAGTCTATGATGTTTGTGCTCGGGTACATTTCGATGGACGCATGGCTTTCGATGGTGCTGGCTGTGATATCCACGCCGATATAGCGGAAGCCCGCATCGCGGAACGCATAGGCTTGAAACCCCTTGCAGCATCCAAGATCGACAACAGTGTCGATTCCAGGGTGGCTCGTGAGGATGTCGAGCGTATGGGCGTAGGTTTTGACGAAACCTAAGAAGTCAGGGGCTATGTCCAGAGTGCGGCCATAGATGATGGCACGTTTGAAGTCTGCATCTGTCATCTGGTCGAGAGCTGGGCCGTAGATTTCAAGATAGCGCGCCTCGGTTGCGCCAGCTTTGGCGGCAGCGTGGGCAGCCTGGCGCCAGTCTGCGAGATTATAGGTCATGATGGTTCCTCCTTGCTAGGTGGTTAAGATCGAAACTTTTTGCGCATGGTCTCAAACTCTTTACTGTTGGCGAATTCGAGAATAGATGTGGGTTCCCAGTCAATTGGGATCGGTTCTTCATCTTCGAATACCTCCAGGAAGTAGTTATCGAATGACTGTTTGATGTAGTTGTCGTATGCGCAGATGAGTTCGTAAAGCGCCTCTGGCGTGCACTTTTTGAAATCTTCCCAGGTAGATACATTGAGTCCCATACTTTCCTCTCGTTCGTGTGCGATAGTGTTGGTGGTAAGTGATGACGGTAGTTGTCACGTTGGCACCAGCAATGCGGGTGCCGCATTGTTATTTCTCAGTGTGAAAAAAAGACCCCTCTCATGAGAGGGGTCTTTAGTGATGGATGGCTCAACCATCACATATTTGTATGTTAGCGGGTGTTTAGCCATTCTTGGTCATAAATCCGTCACCGCTACCGCAATTAGGGCAGGTGGTCATGCTTCCAGCAGTCCCACGCCACCCACAGTCAAGGCACTTACCTTCGGCCACGGTTCCATGCATACCGCAATCATCCTTATAATCAGGCTCAGGAGCAGGTGCCGGAGCAGGCTCAGGCTCGGGAGCAGGAGCCGGCTTGGAGGCGCTGCCGCCGCCGTTGGCGTTGCCGGAGTTGGACGAACCGGAGTTCGAACCGCTATTGGAGCTGCCACCGTTGGAGCTGGAACCAGCATTGGAGCTGGAACCAGCATTGGAGCTGGAACCAGCATTGGAGCCCTTGTTGGAGCTGCCGCCGTTGGAGCCAGAGTTCGACTCGGCCTTGGGCTTGGTGTTGCCGCTCTGCACGGACTTCTCGGCCTTATCGGCGGGCACGTAGCGGGTCTTGCCGTCGGGGGTCCTCACCGCGACGGTGCCCTCGGGGGCGTTCTCGTCCTCGACGATCTCGCCGCCATCGAGAGCGGCGTCATCGGCAGCGGCCTTGGCCTCCTCGGCAGCCTTCTTGGCGGCCTCGCGCTGGGCAGCCAGTTCCTTGGCCGCCTTCTCCTCAGCGGCCTTCTCGGCAGCGAGCTTGACCGTATCCTCGACGGGCTGGGTCATGATGCCCGGATAGTCCAGGGCGGTATCGGTGCGCTGGGAGGCGCAGCCAGCCATGAGGGCCATGGATGCGAGGGACAGTGCGGCCACGACGGCCACGATCTTCTTAGCGTTGATGTTCTTCATGATAATCTCCTCCTGTTTGAGATGTTTTCCCCGCGGTACTCGGATTGTACCTCGGGATTCTATCGAATCTGATTTCCAGCTGACGGTTCGTCAGCTTTTTTTACCTCCAAGAAGGACTCTCGCGTTGCGATTACCTCTTGTCGGGTGTCGAACACAATGCGGACTGTCTCTGAGTTAAATGTTTCAACCCAGAGAACACGATGCATATCGATGTGTTCCAAGTTCACTACCCGGGACATCGCAGATGGCCCCTTTTTCTTCCAGATGTGATTCTTCATAAGGAATGGAAACCTCTCGGTGAGAGGTAAAAAAGAGCCCTGTCGGTTAAGGCGACAGGGCTTTTGTTCGCGCGATTGTGCACGTTATCGCAAAGGATGTCATTCGCATCCTCGGATCGATTCCATTCATGTTCGATTCCTCTGGAGCCGCATGGCTCCAGTTTGCGATGGGTATGGTAAAATGCCAAGGCATAAGGTGTTGTTTTGATTGGAGACGAAAATGATGGTCACTGAGAGCAAGGTTCAACTGATAGGTGTCCGAGTATTTCTGGCATTTGTTGCCGTGGTTTTGACCGCGGGGTTGCTCGTGTTTATGGGTGTGGACCCCGTGGTATCTCAGATTGCAGGCAATATCGTTGGCGTTGGTGTTGCTTGGCCAGCATGGAAAGAGCTGCAACGCGGCGTTGGTGGTCGCGAGGACAATCGGGGGTTGCTGTTGCTCGGCGCTGTCGCCTTGGCGTTGGCCACATGGCTTGGCCAGCTGTCGCTTGTCGCGTTCGCTGCTGTTAATGATCTGCTGCCTGCAGTGCCCGCGGACTCGTTCAACATTTGGCTTTATGGTGCGCTGACGCTTGTGGTGGCGCCGGTGTGCGAGGAGCTGCTTTGCCGCGGGGTGCTGTTCAGGTATTTGGCTCAAGTCAGTGTGATGCCTGTGTGGGTTGCAGCCATTATTTCTTCTTTGGTGTTCAGTGTGCTGCACATGGGATCAGTGAACACGCCGGCGCTCTTTGCGTTGGGTCTGGTGCTCGCAGTGGTGATGTGGCGGACAGGTTCCCTTCTCTGGTGTATCGGAATTCACGCTGGGTTCAATATGCTGAGTTTTGCGGTGAACAGCGTGGAAGTGCCTGTGTGGTTTGCGGAACCCTTGGTGTTCGGGCTGGTGCTCGCGACAGTTATCGCTGTCTGTTTGGTTCTCATAATTGAGCCGCGAAAATCATCTTCTTATTTTGACGCGGATTAAGTTGTTGTATTTATTGGGGGCCTGGCTGTGACCAATGCATGTTGTAAGCAGTTAGGTTCCATCGTTTGCTGCTGCTACGACCTCGTGCGTTTCGGTTCAATAGGTTGAAGATAAGGTCGCTTTATGCGGTTGGTTCAAAATTGATTGAGCTAGAATCGCAGCAGCAAAATAGGATTCGATTTGTCGACTCAATTATTGCTCGAATTTATTCGGGCTTTTTTTTTTTCGTCCAGTGGTGGATCCAGAGGTGAACCCCCCCTCCCCCTGTTTCATATAGATAGCACCAACAGGTTGTTTCTAGTTGACCGCAGGCTTGCGGTCGGTGATCTGTTGGTGCGTAAGTCTTGAGCCTATGTGTTCGACTCGTTGTGCCGGCATGCCGTTCTCCCATCACAGATTAGTGAGATGCGTGCTAGTGCGTAACTGCATGGGAGTCGATGGGCTTGCTCCTTCATGGCTCAAGGCCTATGGGATGGAAACATATGCAAGCCATCTAAGTTGGTATCGCAGTGAGCCGTGGTTGGAGCGAAGCGACAAACGGTGAAGCGGAGATACCAAAGCGGATGTTTCCATCGCGGGGGGGGGGTTAAAAGGGCACCCGAGCCGATAGGTGAGGGCGAGCGCGAAGCGCGAGTGAGAACCCGGAAGGCGCTTGCGCCTGGAGGGCACCGAAGGGACCACGGGTGTTAGTCCCGTGCGTCCCGCAGGTGGCACCGCCGGCTCTGCCGGCTAGACCAGGGAAGGGCAGCTGGAATCGGAACGATGGAAGCTGAACTGGCCCGTTGGAGATGGAGCGAAGCGTAGTCGGAAACGGCCCTGGTCTATAGGTGCTTCTTATGCCCTTTTTCCTTCCAGTCCCCACTTTGGAGCCGTAAGGCGAGAAATGGGGTGAATCCCATGGGTGACCTGCGGAAACATTTTTACACAAAAAGGCGGTTTCCGTAGGTGGTTTCTGTTGCGAGATGCAACACCAGTTACAAAAATATAGACGCCGTAGGCGTGACCTGGTGTTACGTCGAGCGTATTTTACACAAGAAATCGGGCACCAATATAGCTTGTGTAAAATGGCCCCGAAGGGGCTGCTGACGGTTGGCGCCACAGGCGCACCAGGGTCTGTTTTGCCGCGGCAGTCTGTGCCGCGTACCATATGTGGCAGCAAGGGATAGGGCCACCGTCTAGGTAGGTCAGGCGGGTGCTCAGACACCCGTTTGCCCGTGGATGGACGCCTGCTGCACCGTGTCTGAGAGGCGACCTTTGGGAGCGTCTACCTTATGTCTGACCGCTTGCTGTGCCTTCTTCAGTAAGCGGTGCGATCGGTTGGCTGGCAGATACGCCAGCTGCGTTTGTCTGGCGCCGTCTGCGGGTTCTCAGACGGTGGGTCGTGAGTTTGGCAGCGAGTGGGTCCGGTGGCCCGAAGGGCACCTTATGTCGCACATAGCGGCCTGCAGATACGGCGGAGTCGTTTCAGCTTTGAGACCAACGGGAGCAAACTGAAACGCGACGACGGATCTGAGGGCGCGTGCACCGGGTCCGCGCTGCTGTGCCATCGGGGTCTCATTCTAACCGTGGTATCGCGTATGCGATGCCTCGGAACCCGACCTCTGGGACGGGCAGGGGTACGGATTTTCTTGCGCAACCGTTGTCCAAGTTTTGCGCAAGAGATGCGCGTAGTTTGTTCGGTTCTTGTTCAGGATATGTTTAACCTTTGTACAAGACGTGAACATATTTGTTCAAACCTTGTACAAGAAACCGCAACCTATGTTCAAGTTTTGTACAAGATTTGAGGAACTACGAACATTGTTTGAACATGGGTTGGCTAAGGTTTGTTCGTAGGTTGTCCAAGTATTGTTCAAGATTTGCGTAAGATTTGGACAGTATTCGGGGCCATGTTTCTGATCTGAGCGCCTAGGGGGTAGGTCCGCCATCGGGGCGCTGTCCTTGGGTTTCGTCTAGTGGGGCTATCTTATTTGGCTACGGTCTGCGGTAAAAAAAAGAGGGCCTCCCTTATTGGGGAGACCCTTCATTTGTTGCGCATTTCTTGCGCATCTCGCGAACATTTCATGTTCGCAGGTTGTACGATCTAGGTTCGTAGGTTGTACAAGATTTGTGTATGAGTTGTTCAGCTGTTGGCCAAGATTTGAACGTCAATTGTTCGAGTCTTGGCCATTAGCTGTTTAATTACCGGAGGTCGGAATCGCCCAGATATTCCGACCCTAATCTGTACCACTGGGCTGGCGCAACTGATCTTCACGGTGTCTTTGCCCTTTCGGGACATCCTCGATGGCGAGTCGTATAATCTCGCAAGAGCAGTCTATGGTGCATCGAGGCGCCGTGTTTTAGGTGTCAGCGCGTATACCTATCGCTCTTCAATTTCGAGACCTGTCGGTCGTATCGACCGACTTTTTCTTTAGGTCAAAAAGATCCCCCAGGCGCGTATGGGCCCAGGGGATGTGGTGACCTTAGTTTTTATACGTCGGGTGCGCTTCGGGACGTTCGAATTCAGCAGTGAGCAAGTCGCGAAGTGTATCGTACTCACAGCCCACGAGACGACCGTCGAGGTGAATGCGAGACGAGTACAGCTTATCGATGCGATCGATATCGTAAATGTCGGGATAACGCAGGCATGCCAGGATGACAGCGAATGCGGTCTCCAGGCTTATTTCGGCCCATTCCGAGTTTCCGTATTGGGCGTGCGGGCGCACGTCGATATAGAGTTTGCCCAAGCTGACGGCACTGGCGTTCAGTCCCAGTGCGTGCACCGCGGCCATCGGTCGGATGAGCGTTTCTTTGTGGATGCACGGGTTGTTGGCCATGGTGCCGAACCGAGGGGTGATTTCCACATTAGGTGCGCCGCTGTTCGGTACACCAGAGGGGATGTGGACGAACTCGATGTCGAGCAGTGTGTTGGGAAGCGACGGGGTGGTCGGGTCCTCAACCTCTACCGTGAGCTTGTTGGTTGTAATCATAGAGATCACCTTTCAGGTTGTGAGCGTCAGTGCTGGACTGCAAAGGCGCGTGCTGCTTCGCCGAAGCAGCGGAACAGGTTGAGTGAGGGCTCGTCGTCGGCGAGGAACTCCGGGTGCCACTGCACGGCGATAAAGAAGCGCTTCTCGGGCCACAGGGCCGCCTCCACCAGGCCGTCGTCGGCCCAGGCGCAGGGGCGCATCGCGGGGGCCAGCTCGCGCACCCCTTGGTGGTGCATGCTGTTCACGGGTGTCATCGCGCATTCGCCGGTCAGTCCCAGATAGGCCGCCAGCGGGCTTTCCCCATCGATGCGCACGGGGTGCGAGGGGGCGTTGTAGGGCTCGGGCTGCCAGTGGGCCGTGCGCGCGCCGGCGGGCGACACGTCCTGGGTCAGGGTGCCTCCGAGGGCCACGTTCATGATCTGCATGCCGCGGCAGATGCCCAGAATCGGCATATCGCGCTCGGCCGCTTGGCGGATCAGGGCGGCCTCGAGGCGGTCGCGCTCGGGAGTGGGCGAGCAGTGGGGGCTTGCCACGACGGCGCCGTAGCGGGCCGGATCCACGTCGCCGCCCCCGGGCAGCAGCAGGCCGTCTACGCGATCGAGCACGACAGCAGCCTCGTCTTCGGTAAGACTCGGCGGCAGGACGACCACCGCGCAGCCGGCCTGCTTGAGGCTGGCGAGGTAGCGCTTCTTGATGGAATACAGCGAGGTGTCGGGGTTCTCCACCTGCATCGGCACGGCGATCAGCGGTGCGTGTTCAGTCATCTGTTAGCATGCACCGCCCAACATGTCCTTTGTGATGATCATCGCCAGAGCCGCGATGGGGGCCATCGGCACCCACACGATGAGGTTGATGAGCGGCATGCCCGCGGGCAGAGAGAGGGCCACGAGCACAAGGGCAATGATGGTGGCGCGCATCCAGCGCTGACGCAGGGCGCGGTCGAAGTAGGTTTCGTTAGTAGGCATGGCGGTTCCTTTCGCTTGGTTGCATATCTTCGGTATTACCGCGGCCCAGCCACGCGCGCGTGGCTTTTGCGCTCTTTGCACCATTTTGCATATCGCTTGGCCAGAGGCGTGTGCTTCAGAGCGTCTTTCATGAAGGTCTCATCGTAAATGATCTCTTCGGCGAACCGTGTGAGTCCGAAGAGAACGTCACCATGCTGGTTGACGATCTTTCCGCGCATAGCGGGCGTGTCTACGTCGTCGTCCAGGACGCCGACGTAGATCTGCAGAAGGTAGGCGAGCTGCCGGTCATGGCAGCCTGATGGCGTGGTGTCGAGGATGTTCTGGGCGCCGTCGCGGATGTTTATCACCCCGGCCGCTTCGGCCAAGTTCTCCACAATCGTGTTTAACGACATGCCGTTGCGGCGCAACCACTCAAGCTGCGCCGCGTGGAACATCTTCGTCACTTCAGACCCGCGCAGACCTTCGATGAGAGCTGAGGGGCAGGTCATGGTTATCCCTCCTTTTCGTAGGTGATTCCAGGTTCAGGCGTCCTGTTGGGTTTGGGTGCACTTGTCATGGGTGCCATGCGGTCGAGCGCCAAGATGGTGCGCGCGAAGAGCTGTTCGCACGCACCCTTGGCTAGATATAGCTCGCGGTAGGCCTCATCGACGTTGCTCTCAATGAGCGCCGCTCTGGCGCGTGCCAAGTGTACCTCGGTTTGGCGCGCCTGGGGCAAGAGGGTGTTCTCGATGTTTCGGCGCATCACGTCTTCCATCTACTTCACCTCGATCTCATCGCACTCGTCGAAGGGCGGCCAGGTAGGCTCGATGGCAAAGAAGAGCAGACCGTGTGCCGCGAGGATGCCGGAGCCGTCGGTCTCGCGCCGACGACGGTGGAACACCGGCGCCTCCAGCTCCCATGACAGATGCGCCATATGAGCTGCGGTCACAGTGTCGCCAGACTCTACGAGTCCGAGCCCCGCCAGTGCTTGCGCCCATGCGCGCATTACGTCTTCGCGGCACGGGTTAAGCTGCGATATCGTGAGCGACACTTGATAGGTCTCATTGTCCTCAGGGCAGGTGACCGTGAAGTGCTCGTGGGAGCGAGCGAAGGGCATCTCATCGAGGTGCGCCCATGTACACTCAATGAGGTCGACAGGATCTACACAGTAGAGTGTGTTCTTCTCGATGTCGTCTCCTGCGCGAATGTACGCGCCAAAGCCGTTGGCATCGAGTGGGCGGACTTTGCAGTCGCACTCGACAAGCTCGCGCGCGGCCTCTGCGTCGAGGATGCGCCAGCAGGTTGTCACAGACAGGTAGTCTGCATTGTCGAGGCCGAGGGTGTATGCTGCTTCAATTTTTGAGAGTTCTCGCATAATGGTTCCTTTCGTTTGCAGGGGTGAAACATCGCTTGTCGATGTTTCTGCTTCCGTGCTGCTACGACAGGCTTTGACTCAAAGCCTGTTTTCGTAGGGCCTGGCGGGTATTGGGTGAGAAAAAAAAAACGGCTCCCTTCAGGGAGCCGTTTGGTCGTTGTCGGTGTTGGCTTACCAGCCTCCGTAGAACATGAGGTGCTGAGCGACACTTCGCGCCATACGTTTGTGGTCGTAAGGGATAGCTATGTCGTGGTCGACGGCTTTGATGAACGACCGATAGTCGGCGAAACATCCAGTGTCGATGTATTTCTCCAAATTACGGATGATTTCGAGTTGGGCAACAGCTACTTCAGGCATGACTCTCACCGTAGTTTCCGCTCGGGTCGAAGTACCAACCGCCATACGTGACAAAATGCTCAGAGTATCGGCGGGCTGTGCGGATAAGTTTGCGGTTGGGATTGGCTCGCATAGCCTTGATGAACTGCCGGTAGGTGGTCGGCTGATGTCTATCGATCCACTTTTCCATAAGGTCGAATGCTTCAGTTTCAGTCATGGTGTCGGGCATGTGTGCACATCCTTTCTTTCGACTAAAAAAATCGGGCCGATCTGGTAGTTACCGAGGTCGGCCCGATATCGCAAACAATGTTATCCTGACGGCTGCAACGAAACAAGTACGAAAGGAACACGGTCACTGGGACTTGTTTGCGTGAGTCAGGTTCCCAGTTCATGCGTTTTCGCCCCTTTGCACCGGACTCGGTGCAATTCCACCAGCGGTGGAACTGAAAGGCTCAGCTTAGTCTTTGACTGCAACAAGCAGCCATGGCTCTCGCTCTTCGAAGTGGTCGTAGCCGTAGACTTTGGCAATGGCATTCAGCTGCCGGATCGTTTCGGCGCCTTCGGCAGAGCGAAGGTGGTAGTACAGAGGCCCTTCGACGATGATGGCCACGTCTTCGGGCTTACAGTCTGTGCACACCGATGCTACGGTAGCGTCTGCCACGTTGAGCAAATCGTGGTAGCGACCCTCATGAGTTACTGGCTTGTCGGTGCTATTGGGTGCTGCCAAGCGTTTGCCGCCGCCGAAGACGCGCACGTCACGGGCCTTAACCTGATAACCTGTCAGCGTATCGAGGTTGCGGATGTGATAGAGGAGGCCCGCGGCGAATGCCGCATCACTTCCCGTCTTCGGCATAAACGGCGGCAGGTCGATATCGATGGCGAGGAGCGCATCGGTGAGGGTGCGCATGAGGTATGCGTACAGCTCGATGTTCGTGGTGCACCGAAGTAGGGTACCATCGGTGGTGGTGCACTCGTCGCGGGAAGCTTTGAGCAGATCTGCGCTGTAGCAGGTGGCGCGTTCGAGTCGGGCTCGGGCCCATTCGATCATCTTCGCCACCACAGCGTGCGCGTCACTTTTCACGATGTGCTCAGCCAGCCAGGTAGGACTGGCGAGGTCCTCGGCGTTATCGTCAACCTCAACGAGGAAGTGCGTGGTGATCCCCGCGTCGTGCGGCTGCGCAACAAGCTGGTTGGCGCACTCGTAGAGGTCGTCGTTGATGGTCTCATTGTCGAGCGTCAAGGCCAAGGCGTAGATCATGTTCGTCATTCGGATGGTGCGGTGTTGGACTTCTTTGGCCATGAGCTACTCCTCTTCACGGGCCTGATAGGCCTTGATTTGAGCGTCAAGGCCCTGCGACCAAAGGTCCCGTGCGTTCGTCAGTGTGTAATGCGCATGTTTCAGCGTTTCGTATGTGTCGACGACATCTTTGATGAGGTTGCACATCTCATCGGTAGTGTGGATGCCGACGTTTTCATCAGTGACCTCGAAGCCCAGTTTGAAGGTACCCTTCATATCGCGGCACGTGATGGTGAGCAGGCTGTCTGCAAGCTCAGCATCTTCGATTTTGAACCAAGGTCCCTCTCGGTATTCGGGCATCCAACCACAGAGGAATTCTTGGCCGTGAAAGTCACCGTAGATGTGGTGCATGTCGGACTTTCCTACGATTACTGGTGGCATGAAGAGCGTGAGCAGGTGGATCGGCCAGGCCCCACGCTCGTTGTCAGGGTTGGCGTAGCGTGTCATTCGTTTGTGGTAGTTGGCCATGATGGCGTTCCTTTCGTTTGGGCTATTCTGTCAGACTATCAGGGTCGATGTCGGTTGCAGTCACGGTGTGCGGGAGGCAGGGTGCGAACGCGAATTCGATGGTGTCATTGAGAGCGTTGGTGATGTTGTCACCGTAGTCTGCGCGGGTTGACTCGTAGTCCATCTGACCACCGTCCTGATATTCACGGGTGTCAGGGTCGAAGATGCTGTAGTCGATGGTCGCATCGCAGTTCACGCACCAAGCCTCATCTTCGGAGAATCCGACCTTGAGCAAGCAGTTGCGGTCAGGGTCGTTGAATTCGCAATGGTACACAGCTTCCTTCATGATGTTGTTCCTTTCGTGGTGTGCGACAGAAAAAAAGACGGGATGAGACTGCGGGGTCTTCCCTCGTCTTTGAAGTGCACCTATTGACGGCACGTCAATTTCCATCGGTCAGTGCACTTGTGGTTGGCATTCTCGTTGACTTGCTGCGACGCTGATGTCAGAGCAAAAAAAACTCCTCCCCAGGTCCGTTGGGTGACCTAGGGGGGAGATACCGGAGGGAGGAAATGCCACGCAG
>CAJUNI010000010.1:39790-41931 GCA_910587945.1 uncultured Parvibacter sp.
ACGCAGTCTCCGGAGGCTTAAGTTCGGACATCAACTTGCCCTACATCGAAGTTTTTATATTGCCAAATGAAGTGAAGATGGACCACCACGCAACTTTAGTTATGGGGTGGTTTACGTTAGGGTCGGTACCAGATCGTGATACCGTAATCTGAGTGCATGGACTGTCCGTCGAATTGGCGTACTTCTTTTCGACGCAGTTTTTCAGGTACGTTGCGGGCATGAGCAAACATGGTGTACTTGGAAGTGAACTCTTGAGCTAACGTCACTGGCGCGTTGCGGGTATAAAACTGCAGCAGATCACCTATGAGCATAATCACACCTTTCTGTTCGAGATCACCCACAGTGTGGATTGTAGTCCTCCCTACCTAGCCTTTTTTATCATTACCAAATGAAGTTCAAGAACACATGCTCCAACATGAAGGGCGCTTCATTTGTGACGACATTACCGCTGATCTTGCAGTTGGCCCCACTGAGAGGTTTCATGGTCAGCGTGGCCAGATACCAACTGTCTTCAACGGCTGGCATTTTCTGGCACAATTTGTCCTGCACGTGTTTAACTTCGCCTGGCTCCAACACATCGCAGCTGAAGTCAAGAAGAAACAACACATCGTGGTTCAGCATGGGTGTGAGCAGATTGGGCGGACAGAGAGCAAAGTCAGCATTGTTGCTTTCGGGGTCTGCTGGGTCTTGCGGTTGCGGCTCGACGTACACAACGACTTTCTGACCTCTGATGAGGTCGTCAATCATCTGCTCCAACGGTTTCAGTGCCATGAACTCACCTCCTACCAACCAGCGATCCAGACCTTTTTACCGGGTGCGTACTTCCAGCGTTTAGTCTTGTAATCCAGCTCGATAATGTCGTGTTCATGCAACCATTCTTGCAAATCAAAGGTGCAGAAGACGGTTGATGCTGCGACGGTTGCAGCCAATTGTGCTGTAGGCAGTTCGAAGGCAGGACAGGCTGCATAATCTTTTGCCCACAGGTGGTTCATGTCAGGAAACGCATTATGGGGGAAAGGATTGTTGATGTTTCGCTTGATGAAATTGCTTACGTACGCATTGACACATTCGAGCAGGCTATGGATGTCATCGACAGGAAGCGGCATGTAGTTATCTTCAGACCCTCCGAAGCAGTGATCGTTTGACTCGTTAAGATCGCAATTGAGGTGTTCTTTGACCCAAGCGATGAACTCCGGTGGGCATTCGTTATTGCCGAAGATCTGGAACGAGTCACCGTTACCCTCGGGGTCAGCGTAGATGCGAACGCGGTAGCTCATATGCTTCACCCCCTCATCAGAACGCAAGACGGGCTTAGGTGGTGGGGCACCTAAGTCCGTCTGTTGCAACGTCGTTTAGGCTGCGCGTAGAAGCTCGTCGCGCAGGTGCGTCAGCTGGGCGCCGAGCACATCTTCGCCGTTACCCTTCACGCGACCGAAGTGCGCGTCGGGACGCGGGCCATCCATATGGATGTCCGCGGTCACGGCCATAAGTTGTGCCGCCAACTCAGGGTCGGCGAACTTCTGGCGCACCAGTGCGTTCATGTAGGTATCCAGCGCCTCGACCGGTACTTCGCGGCCGTGCTCGGCCACATAGGCGCGTGCATCAGCGGGCGCCATGCTCGCGATCGTACGTGCCGCCTCTGGGGCGAAGATGGCCAAAAACGCACACTCCACGTTGTCGAAGGCAACAACACCCACCTTCGGCACATTGACTTTGATCTTGGCCGGGTAGTCGTTGGCCAGAAATTTGAACTTACCAATGAAAAGCATGGCAGTACTTCCTTTCGTGATGGTGGGTCTGCAAGGTGCAGATCTTCAGGTTGCACCTCAGCTTTTGGCCCTGTTGTGAAACAGGGCTTGTTACGAACAGTACCAGCAGATGAAAAGGTATTTAATCTGAAAATACGAGGGGATATTTGGTGTGCAGGGGTGTGAAAAAAATGCGAGAATATGCGATAATTACGATCAACAATGTCGTAACAGATGAGAAGGGGTATGGAGGTCTGTTCGGACTCTCTTACTTTGCGCCGTCGTCCTTTGCGGTCTGTCGTTGGTAAGTGCGCCACAGACAGCGTTTGCAGACGACGTTGGCGCTGAAACGGCTGCCACATCGGGTGGTGACATCTTCGTTGACAATGGGGA
>CAJUNI010000011.1:0-2955 GCA_910587945.1 uncultured Parvibacter sp.
GGTCTGATCCGCGCACTCAACCGGACCTTTTCGAGATCAACGTAGAAGCGGGCGATCGTCTTCTTCTGTGTTCCGATGGCCTCTCCACCATGCTTGAGGACAACGAGATCCAGACTATTTTGGATCGGAATCGTGATCCGCAACGCTGCGCAGCTCAACTCGTGAACGAGGCGATTCGCGCCGGTGGCTACGACAACGTAACCGTCATCGTGGTGGACATCAGTGGCCTGGCCGAAAAGCGCCAGCGCAAAGTAGCCCGCAAAACCAAGATAACCGCCGCGGCCATGGTGGTGCTGTTGGCGGCCATTGTGGCGGGCGCTGTCTGGCTTTTTAATTGGTTTTCTGACAGCTCGGCCTATTTAACCGTGGAAGATGGTCATGTGGCCATTTATCAGGGACTTCAAGGCGAACTCTTCGGTTTCTCCAACGCTCATTTGGTGGAAACCACCGATGTGGCCGTAGAAGATTTAGTCCAACCTGGCCTTGCTAACCGCCTCGAAACCGATGGCATCCCCTGCGCAAGCGTGGAAGAAGCCCAGGCCTTAGTGGATAGCTATCGCGAAGAAATTGCCTCGAAGGAGCGCATGCCTGGCGGTGTCTCCGACACCGACGCGGCTGCCGACAACAACTCAGCGGCCAGCGACGCCACCGCAGCCAGCGACCGCGGACAAGACTCCGCCGGTCAAGCGGCCTCTTCATCCTCAGCCGTGAGCCCCTCCCCCGTCACTTCAACGGGTGAAACCGGCACCGCGGGTACCTCAGGGGGCGCCGCATGACCCGACGCAACCTTGAGCTTCTGCTCCTTTGCATAGCCGCACCGGCCATCATCGTGCTCTTTGCCATGATGATTATCAACAGCGGCCAAGAAGTCACGGTGGAAGCCCTGGCGGTTCCCTTAGGCATGTGTGCTGCCTTTCTGGGGGCTCACCTGGCATTGCGTAAACTCGCGCCCGGGGCCGATCCGGCGCTCTTACCCATTGCCTTTGCCCTTTCCGCCATTGGTATTGCCTTTGTGAGTCGCGTGGCGCCTGACTCGGCAGTACGGCAGCTCATCTGGCTCTTTGGTGGCGTCGTGCTCATGATTGGCACCCTGCTCATTCTCAAGAATCTGGATCGGGTAGCTTCCTACAAATACACCATCATGATTGTGGGCATTCTGCTTTTGCTTGCCCCCATGTTGCCCGTCATTGGTTTTGAATCAGGCGGTGGCCAACTGTGGCTGCGCTTGGGCCCCTTCTCGTTCCAACCCGGCGAGCTTGCCAAGATACTCATCGTCTTTTTCCTGGCCAGTTATCTTGCGGCCAATCGCGAGATGCTCTCGGTATTTACTTGGAAGATTGGACCGTTCCATCTCCCCAATCTCACCACGCTGTTACCTCTCATCATCATGTGGGCCTTGGCCTTTATGGTGGTTGTGCTGGAGAAGGACTTGGGTCTCGCGCTCGTTTTGTTCTCCGTCTTTGTCATCATGCTCTACGTGGCTACCGGCAAGAAGTTCTACCTGGTCGCATCCATTGTTTTGGCCGCGGTGGCAGCGGTCGCCCTCTATTTCATGATGAGCCACGTGCAAACCCGCGTGAGCATTTGGCTTGACCCGTTTGCTGACGCCCAAAACAAGGGCTTACAGTTGGTCCAGACCATCTACTCGTTGGCCGATGGTGGCCTCTTCGGCACTGGCATTGGTCGGGGCATGGGAGCAACCACCATTCCCGTCGCCGAAAGCGACTTTATCTTTGCGGTTATCGCCGAAGAAACGGGTCTTTTGGGTGCGGCCGGCGTGTTGCTTTTGTACTTGAGCTTCGCCATCCGCGGCATGGTGACCGCAGCCCGGGCAAAATCCGACGTGAGCTCCTTTATCGCCGTGGGCTTGACCTCCATCATCGTGCTTCAGGCGTTCATCATTGTGGGTGGTGTTACCCGCGTTATTCCCCTGACAGGCATCACCCTGCCCTTCATTAGCCAAGGCGGCTCTTCCCTTATTGCCAGCTTCATCATCTTAGGCTGTTTGATGCGCTGCGGCGATGAAGGTACCGGCATCGATGCCGAAATGCACCAGACCACGACCACCATTTCCGCCAACAGCGTGCTTGGCCGCGTGGCCCTTGGCAAGCGACTCACGGGCGCCATGATCCTGTTCAGCGCGCTCTTTGCGGTGCTGGTGGCAAACCTCACCTGGGTCATGGTGGTGCAAGCGGACTATTATCAGAACCTTCCCGGTAACGGTCATGCCATGGCCCGCGAAGCCAAGACCGAGCGCGGCTCTATTTCCACCTACGATGGGGTGGTGCTGGCCCAGAGCATTCCCAATGAGTCGGGCGGATACACGCGCGTCTATCCGGCGGGGGATCTGGCCTCCCACGTGGTGGGCTTTGCATCCACCCGCTATGGCACCTCCGGCATCGAGGCAGCCTGCAACGAAACTCTCTCCGGTCAACGCGATTTCGCCAGCTGGGAAGACGCCATCAATTCGCTCGCAGGAACCACCCTACCAGGCAACGATGTCACTTTGACCATTAACTCCGAGATTCAGGAAGCGGCCCAAAATGCCCTGGCCGGTGAAGTGGGAGCTTGCGTGGTCATGGATCCACGAACCGGTGCGGTCTTAGGCTTGGCCTCCTCCCCCACCTATGATGCTGCGGACACCGAGCAAATCATTGCGGATGCTGCGGCGGGCAACTCCCAAGACTCTTCCGTCTTGTTTAACCGCGCCACCCAAGCACTCTATGCCCCCGGTTCCACCTTCAAAGTGGTTACCCTCACTACCGCCTTAGAGGATGGGGTGGCCACCGAAGAGACGCAGTTCGATGCGCCGGGCACCATGGATATTGGCAATGCTCCCATCACCAACGCCAAAGGTGTGGGCTACGGACGCATTACCCTCGCCCGCGCTACCGAGCTTTCTGCCAACACCGCCTTCGCCCAGCTAGGCGTTCAGTTAGGGCCCGAGCGTTTGGT
>CAJUNI010000011.1:2965-26476 GCA_910587945.1 uncultured Parvibacter sp.
AACAATTTGGCTTCAACAAAGACATAACCTTCGATCTTCCCCTGGCCACTTCCCTCATGCCGAAACCCTCCGAGATGACGGAATGGGAAACGGCATGGGCTGCTTGCGGTGAGCCGGTAGGCGAACACGAAAGCCCGGCGGGTCCGCAAGCGACCGTCCTTGAGATGGCACTTACCGGCTGCGCCATTGCCAATGGCGGCTCCATCATGCAGCCCTACCTGGTGGAAGGCATTTACAACGCCGATGGTCAGCGCAGCTACACCGCTACTCCGCGTCTGCTGCAAAAGGCTACCGACGCAGCTACTGCCGAGCGGGTTAAAACCGTTCTTGAAGGAGTCGTTAACGAAGGTACGGGTACGGCCGCCAACGTAAGCGGAGCCCAAGTGGCCGGCAAAACCGGTACGGCTGAGCGCGGTGACGGTACCTCCGATAGCTGGTTTGTGGGCATGGCACCGGCGGAGAATCCCTCCATTGTGGTAGCCATCGTGATTGAAAAAGGCGATTCTGGCCAAGGAGCTGCTCGGGCACGAGCCGTCTTTGAGGCCTCGTTAGAAGCGGCAGGGGTATTGTGATGAAGCGCTGGAATGAAACGCGGGCGCGTTTAGTCACCTATCCGTGTCCCGGCAATAGTCGAGCTGTAGACGAAACCCCGCTGTTATGGGGCACTTCCTTTAGTACAATGGGCTTTATGCTCAATTGAACGCATAAACACACTCGTTAAACACAGCATCCATGTGAGTCTAAGGAGCATTTAAGGTGAGCGGACAAGACGTATTTACGGGCCGGATCTTTGGAGGACGTTACGAAATCCAAGATCGTATTGGCATTGGCGGTATGGCTGAAGTCTACCGGGCCCAGGATAAAGTACTCGGGCGCATCGTAGCCGTTAAGGTGATGCTTCCCCAATTTGCTGCCGATCCAGAATTTACCCGCCGATTCCGCCAGGAAGCAGCTGCTGCTGCCAACCTGCAAAGTCCTTTCATTGTGAATGTCTATGACTGGGGCCAAGATGACGGCACCTATTACATTGTCATGGAGTTTGTACGCGGCTCGGATCTAAAGACGGCCATCCAACAGCGTGGCGCTATCAACCAGCGCAAGGTGGCCGAGATCGGCTCTCAGGTATGCCAGGCACTCACCGTTGCTCACAACCTAGACATCATCCATCGGGACATCAAGCCCCAAAACATCATGGTTCAGCCTGACGGTAACGTTAAGGTCATGGACTTCGGCATTGCCCGGGCTAAGAATTCGGTCGAGCAAAAGACCTCCGCTGTGTTAGGTACTGCTCACTACATTTCGCCCGAACAAGCTCAAGGGTGCGACCTTACTCCCGCCAGCGATATCTACTCCTTAGGCATTGTGCTCTACGAGGCCGCCACGGGACATCTGCCCTTTGATGGCCCCGATGCCGTCGGGGTTGCTTTACAGCAAGTGCAAGACGAGCCTCCCCTACCCAGCGAGCTCAACCCCAACATCGATCCCGCGCTCGAAGACATTATTCTTTGCGCGCTGGCCAAGAACCCGGCTAATCGCTTTGCCACCGCCAACGATATGCGCCTGGCCTTGAATGATTATCTGGCGGGTCGTCCCATCAATCTGCCTGGAGGCACGATCCCGGGCGCTTCTACGCGCGTTATGAATCCTGCCGGCGCACCCACAGCCGTGATGGGCGGCATGAACAGCACCCAGGTCATGCCGGGCGTTCCCGGAGGCACCAACCCCGCCGTTACCGGTGGTGGCTATCGCGCCCCCGAGCAGCCCAAGTCCAAGCGTGGACTCATTATTGGCATTGTTGCCGCTGTCGTCGTAGTTCTGGCCATCATCGGCGCCATTGTCTGGGGTGCCTTCGGCCAAGAAGGCGGCAAGGCAGTCCCTGACGTTATGGGCCTAACGCTGGAGCAAGCCACGCAAACCCTTCAGCAAGAGGGCTTTGAAGTGGGCAACATCGACCGCGTGAACGATCCGGAGGCTCCCGAGGGCACCGTCATTAAGCAAGATCCTAAGGCGGATACCCAAAAGCCCGAAGGCTCGAAGATCAATCTCACCCTGTCTCAAGGGGCAGAAATGGTCACGGTTCCCGACCTCTATAACTGCACCGGCGATGAGGCCCGGGCGGCGCTCACCGCAGCAGGCCTGCGCGCTTCCTCAGGCGATGCTGAATACTCACCTGACGTCGAAAAAGGCCGTGTATTGCGTCAGGTCCCCGAAGCAGGCTCGAAAGTAGCTGCCGATACGGAAGTGACCTACATCTTGTCCCTCGGCGTTGAGGCTGTAGAGATTCGCAGCGTCGTGGGATTATCAGAAACCGATGCTCGTCGCACCCTCGAAAATGACGGCTTCAAGGTAGTCATTGGTGATCGCGTTTACAGCAGTCGTGTGGGCGAAGGCGAAGTAGTCAGCCAGTCCCCCTCTGCCGGCGGTGGCGCGAAGGCCAACAAGGGTGCCACCATCACTCTTACTATCAGCAAGGGCCCGGAACCTGCACCGGAACCGGAACCGCCAAGCAATACGGGTAACACCGGCGGTGATAACCAAGGCGGCAATACCGGTGGTGACAACCAAGGCGGCAACACAGGCAACACCGGCGGTGACAATCAAGGTGGTAACACCGGTGGCGATAGTGCCGGTGGCGACAATCAAGGGGGCAACAGCGGCGGCACCTCTGGTGGCGCAACCCCCCAAGGTCAAGCGGAGTAGCGAACAGCGTCGCAACGCTCCCTGCGCCGTCAGCTTTGGAGCCAACCGAGAGTAGGTATTGATGTCCTGCGTGGAAGATCTGCGCAGGACATTTTTTAACGCCTGGTGCTTCCCTCACCTCTCCAGGTTGGAGAACGTCTTGGTTGTGCGGACTAAGCATGTCCAATATTCTGCTGAACCCTCGTTTGGTACAAGGCACCATCGTTTGGTACAAGATGGTGACAGTCACTGTCAAGACTGCAATCTTTGGAACGTTTGTCTATACTTAAGTCAGGTCTTGTTCCCGTCCCATTTCGCGATGGACCGACGTTATATCTTTAGGGAGCTCAAGATAGCTTGTGGAATGGAGATTCGTATCCGTTGATACGAAAGCCAGGAAGGAAGCTGCGAGCACCCACCTTTCGAGGTGGGTTCATCCTAAAGACGGGGGCAGGACTTTCGGAGGCCCGCTTCGGCGGGCCTTCCCTTTTTCCTGGGGACATTCTTTGCAAATTGCACCCCGCTGCCAGGAATCTCCCCTTTGGTACAAGCTACGCAATATCCCAGCGTGTTATCTCTCCTGAACATAGCTTTCACCTGGGGAAACTGAGGGGCCTCTCATGGTCGTCCAAAAGCGACAGCAATCAACGACCAAAAAACACTCGATTTTACCCCTGAGCGCGTACCAAAGTGTCAGATCCTGGCGCAGCTATGCATAAAATTTGGGAATAAGGCATCGAAGCAAAAGAGCATAATCATAATTAGGCGCTGAGACAGGAATGAGGCGGTGCGTGGCTCACTTTCATGCACTTTCCAAAGGATTAAATGAGGGGAACGAATGAAAGTAACGATCGAACAAGCTGTTGTTCAATCTCAAGTGGTACTAAAGGACTATTTCGCACTCACCGTTGACTTCGACGAGGAGCAAGACCTGGTCCATCACTACCAAATATATAAAGGGAACACCAATTTTATCGAGTTTGAAGCTAATTTGGATAGTGGTCAGTGTTTACGTATGAAGCTGGTGTTATGCGACAAGTATTCAATGAGTACGTCGTCTATCAGAATACCTACAGCCGAAAACGGGCGCCTCATCTTCCATGATGACAATGTATTGGAGAAGGGCACTTCAGAGTTTCATGCCGACGAATTTAATATGACGCTCTTTGCTAATGGTTTACACGTTTCATTATCTGAGAGTACATCAGACTCGTTGGTAAAAAGCGGCAACGTTGTTTTTGGTCTCAAGGGCGAAGAGCTCAACGAGATTTATATTGAAGATATGAGTGCTGTCGAACTATCTCATCTAATTGAAGAATTAGCCGTAAACACAGCCCAATAAGCGCGCCCCTCAATAGACAGCAAAAGCTAAGAGGATGAGTCAAATGGGCTACGGTCAAGGCCGCAAAGGCCCCAGCCACAGGAGGGCCACACTCGAGAGCTACTTTGGGGACGCAGGGGCTTCTCTGGGAACACTTGTTACAACCCTCTCTGAGTTACACATTTTCTAGCTAAGACATTAGCCCCCAGAGCAACCCGAACGCGTCCCCCAAGTCAATTCCGAGCCCAAGCTTCCTAACAAGCCATCTTAAGACTTTAAAGCCTATAACGACCCGCAATACATTTCGAGCCAACCATGAAGTCGGGTGCATTAAGGGCAGCCGCTACAGATTCCTTCTTCATTGGGATATGAATTGTGGGAACCCTATCCATGAGGCGTTTGAATGTTGGCAGTTTATCCCATAAGCCTATAGCGCGCCTATCGAGATTTCCATCAGACAAGATCGGACAGAAATCAGGATACACAACGATAACAGGTAGTCCGAGCTCCCCAACTCCATACTCAATTTCTTCAGTAAGCGCCCGACTGGATTTTGTATGAGAGCTAAGGAAAAGAATGATGTTCTTGGAATTACGGAGACGCTCTCTCAACCGAGGCTTCAGCGTTAGTTCCCAATTACTGTCGTCCCGCACGCTGTAATTCTTCTGGTGTGAATCATTGAAGGGGAAGTTTGGATCTTGTCTCTTCCACGCTTTGAGCATCTGATAGTGATGGAAATCGGGCTTTAAACATGCCATGAGCCCTGCGCATTTAAATGGCTCGTCAACATAGAATGCCGAATAGTTCCCATTTCTGTAGGCCATCGCGTTCTCCTAACTAGCAGGTGTCGTTTTGCTGGTGCCGCAATGCCATTTTGCTCACCATATTTTCAGCTTTCCAAATCCAATTTGTGTTCATCTTCAGGCAATACCGTAATAAACAATTTCCCGTGTACCAAGCCTCGATTCTCCGTGATGCATTTGGTAATTACGTCAAATGACTCTTGATGGGATAGACCTGCGCGAGAAAGCCCAGACCCGAAAAGCGGCATATGCATATCGAGGCCCTGTCCTAATTCATCATAAGCCACCAGCAGTTTCAAAACTGTCTCATAAATGGACCCTTTTGTAGCATGAGCGCGATTTACCTCATCGAATTCAGAAAGCGCGATCAAAAAGAAGACTGCCCTGTTATTCTCTATTCTTGCGATAGTACCCAGCTCATACATTGGAATGCTCGCTTCGCCCCGCACCGCAGCTCCACGCGGAAGCACTCCACGCGAGGCGAGTTCAGCAGCAATCCTAGCAGCGATGGAAGCAGAGTCCGTTCCTGAAGCGAGCATCCTTTTGAGCCATTTCCCGTGCAAAGTTTTATCCGACACTAAAGGCGCATCTGCCGCCTCATGACACCAAGTGATTTCCGTATCAAAGGTGTTGTTCACCGGAACGACAACTATACTCTTCTCGGCTCTTGCCCTGCCGAATCCATAGGACAGGATGTCTCCCACTTCAATGGACAACATTCCGGTTCCATTTTGCCAGATCGTTTGGCTATTTTTGTTTAAATTGCAAGCCTTAAGAGAGGCTATCAAAGCACAGCTAAAAAATTCATTCGGAATATTTGTTAGAGCAGGAAGCCTTTCAGATAGCTCGCGTTCAAGGGGGACAGTTGTATCTAGTGAGCAGATGAGCTCGTCGGCGAATTGATCGAAGTACGTTAGGTCAAAGCAATCGCTTAAAAACGCATCGAAACACTTTGCGGTTTCCGCCTCTAACCCGAATCTGCTTAAGGCTTTGCGCAGAGCTCTCGGGACGTCTGCCTTCCCACCAAGTATTCTGCTTGTTCTCGACTTGTCCAGCTCAAAAGGCTTTCCACCACGCGCTTTGATGCGCCCAGCGTCCACCACCGGCTCAAGGAAGGCGTTTAGGTAGTCTTTGTCCGAAATCGACGGATCAATGGCGCACGTCTTGGTTCTCTTTACTAAATTTGCAAGATTGAAAATAGGGCTCCACCTTCTTTTATCTTTTGTTTCGACAACCTTTGACAACTTTACCACAACCATGCAATAACGACTTCAATCGGCATCGAGAGCATCCTAAATCACGACCCAAGCGGTGAGCCTGGCGACGTCGTTTGGGGTGTGATGTGATCGCCAGAGAAAGAGAGGACCATGGCTATGTTTAACGACCTCTCGAAATATGACGTGTTCAACACGTACCTGCTACACGATGCCGAATACGCAGGAGAGCTCGAAATGCCTGCGCTGAAGCCACAACAAGCTTTACCAAACAAGCTGGTGCCATTTAGCAAGGCAATGGCGAAATCGTTCACCGATCGCAACTGCTGGATCTGTTTTTACGAACATGACATCAAGTTCATGAGGCTGTGGAGGCATCCAGAAAAATATCTTCCAAAGATGCTCGAATTCAACGGAATCATCTCGCCTGACTTCAGCATGTACAGAAACATGCCAGCCATCTTGCAGTATTGGTCGTGCTTCATGGGACGCGCGATTGCCCATAGATATCAAGCTGATGGCGGCATAGTAATTCCCAATGTAAGGCTCTCGGACGAAAGAAGTCACAGGTACTGCCTCGACGGACTTCCCAGAAACTCTACGATTGCCATAGGGACTCATGGGTGCATTAAGCGCGTCGAAGATAGGCTTCACACCACGATGAGTGTCAGGGAAGCCGTAAGGCGTTTGAGCCCTGTCCGCATCGTCGTTTACGGAAGCGCTCCCGATGATGTGTTCGCTTCAGCAATCGAGCGCAACATACAGATCGTCGAATTCAAAAGCCTGTTCTCACAGACTCACAAAAAGGGTGATTTCTATGGGAACAGGTAGTGGAAAAGGATTGGCCTTCGGAAGAACCGCTGGATCCTTGCCTAAAACAGTAGCCGAAGATGATTGGTATATCGGTAGATCGTTAAGCTCTGCTGCGAAAAACTATGATGTCAAGGATAAAAATGGGCATATCTATCACTTCATTGAGGGCACTAAAATAGATAACGCTGAGACTTTTGCAGGCAAAGGGGTTCGAAGCAAGCTAAAGCCTCAGGTTAGTAAAGGATTAAGCGTACAACATGGAGGACGACCAAAAGATTGGAAGCATGTAAAGGGAACTGGTTACTTAGATTATCACGGCCGCTCAAGGAAAGCGGAAATCCATTGGTTTGAGGAATCCCACGTTGGAAAAGTTAAATTTATGATCAAAAAATGGCTAGATTAGAGGGGCGATAATGAAAGTAAAATACTTGGGACCAACATCCTTTTTAGAATTGACTCACAATAAGGTCTATGACGTTATCTCGATTGAGAAGGAGTGGTATCGGATTATGATTGAGGACCTAGAAGATGATTATCTGTTCCCTCCAGAAGACTTTGAAATCGTTGAGCCAAATGACGGTACTACACCAGCGTTTGATTAAGTTCTCATGAAGAGAAAAGATAGACGGGGATGCGAAAGTTGTCCTCGTCTCTAATTTTTGGTTACATCTCAAAAGCTACGAGAATGAGTCAAAAAGGGCTACGGTGCCTGACTCAAGCGGGGGTTTGGGTGGCCTCGGAAGCCACTTTTTGCTCGGCACCTTCAACCACTGGCTCGGCTCCGGCCACCTTCGTGATTTGCTGGGCTTCTTCTTGGGTGACAGACTGCAGCTGCTCAACCACGTCGCTATCGGCCGTGGGAGCAAGCTCGGTTGTGGACTTATCAGCAAAGACGGTAGCCATGGCCTTGTCTTTGCTGATGCCGCTATTCTCCAAGTATTGCTGCTCTACGGTTCCTGCCATCTGCTCAAAAGGCTGCGGATGGGCGTAGGGCGCCACCGCACGAATCGAGGCGTCTATAGCCGCGCTAATCTTCGAACGGTCCGCAAGGGTGAAAGATAACGTTCCCTGAAAGCCCTGAGCCGTAATCTGCGAGAAGGAGACGCTTGGACCCTTCTTCACCTTATCCACGTGGCTTAAGGCCTTGCGTGCCGCCTCTTCCATGTGATGAGCCACCGAGGTAAGCCGCTGCTCGGAATCGGTCACCACAATGGGGATAGAAACGTTTTCCGGAGCTGAAAGCCGCATGACGGCGGTGGTAGTCATAAGAGAGTTAGGCACCACAATATGATTGCCACTGGAGATGTTGTCGATGGTGGTATAGCGCCAGGTAACATCGCGCACTACCCCACTTACGCCACTTACTCCCATTTGAATATTGTCCCCCGGTTCAACGGTGCGAGAGACGCTGATCTGCAGGCCGCCAATAAGATTTGAAATGGTGTCCTGAAAACCCAAAGACACCGCGATACCTACAACGCCAAGACCGGTAACAATAGCGCTTACATTGATGTTGAAACAGGTGGATAGCATGAAGCTAATGCCTACGACCCAAACTGCCACGCGGATCACGTTGACAAAAATAGAGCTGGTGGGAAGCAGCGACCCTTTCTTCAACACTTTACGCGTAAGGATCACCGCACAACGAGAGACCACCAACGTGACACCCAAAATGATGGCTACGCCCAAGACGGTCGTCAGCCAATCGGAGTGCACAAATTTGTCGAACATGTCGTAGAGTTTTTCCATGGTTTTGCTATTCCTTAGACCCGATTCCTACCAGGCAGGGGGTTTGTCAGGGACAAAGGAGGGCGCATGCCAAAGCACCACTGCGCCCTGCTCTTTCGTTTGAGGCACATCAATTACTCGCTGGTTTGCTGACCCCTTCCACTGAAGCCCCAGGGATTTCTTGCTCTCCACGAAGGGACCATCCACCAGCACATCAAGAGAATCCAGAAGTGTTGCTATGGCCGGGTGTGTTTCTGCCTTGCGCTGTAAGTCTTCCCAGAGATAGCCCGTATAGGCCCAGAGCCCATAGCCCTCGGCTTTAAGCTGCTGCGCCAAAGCGGCGCAGGCTTCAGGCTGTTCAAAGGGCTCGCCACCCGAGAGGGTTACATCATGAATGAGTCCATTGCTATGAATGTCCTCCAGGATGCTTTCCAGAGAAGCCTCGGTGCCCCCAAGGGCCGGCCAGCTATCGGTGTTGTGACAGCCGGGGCACCCGTGGCTACAACCCTGGACAAAAATGGCATAACGCAAGCCAGGACCATCGACGATAGAGTCCGGCGCGGTACCGAACAACCGAAGGGTTTTCGGCGCGATTGATGAGGTGTTCATAGAGGTATCCATGGCTCCTATTATAGAAGCGCCCCGTTGGAGTGGGGCCAACGGGGCAGCAACTACATGGTGACTTCGCACGATTGTTTTAAAGCGGTTCCTTAAAACCCGTGCGAGGACCGACAGAAATTACTCTTGGGTAGGAACTTCACCCACGGTGTGCTTCACGCGATCATGCTCTTCGGCACGCTTCGCATCGTTGAAGCGATCGAGAGTGCCTACCAAATAACCCGTGATGCGACGAATACGCTCGAAGGGCATCTGATGCTCAGCTTCGGTACGACCACACTTCGGGCAGACATCCTCAATGATGCCGTTGTAGCCGCATACCGGGTCGCGGTCGACCGGATGATTGACCGAGCCGTAACCCATGCCGCAATCCTTCATGTAGCGGATGACGGACTCGAAAGCCTCCAGATTATCGGTGGGGTCACCATCGAGCTCAATGTAGGAGATGTGACCGCCATTGGTCAGAGCGTGATAGGGAGCTTCCGTGGCCACCTTGTCGAAGGCGGAGATGTCGTAATAGACCGGCACATGGAAGCCGTTGGTATAGTAGTCGCGATCGGTCACGCCCGGGATAACTCCGTAGCGCTCGCGGTCCATGCGCACGAAGCGACCAGAGAGACCTTCAGCCGGCGTTGCAATAAGCGTGTAGTTCATACCACGCTCGCGAGAAATGCGATCGCAATAGCTGCGCATGTGACCCACGATTTCCAAACCAAGACGCTGAGCCTCGGCGGATTCGCCATGATGCTTGCCAATGAGTGCGACCAAGCACTCCGCCAGGCCAATGAAGCCCGTAGTAAGCGTGCCATGCTTGAGCACTTCGCGCTGCTCATCGGTGGGCTTGAGCTTCTCGGAATCGATCCAAACACCCTGGCCCATCAGGAACGGTGCATTGTATACATGCTTGCGAGCCTGAATCTCGAAGCGCTCGTCCAGCTGACCCGTGACCAAGTGCAGCTTGGAATCCAGCAGGTCGAAGAACAGGTCCAGATCACCCTTGGCACGAATGGCCAAACGCGGCAAATTGATAGACGTGAAAGACAGGTTGCCACGGCCAGGCGTCACTTCGCGCTCGGGGTCAAACACGTTGCCCATAACGCGGGTACGGCAACCCATGTAGGCAATTTCCGTCTCGGGCGTGCCCTTGTAGTACTGCGCGTTGAAGGGCGCATCCAGGAAGCTGAAGTTGGGGAACAAACGCTTAGCCGAACAGTGCATAGCCAACTTGAAGAGGTCGTAGTTGGGATCCTCGGGGTTGTAGTTCACGCCCTCTTTCACGCGGAAAATTTGCACAGGGAAGATGGGGGTTTCGCCAGAGCCTAAGCCCTCTTCGGTAGCTAGCAGCATGTTCTTGATAACCATGCGGCCCTCAGGAGAGGTGTCCATGCCGTAGTTCACAGAGCTAAACGGCGTTTGGGCGCCCGCGCGAGAATGCATGGTGTTGAGGTTGTGTACCAAAGCTTCCATAGCCTGGAAGGTCTGACGGTCCGTGTCGCGAGTTGCGTTCTTCAAGCCATAGGCCATGATGGTTTGGGCCTTGGACTCATCGATGCGGCACTCATCATTGCCCGTAGCCTCAGCCAGAGCCGCAGATTTTTCGATCAGCGCGTTATGAACGAATTCCGTGAACGCCGGATCCGTTTCCAGGGAAGCCCACAGACCCGTGGCCTCTTCGGCCTCGGCAAGAATCTCTTCCACAAAGCTACGCTCATCTTCGATAGCCGTGAGCAAACCGCAAGCCTCGGCCACGTGCTTCTTGTAGAGACGACGATAGGTCTTGCGCACGCCATCGGCTAAACCGTAGTCGAAGTCGCAGACCGATTGACCGCCGTGCTGGTCGTTCTGGTTGGACTGGATAGCAATACAAGCAAGAGCGGTGTAGCTGGAGATATCGTTGGGCTCGCGCAGCACGCCATGACCCGTGGAGAATCCACCCTTGAACAGCTTACGCAGCTCAATTTGGCAGCAGGTAGTGGTGAGCGTGTAGAAGTCCATGTCGTGGATGTGAATATCGCCTTCGCGATGGGCCCGAGCATAACGCGGGTCAATCACGCACATCTCATAGAACTGCTTGGCGGACTCAGAACCATATTTGAGCATGGTACCCATGGCGGTATCAGCGTCGATGTTGGCGTTTTCGCGCTTCATATCGGAGTCGGCAGCCTTGGAGAACGTGATGTCCTTCAAGGTTTTGATCAGACGAGAGTTGACGTCGCGCACACGGTTGCGCTCAGCACGATAGAGAATGTAAGACTTTGCAGTTTGGACGAATCCGGCTTCAATGAGGGTTTCTTCCACTAAGTCCTGAACACCCTCAACCGTCGGCGTACCTTCAATGGCGCCACTTTCCAGCTTTTCTACAACGGTGTTTGCGATCTCATCGGCGACAGCTCGGTCCTGCATAGCAGCACAAGCCTGGAACGCTTTCTCTACCGCCTCCGCAATTTTTTCCTTATGGAAGGCAGTGGTGCGCCCGTCGCGCTTGATGATGGTCTCAACCATGGAGCCTCTTCCTTTCCGTAGGGATATCCCTACATAGTTCATTTACATCCGTGGCCGTATTGGCCCTGGCTGTGCACCGCTCTTTCAAGAACTCTCAAAAGAAGGCCCATGGTCTGTGAAATCATGGGTCGAGAAAACACGCCCCGGAGTTTTGGAGTTATTCAGCCGCAGCCTAAACTCCGCTTCTCACGTGGGTTTATAGATGTTTTCCCACCATGCTTTCCACAGGGTTTCCGCCAAGTTATCCACAATATATTGTGGTGTACGTCCCAAACAGCGGGATATATGGTACTCGCCCCTATTTTTTGCTTCAAGTATTGACTTTCACAAATAGACAAGGTTTCCGCAACCAAGAAGCATCATTTTGACGTCGCTTAGAAGACTCTCCCGCTAGAGCCGGTTTTTTCCTCAATGAAGTTTTCGTGTGGAGCACTAAGCTTTATGAAGTTGCCGTGAATGAAAGCAAGGTCAACGGTGGCTACCGCGAAGCTATTGGCGGAATGCACCAAAAGACTAGACGACGGTACCGTAAACCTGGCCCCAGGCATGGCCGCCTAAGGCTGAGTTGAGCTGGGTACACAAACGCACGCGCGTGTAGTCGCCGGGCGGCAACAACTTCACAATGCGCAGAAGGTCTTCCGGAAGATCCGCCGCTTCAGCCGCAAGCACCACATCAAGACGACGCACCTGTAGAGGGGTCAGTCCGTCAGCTTCCGGAGTTGTCGGTGTCGGAGTGTCAGCCCCCGTGGCAGGTTGCTCCACCAGCGCACCCAATCCCAATAACGAAGCAGCGCGCTCACTCACCCCAAAAGCACTAGCAGCATGCTGCGTGGCTGAAGGAGTCGCGAGTGTCTCGGCCGCAGTACGTGCCGCACTCTCCGCCGTTCGGCCCGAGCTGGTGCCATCCCCCGCCGGCGCTTCCAGCGTACCTGCAGGTGCAGTTTCGTGGGCGGCAACAAAGCCTTCGCTCTCTTCTTCATCGGCAAAAAGACTATCTACCAACGCCTGAAGGGCGCCATAGTAGGGACTTCTTTCGCGATTGGTTCCTTGATGATTTCGTGCCATCTGCTCCCCTTACATCGCAGGATGAGCGCACACATCACGGCCCATAGTAGCCGCCACCAGCGCTCCGGTATAGGCGGGTGTGACATCCCCTTCGGCTCGGTAAAACTGCACGCCATACGTCCATAACGCATCGGCAGTCGCCACCATCATGTCGGCACAATAGTAGGGATTCTCAGGCGTAGGACCTCCTTGGCGCCCATCGCGCTTTGCCACCTCCAAGCTCACCAGCAACGGTTTGTCAGTGGCCTGGCGGGCACGTCGCGCTAGTGCGCAGGCCTGGTCTTGAGCGGCTGCGGTTTCGAAGCCCACCACGGCTGCACCCGCACTCATGAGCTCACAAGCCTCCTCGAGGGATTCTTTGTGATAGCTCGAGCCCAAAAGATTACCCTCAGCATCTACTGCCACCGATGCCAGCACCGGACGTTCGTCTGCTTCGCGCAGGGCTTCCAGAGCACAACGCAGATCCGCGAGCGAGGTAAAGCCCCGGAGAAGATAGCCATCAAAGGTCTCCTGAGCAAACAACTGGGCGAAGCGCTGATACTGACTACGCGTTTCCTTGAGCGACGCCGCGCTGGATGTATCGAGCGGCAACCCACAGGGGATCAACTCCACCAGCGTGTGTTGCGGACGATAGTTCTGCACCAGCCTCAACGCCGTAACGGCCAACTCCTGAGCGCTCTGCTCCATAGAGGCCTGGGCGAGACGAATAGGCGTGAGGTAGGCCGTAGGCGCCGTTAAGCACTGGGGTTCGGCAGCGGTCTCAAGACGGTAGAGCTCTTCATAGATTTCTGGCTCAAAGAGCAGCGTGAAATCGCCATCTTGGGCGGGATCAACACCGAGCCGGCGCAAGCCGTCGGCTGCAGGCGACGAAAGAACCAGAGCGTCTTTATGAAAACGCAAAGCAATATCAGGCATAGCGCATCCTTTCCTCAGAAGGCCTTCTATGATACCCGAGGATTGTCCGCACCCCTCTTTGGTGCACTCTTTGCCCAAACTTTGTTTCCCAAGAGGTAGCGCAGCCTTGCGCCCTGAGCGGCCGGTGAGCAGGGGTCAACGGTACAATAGTTGCACCATGCCACTATTCATCCTGCAAATCCTACCGTTTCCCTGGTGAAATAACCGAGGTTAACTTTTAGCCTTATATACTTAATCGCGGCGATACGGAAGAACCCCTCCTCTCACTTCCGACGCCCTGCCCCTGTGGCAGTTGCGACCCCAAGGGTCGCGTATCCCCCTCCGGGCCTCGTCGAATCCCCCTTCGAGAGAGCCCACTCTTCGATACGAAGAGCTCGAGGCCCGAGCCCCCACTCGGGCCTCTTTTCTTTTTTGCAACAGTAGGGCTAAGGGTTGCGACTTGAGAATCGCGCGATCCTGCTAGGGGAATTTGGCAAGAAAATGCATCGCGAGGCCTGATGGTACTCATTCTGTCGTTGAAATTGCGACTTCTGGTCAAAGGCAGACGATTTTAGCGCGGGGGCCTCTTCTGAAAGCCGATATTGAGCATTTATAGGCTTAGTTATTCCATGATTTGCTTAAATGTGTGGCATAACTCACCAGAGATCGATACTGAAAGCCTGCCAACAGCCTTTCTCGCGACAGAGCCGCGCTAAAAACTCCCGTTGGTGACCAGAAGTACAAATTTCGTTTTTATTCCGGGGTTCAAGTAGACTTATTTCCAGGAGTCGCTCACTGCAGGCCGCATTAGACATAAAAAAGCCCCTCGAGTGAGGGGCTTGGGGTTGTGATTGATTTGGAATGATTAGGCTGATGGAGCTATTCATCTTACATCTCGCAGTTTTGCATCCGCGCTTCCAGGTCGCGAGACGGACGCTAACCTAGTCGCCGACTCCTAGCCGTCCCAGGACAAATGCGAGAATTTTCTTGAGCAGCCTTGCTGGTTCCTGACCCGTGGTAGAATTCAAAGCTACTGCCCTCGTAGCTCAGCGGATAGAGCGTCGGTTTCCTAAACCGTGCGTCGGAGGTTCGAGTCCTCTCGGGGGCGCCAGAATACACCAAGGCCAGCAGTGCAACACCTGCTGGCCTTTTTCATGACGAAATATGATTGACGCTAGGGCGTCTTCCCTGCCACCCCTAGCTCAGGGCTGCTGCCACCTTGCGAGCTGCTGCCGTGATTGTAAGGTCGCTTACATCCACCGTGTAATCAGCATACTGTTCATAAAGTGGCTGACGCTCATCAAAGAGATCGCGCAAGCTCATAGATACACCGCCTTTGAGCACCACGCCGCGCTCCTGAAGGTCGGTCAAACGCTCTTTCACGCTATCGAAGTCGATCTGCAAGTAAACCACGCGACCGATGCTGCGCAAATGCTCCATGGCCTCTTCGGAATAGACGGCCGAACCTCCCGTGGCAATCACGGTATGTTCGAAGTTCATGCCCGAGAGTACTTGGTTTTCGACCTCGATAAATCCTTGGGCGCCACAGCCGTCAATGATGCGTTGCAGCGTTTTATCGCATTGGCTTTGAATCACCAAGTCGGCATCCACAAACTCATAGCCCATGATTTTGGCCAATACAATGCCCAGCGTAGACTTCCCCGCACCAGGCATACCAATCAAAACAATGTTGTCACGACCCGGCTCTTCAAGTTTCTCTTTCATGGTTTTAAACCTTTCCAATGAGGAGTTCTTCCAGTTCGCCTGCTGCCATTGTATCGCCACTCAGCAAATCTGCTTGGACAGCCACCTGAGACAGCACAGCGGTTGCCGCTTCGTTTTCTTCCCGCTCTCCTTCGCTTGGCGCCTCCTGAGTCGTCCGCTTGAGGGGAAATACTTCCGAGAGCACAATAGCGCCAAAGATCAGGATGAAGCCCATCACTAATCGAACCGTGAGGCTTTCGCCGTAAAGCAACACCGAGAACACCACCCCAAACACTGCTTCCAAAGACAGAAGCAACGAGGCTTGAGCAGGGGGAATATGAGCGAGTGCCACATTCTGGATTACCAGCGCAATACAGGACGCAAAGACCACGAGATAGATCATGTTGAATATGAAGTCGCTGGTCAGGGCACTTAACTGAGGCGCGGGCTCGATAGCCGCACCCAAGAGTACGCCGCAGATACCCATGGCCCAAAACTGAAAGACCGTAAGCCCGAGCACGTTGGCGTTTTCAGTAAATCGACCTACGCAGACAATGTGGAGCCCAAAGAACACAGCGCATACCAAAGTCATGAGGTCGCCAAACTCAAGGGAAAGCGGACCCCCGGTGAGCGACACGAGCGCCATGCCCGCCACACAAAGCACGGCTGCCACCAGGTTATAAACCGTGGGACGCCGGCCGGCTAAAAGCCAGTACATAAAGGGCACCATCACGCAGTAGGTGGCCGTTAAAAAGGCGTTCTTGCCCGGCGTGGTAAAAGCGAGCCCTACCGTTTGCGTCCAGTAGGCTAAAAAGAGGAGCACCCCCAGAATCGCACCTTTAATGAGATCCCTTCGGTTGAGCGACACCTTGACCGAAGGCCACAAGAAAATCGTCAAAAGTGCTGCGGTAATAAGAAAGCGCACACCAATAAGCCAGGCGGGTTCCATGGAGTCAATGGAGTCTTTCATGACCACAAAACTTAAGCCCCAGATAATGGTTGCGACCACAATGAGGAGCTTGTAAACAATGGGCGGTATGGAATGTTTTGCTGCCATAGGGCGGCATTATAAACTGCTGCTCGTCCGGGCGAAATCCCGAAACCGGTAACGGGCGCCCTCTTCTCTTGGGCCGCCAGCAGATGGTTTTCTCATTGACCCTGGGGCCCGCTTCCAGTAATATATACGGTTGCCGCGGAGAAGTGACCGAGAGGCCGAAGGTGCTCGCCTGCTAAGTGAGTAAGCCCCACAAGGGCTTCCAGGGTTCGAATCCCTGCTTCTCCGCCACTAGCAAGTTACACGAACCCCCGTCTGGGTTATCTGGACGGGGGTTCGTTGCATTCTCGCCGAGAATCAATTCCACGCGCGGATAGTGTTACTTTTGCCAGGGGAAACGCTTGGTGTGAGCGCGATCCGTAGGCTTTTTGCGATAGCTCGGATGATGCTTCAAGAAGCGATAGTTACAGAAGCGCGTAATGGCGAGGGCTACCAACGTAACCACCAAGAAGCTACCCGCTAAATCAAGGACACCACTGTTGGATTCAAAGAGCGCATAGAGCGTAGCCAAGCCAAAGAAGGCACTCAAGAGCCCCGTTAACCAGGTAAATACCTTAATAAGCACTTCTTTTGCGCGGGCCGGCGAATGAAGGTAGGTAAAAACGACGTAGATAATTGCCGCCACCAGGGCCAAGGCAATTATCAAGGGAATCATCCGCGATAGCCGCGCCAGTAATCCCATCGTTACCCCTCCTTAGACACCACAAACTTTCGCTCACGAAATCCATTGTCCCAAAGCGAGCTACCAGCTCGCCAAACGTACCGACCGCAAAGCCTCAACCCAAAAATCCTGACTCCAGCTGCTCCAGCCCCTACAACAGCGCTGCTCGCAACGATGAGAGCGATGCCGCACGACTCCACCAGCCCCGCTTTCCTGCTTCAGCTGCAAGAGCAACCGCATCATCAAAGCTGCGGGTAAATGCGGCAAAACAGGAGCCACTTCCGCATAAAAGCGTAGTTTCCACGGCGTCCTGATTCGCTAACCACTGTTGCACATCATCGAGCTCCGGCGTCACGGCTTGCGCAGCGGGCGCTAAATTGTTTATAAGGGGTACCTCGTTAGCTGCGGTGGCTTCTTGTGCTTGGGTCACAAGAGCCGGATCCACCGCACTACCCTCTCGATCAAAGGCCTCGTAGGCAGCGGCGGTAGACACACCCACCGACGGCTTCACCAGCAAGACCGGACGCTTGGCCGGTTCGAGCGTATGTACCAACTGTTCGCCGGCCCCTTCCATAAGGGCACAACCCCCTTGAAAGAAGAATGCCACATCGCTCCCAACCGCTTGAGCGGCTTCCAGAAGCTCCGGCCGCGCAGGATCATGACCGAGCGTACGTGCAAAGGCTAACAGTGCCGCCGCTGCATCGGAGGAGCCACCCCCCAAGCCCGCCTGATGCGGAATGGCCTTCTCGAGTCGAATAGATACCCGATAGGGTTGGTCAAAGCCCACCAGGCGGCAATAGGCATCCAGCGCCTTAAAGATAATGTTTTCCTCAGCGGGAATATCGAGGGCCATGGCAGCCCCTTTATCCACTGCATCAATAGCTACGAACAGATTGTCGCAGGGTCCGCCCAGCGCTTGACCTGCCAACAATTCAGCCCCCGGCATCAGAACATCCTCAGCGGCCTGGCCATGGAGGTAGAGCGTATCGTGAAGGGTGACGCTATGCATAACCGTCGTCACGTGATGACGGTTATCAGATAGTTTGTCGCCTACGGCAAGAAAGAGGTTCACTTTCGCCGGAGCGACCGCTTTTACGCTCCCGTGACCCAAGAACGCATCCGCCTCCCACTGGGCGTTTCGTGCAGCATTCAACATGTCTACAGACATAGGACTATCACTCATGATTACTCCTTCTGAAGAGAAGCAGCGGGAGCCTGTGCTTGACGACGCCGAGCAAAAAACTCCTGCAGCAGCTGAGTACATTCAGCCTCGCATACTCCCGCAGTAACTTCAAAACGATGATTCAGCCGCTGATCTTCCGGGATGGCGTAGAGAGAACCCGCAGCGCCCGCTTTCGGATCCGCAGCCCCATAGACACAGCGGCTCACCCGGGCTTGATGCATAAGACCCGTACACATGATGCACGGCTCCAGAGTGACATAGACAGTACAATCCGTAAGTCGCCACTGATCGAGCGCCCGCGCCGCTTCTTCCATGGCAAGAAACTCCCCATGGGCTGAGGGGCTTTTAAGGGTTTCGCGCAAGTTATGGCCCTTCGCGATGATGACCGGCTCTGCCAATGAAGCCCCCGTTGCGCGATCCTTCGGCTCGTATACCACCACGGCACCAATGGGAACTTCCCCGGCTTCGGCTGCCTGCTTTGCCTCTTCCAGCGCAGCTGCCATGAAACGTTCATCCTGAGCTTGGCGTTCGGCTTCCTTTTGGGCTTTACGCGCCAAACGAAGCTCTCGACGATGGAGAGCCTTAGAAGAACTATGGGATCCGGTTTCATTCATGGGCCTCATTATAGGGGAACCCGCGCCCTCCCCGACGACGGAGCCGCTGCCGTGCTTCCCAAGCGATGAGAGCCCTTCGTCTCCGCTCCTGCATAGGTGTTCCCAACCTGAGTTTCGCACTCGAGCCGGGTTCACCTTCGCGCGACGCCCGCTCGCACCACTGCACCGCGCCGTATTAATCGTCAAGGCCCAAGGAAACGACTCAGAATCCCTTCACCGCCGAACGCGTTCTATCCTGAACTGGACGCGAATCTGTGGTATCCTTTCAACCCGTGCGGAGGCGTGGCCGAGTGGTTGAAGGCGGCAGTCTTGAAAACTGTTGTGCCGCGAGGTACCGTGGGTTCGAATCCTACCGCCTCCGCCAGTTTTAGGATTGCGAAACGTCGTAGGGCAATCCCGAGGGCATCGGATTCGTGGTTACTTTATCTTTGCTGTAATCGGCATACCACGCGTAATAGGCCTGACCCGCCGCTCCATCATTAGTCATCGTACGCACCTCATCTACCAAGGTTTGGGGAAGTTGATCCAACGACGTGAATCCGTCTTCTGGAGCCTCTAACACATCGGTGCACTGAATGATCTCAATACCTGCGGGTGTTACTACTAAATCACTGATTTGACCCTTTACCATCCCCTGGAGTGCTTGGGCATACTCAGAGTTAGGGACATCAAGAATGTCCCAGCCACGATAGCCTCCCGCCGGCGCCGAAGCGTCCAGGGAATATTGAGTCGCGGCTTCAGCAAAGTCGAGCGAACCGTTGGTAAGCGCAGCCCACACACTGCGAGCAGTGGCCTCATCGGCGCTATCAAACAGAATCGAACGAGACTCTCGCGCCCCATTAAACAGCGAGGCGTTCTCTTGCACAAAGCCCAATACTGCACTGTCGTCAGCTACCGCGCTTCCCCCTACCTGAACAGCAATTTTCTGCTGCAAGAGCGAGGGTCGAAGGCGTTGCTCGACATATTCTTCTTCGCTTAATGCCAGGCTCTCAAGAACGGAGGCCCAGGCTTCCTCTGAGCCATAGTTGGTTTTAATAGCCTCCAAGGCTGCAGCCATTTCCTCATCGGTGATTGTGATGTCCATCTCCTCGGCCGCCTGCTCAAGCAGCTCCTGAGATGCGAGTACATCAATGGCTTGCGAACGCACATCTTCAGCGGTATAGCCATTCAGGGTCATCCAGTTTGCCCAGGCCTCATCATCCGTAAGTTCGGAGGCGGTGCGGAACGTTTGAATATAGTCTGTCACGGCATCTTCGGAGATCGATGACGAACCTACCGTTGCCGCAACATTGTCGGGAGTCTGAGTGGATGGGCTGGCACAAGCCGTAAGGCCTACCACTAATAAACAAGCACTCACGGCGGCTGCCAAGAGATGAGAAATTCGTTTCATAGCAAGAAGTTCCTTTCCTGCGAAGGGAGATGTCGTTTGAGTCGGGCGCCTTTGAGACGGCTACCTGCTCTTGGGAAGTCAGAGTTTTGGCCGTGTAAGGATGGAGCCCCTATTGTAGCGATGGCTTCTTCCCACGCCCAGCTAGACCGGGCTTCTCCCCCGCTTTTTAGCGAAGCCTTCACAGAAATTGCGCGGATACCCCGCTTTCAAAAGAGAGAGGACCGGGCGTTTCGTCCCGGTCCTCTTCGGAGGTACACCTCAGTGCAACCCTCTATCTGTGCTCCTCAAAAACGGCTCGATTGTTTTTAAGAAGCGGTCAGCGGCGCGGCCAGAGGTTAGGATTCGGTTTCCTCATCCTCCTCTTTGCGGCGGCGGCGCACCCCTGCAGCAATAAGAAGAGCGAAGGCACCCGCGGCAATCAAGGCAAACAGCAGAAGCAGTGCCTGGTCACCCGTCTTCGGCAAGAGCAGCCACGGACGGAGCGGGTCAAACTTCGTCGGCTTCAGCACCTCAGGATCCGGCTCTACGTAGTAACCAAGATCAACGGGCTTCGCCGTCTCTTCAGTCCAGTTGGAAGCCTCTACCACGTTGTATCCCACACCGTAGGCGTTCGGCTTCGCCAGGTATTCTTCACGGAACACCGGTTCCGTCGGGTCAGTATCTTCGGTCCCTTCATCGCCAGGAGCATCCGCATCGTCCGTTGCCTCGTCCGAATCCTCCGTAGTTTCGGCCAGAGCTACGTAGCGTGCAGCCCGGGTGGTTCCCGCATCTGGGGTCGTGCCCCCATCGGGCGTGGTCGATGCACCCTCGTCCTCGGTACCCGGTGTCTCCTCCGGCGTGACTTCCACCAGCACCGTGGTGCCCAAGCGATGGGTCAGGGCCATGGTCTCGGTGATACCCTCCAGCGGATGGGCCTTCTCACCAATGAGATTCATGTGAGCCAAGTCGTTATCGATCGCATCGTTATCACCCTGGTTGTAGGGCACAAACTCTGCTTCGCCCGGAATGAACATCCGTACCCGATAGTAGTAGGGCTTTCCTTGCTCATCCAGCAACTCAAGGCCGGTGAATTCATAGGCACCCGACTCATCGGAGGTGGTCGTAGCCACCAGCTCCCAGTCACCTTCCGAGAGAATGCCGTCGTGCTCTTCGCGCACCGGTTCTTTCGGCTCTTCCTCGTCCGGATCCTTAGGCTGATCGGGATCTGTCGGATCTTCGGGATCTGTCGGATTCTCCGGCTTCTCAGGATCACTCGGGTCCGTCGGGTCAGTCGGGTCGGTCGGCGTAGTGGGATCAGTGGGCTCCGTCGGGTCGGTCGGCGTGACGGGGTCAGTACCCTCCTCGCTGCCATCGGCCGGGTCTCCCGCAGCCAGCGGAAGCTCTTCTGCGACACGGGCTACACCCTCAGCCGCGACCATAGCAACTTGGTCAGCTACCAGGCTTGCAAAGGTGACTACCGGCTCATCGCCCTCGCCTTCCGGCGTCTGAGGAGCGTCCGCATCCCCGTCGCCTTCCGTTCCTTCAGTGCCGTCACCCTCGCCGCCGGTCTCGCCACCATCACCCGGCTCCGAGCCTTCTTCGCCCTCACCCGGTTCCACCGGCACTACCGGCTTCTCCGGCTCCGTCGGCGTATCAGGATCGGTGGGATCAGTAGGCTCGGTGGGAGTATCCGGGTCGGTCGGATCCGTGGGCTCTGTCGGCGTATCGGGATCAGTGGGATCGGTGGGTTCTTCCGGATCCACCGGCTCTGCGGGCTCTTCCGGATCCTCCGGATCGGCCGGTTTCTCGGGCTCCGGCGTTGCTAGATCTTCTGCCGTAGCATAGACCCGCTCTGCCGTCTCCAGCGGCTCGCCCGCCTTATCTAAGTGGCTACCCGGCTTGCCGTCGGTAATAGAGCTACCAACGCCCGCCTCAAGGGCCTCATCCACGGTACCGTGCTTGCGCTCCAAGTACACCACAGCACCCGGTACCCGCACTTCTTCACCAAGATGGAAGCCATCCTTATCAGGATCCTCAAAGACAATACCCGATACCTCACCCAAGATGAAGGGCAAGAGGCCCGCATCGTTGTGCTCGCTTTGAGTTACGGCAATCTTTGACCAGAGATTGCTGCGACCCTCGGCAGTGGTATACCACGGACCCTCCACTCGTACATCCTCGGCTTCGTTCGCAGCCAGAGGCAACGCCAGCACTACCAGGCCATCAATGCCCGTATCAGGCAGCAAGCGGGTGGTCTGATCGTCCAGGTCAGAGTCAATACGCGGATTGTTCTTCGGCTCTTGGGCATTGCCCTCTTCATCGGTGGCCGTTGCCGGATCCGCCGCGTTGAGCGCCGTTACGGTATAACCGTCAGGAATTTCCATCACGTTCACGCGATAGCCAAAGATCACGGTTTCCATAGCCTCATAGGGAGACTCACCTGCACCGGCCAAATGCTCAAAGCGGTAGGTGCCATCTTCACCCGTGATAATGGTTTGCTCCTCGAAGCGGCTGTCATAGAGCCACACCGCATCACTGCCTTCAACCGGCCCGCGATACCAGTAGCGTGTCAACTTCACGACCGCACCAGGCACGCCATCTTCAAGAACTACAACTTCATTGCCGTCCTCATCAAGGGCAATACCGGCCTCCCCTTCCTTCTGGTTGCGCACGCCGTTGCGGTCGAGATCTTCCCAGACCACACCAGCAATGGCACCGTCGAAGGGTTGCGTGACACCAGCGTCGCCACCACTTACAGACAGACCATAGGGCACGTCAAAGGCCACGGTGCTTTCCGGCGCCACGTTGCCCTGGCCCGCAACCCAACCCTTGCCGGTCAGGCGCAGGTTGGTCTGATACTGATGACCATCGTCTTCAGTAGCCGGCTGGCTTAAGAACACCCAGCCGTCATCCAACGTCACTTCAGAATCAACCACGGTGCGATAGGCCGTCTGCTGGCGCAGATAGATGATGCCGTCGTCGTTACGGATCGCATCCGAGTCGAGGGTTGGGTCATCCCCTTCATGGAAGCGCGTCGGGGCGCCACCATTAACCGGTTCACCCATAAGCACGCGGTAGCGAGCAATGTAGAGCTCATCGGTGCCGCCCACCGTACCCGGGGCCTCTAAGTCAACCGGTGTGCCATCGGCCTTCAGCTGTACGTAGGGGGCAAGACCCGTGAAGCTGTAGCGACCTTCGCGATCGGTTACCGCACTCTTGGAGCCCAAGGGCAGCGGCATAGACGGAATCTGCGCCACACCACCAGCAGCCGGATCGCTCGGGATATAGC
>CAJUNI010000011.1:26486-40290 GCA_910587945.1 uncultured Parvibacter sp.
CAATGGACGTACCGGCCTTAGCAGCCGTAGTTGTAATAGCCAGAGCTGCGAAGGGAGCGCTCGGCTCAACGATGTCGCTGGGCTTGTCGCCATCACCGTCACCGTCGCCGTTGCCGTCACCATCGCCGGAGCCATCGCCCGAGCCGTCACCATCGCCGGTGCCGTCGCCCGTGCCGTCTCCGGTGCTGTCACCGGTGCCATCGCCCGCAGCTTCACCGTCACCTTCGGCCACGGTCATGATTTCGTCGGGATGGGCCTCGTAGTAGGCCTCGTTACCCCGAGCGCGAGCAATAACGGTGTATTCCGTGCGATCGGCAAGAGCGGTGAATACCACCTCAGAGCCCGACAGCCACGTAGCGCCACCATCGATAGAGTACTCCACACCATAGGGTGCCTCTACCGTGTCAGTGCTCGGCACACCAGCCACCTGGACCGTGCTGGAAGTTGCCCGCAGCTTGAAGCCGGTCTTCACCAGCGTCGTCTCCGGCTCCTCCACCAGGCGCACGCCCGTGGTGCTGACATACATCGGCACGCCTTCAACACCATTCTCGATGAGGCGACAACGCACCTTATATTCACTCATGGGTTCAAGACCGGTGAAGACACCCTTCGCACCCGGCCACGGCGTAGCGCCGCCAACCCACTCTTCGTTCTCAATACCCGGGCCTTCGATGCAATACTCCAGGCTCTCGGAGGGATAGCGCACCGAAACCGTGGTCTCGGTAGCCCGCAGGTCGCCCGTCACCACCGAGTCTGCGATGGAACCAAAGAGGTTGTTGCGTACCCACTTCGTACCATCGAAGTACTCTTGGATCAGATAGACCGGCTGGTTAACCAAAGCCGGCTCAATCTGCTGGCTTACAAGCGAGGTCGGGTCATCGAGGCTCACAACCTCTGCCAGGTTGCGGATACCGTCGTAGTTAGCATCAATCCAGGCAACGCCGGAGATGGTCTCACCCAGCGGCACAAAGCCACCGTTCATCCGCTCTTCGTCATAGCCCTTAGAGATGTCGAAGGAAGCACTGCCACCCTCGACCGGCACATCACGACGATACTCTTCGGTCATGCCTTCGGTGGCCGGAGCTGCCAGAACGATGCGGCCATCCACCACTGAGGCAGACTCGGTTTCGGGATCGTGGATAATATCCAGCTTCTCCCAAGCCAGCGGATAGTCATCGCCGTAGTTGACATCGCGCGCTAAGCCGTCATGGGCAAAGTCTCCCGCGCCGTGCGGACGATAGGCCTTCGAGGACAGAGCTTCATCCTCTTCCACCAACTGGCGGGTGACCGGCAAGCCAGCCACCGAAACGGCCACAGCTTGATCGTCGCCCTCAACACTTACGGTGTAGCCCAGCAGGTCTTGGGTAGCCGGATCCGGCTCCTCCTGACCTTCGGGGATAGAGATGGGCGTGCAGATAGGCTGGTTCACAAAGGCGAAGCTACCATCAGCCCGGGTAAGCTGGGTCTCCCCTGCTTGGGTGCCGTTATCCATCTCGGGCTCCCAGGCCTGGGTGTCATCGTTCCACACCCACACCTTGAGCGTAACCCGCTTGCCCGCGAGCACTTCTTCGCCCTCATCTAACAAACCGTTGTAGTTTTCGTCATACCAGAGCGTACCGGCGATGGACTTCATCTGACGTACGCGAACGCCGCCGTCGTTGAACGCACCATCGGACGCCATACCCGCATCATAGGTAATGATGGGATCGGTGGGCATTTCCATAGTAGCCGCCCGGCTCACACCTTCAGCAGCGCGAGAAATACCCTGGCTGTAGCGCAGCACCTGGTTCGGGTTATGGGAATTAGCGGCATCCACATCATTCAAGGTCGTGGTCGCAGTCGGATCCGCCATATCCAACAAGACGGTGTATTCCTGGTTTGCCCGGCTCATGAGGTAGGCATCCTTATAGACCAAGTCAGAGTCCAGGGTGCGGTCTTCGCCCCGCTGGTAACGAGCCGTGAGGTAGGCGCGCTGCTTGTACTCCGGGTCGGTCAGACGGACACGATAGGCCAACACACGAATGGTGCCGTCCTCGTCGCGCGCCTGAGTGGGCAAGTTATCGAAGCGATAGATGCCGTGACGCTTGGCCCCTTCGATATTGATGTCTTCCTGGGTCACCGTGGAGTGGTTCAGCACCATGGCGTTGTCTTGGCTTGCATACTTATTGGCATAGTCATCCCAAGCTGCTTGATCAGCCCAGTTGAGGTCCTGATCCCAACCGCCCTCATCATTGGAGATGTAGCGCTCCAGAGTCACTTGGATGCCATCCACACCCAGCTCATCAGGAACCGGATTACCATACTCATCCTTATCCTGAATGCCGTTGTTGTCTTCGTCGTTCCAGATCACACCCACGATAGAGCGTACCGGTGCCGCTAACTCACCGGCATCGCCGCCGGCCACAGACACGCGACCCGCTGCATTAGCCGGGTAGTCGTTGCGCACCAACAGCCAGTCGTAGACCGTCTCCACACCCAACGTCGCATCGGCTGCTTCCACCGTCACATGGGAGTCGTGAGAATCCGTTGCCTCGTCAATAACGCGCGCCAATACCACCTGGCCATCATGGTTGCGCTCTACCACGCGACCATCGGCCGTAAGCTCCATATCCACCAACTTGAGCTCGAAAGCATCGGTGATGTCGGAGTCGTGGGTGATGCACTGGTCATGGCCTTCCTCCACGCTATGATCGCGGGTCGGCAGCCAGTAGTTGTCATCGGTCGGATCATCGGGTGTGCCATTGTCGTCCACCACAAGCGCTACCAGACGCACGCGGTAGGCTGCCAAGTAGTGGCTTCCGTCAGCTGCGGTGTAGGCCGTCGGCAGGTTATCGAAGCGATAATCGCCCTGCTCGTCGGTTTCCACCATGATCTCGCCCTGAGCCGGGTCGGTCTTTGCCGGCGCCACCGGATCCCCGTTGGCATCCACCGAGGCACCTGCATAGGCGCGACCACCGGTCACGATATTGGCGGTCCAGCGATCGAGGCCAAACTGCTCGTTCTGGAACCAGTGGCTGTTGCCATCGGCCGGGTTTGTGGCCGAAGGATCGTAGTACCACTGGGTCAACGCCACGGTCTGACCGGCAATGCCCGGCTCCACCAAATCGCCCGGCACCAGTTCTGGGGTGCTCGGCGTGGTGGGAACCTCCTCGCCCTCATCAGGCTCAGGGGTCGGCGCCGGCACCATTTCCCGCTCTTGGGACTGGATACCGTCGTAATCCTTATCTTCCCAAACGCGACCAGTAACGTCCGCCACCGGCACGGCCTTCAAGCCCGCATCCCAATCTTCATAACGCTGGGCATTAGCCAGGTCATAGCGCAGGGGCACGGTAAAGCCATTGAGGGTGGTCTCAATTACCCGCTCAAAGTCATCATCGGTCTCACCCGGTACTGACGGGCCTGCCAGCACAATCATGGAGTCGGTGGAAATACCCGTATCCCCATTAATGGTGAGGTTGTCCGTGGCCGGGTTGAGGTAGTAGGCCGGCACCCAGAGCTCGGGGTTACTTTGAGCAGTTGTGCCAAAGGCCGCACCTGAGGCCGGCGCCATGGTGATAAGCGACAACGGATCGGAGTCGTTGCGCTCATCGTTAGACACCAGGCCGTTCTCGCCGGTTTGCAAGGCATGGTCACGATAGGTGAAGCCCCAGTTAGTGCTCAATCCAGCCAAGTCACTGCGGTCAATACGTACCCGGTAGCCCGCAATGTACATTTCCTTTTCGTCGTCCATCTTGTCGATGTCGTCATCTAAGGGGTCGGGCACATAGGTGGGCAGATTGTTGAAGACGTAACGACCCGCGTCATTGGTGGTACGGGTCAGATTCTTCTTCGGAATCCACTCCCACTTCTGGGTATCCTCATTGAAGGAACGCTCCCGGTGTACCAACTGCCAAGCGCCCTTGCCGCCATTGGCCTTCGGGTTGTACCAGTACTGCTCCAAGGTAACCGTGACACCCTCCACGGCCGGCTCCAACAGATCCTGGAAGCCGTCGTAGTCAAGGTCGTGCCAGACGTAATTACCAATGATGCCCTTCGTGCCATCAATGTAGCCTAAGCCAAACTTGCGATAGACCTTATAGCCACGCCACTTGTCGCCCTGCTCATAGACAGCTCGTCCTTGCTTATCGGTGGGAATCGCTGCCAAGAAGGCGCTGGTTTGGCCATGGGTGGTGCTCGTGCCATCGGGCTGATCCACTACCACAAGCTCCAGGTCGTTATCCCAGATCGAATCTGGATCATCAGTGGGATACTCCAGCGGATCTTTGGTATAGAGCATCGGCGTCGGCTTCAAGATACGGCTGGGTACCTCATCCTCGCAGCGCACCACATAGTAGCGGTTCGGCTTCATGGTGAAGCTGAAGCGGCCATCCCAGGCCGGGTCACCCTCATTGTCGGTGGCCAAGGTGGTCACCATGGTAGCCGGGTTGCCCTCAGCGTCTAAGGCCACTTCCGTATCGATGGTCTGGCTTTCCGGATCGTACTCGAACAGCGACACCCGCATCTTGCCAATGCGCTGCTCACGACGATAGGTCACCTCGCCGCCCACCGTGGCTTGATCCTGCTGACGGTCCATCCAGCCATCGATGAGGTCCACATCGGGATTGTCCTCATCAGCCATGGGAATGCCACCCTCATACATGTCGTCGCGGAATACTTCGCCCTCCACCGTCACCGGTGCGCTAATACCCAGCACGTAGCTCGTGGCGTTAGCGTCATAGACGCTGTGAGCCGGATCGGGGTTGCTAAAGGCATCAGCGTTCTGCTTGAAGTAGTCCTTGTCGAAGACCACCGGCTCCACCGTAATGGGGTTGGTGGTTTCGCAGACCAGCGCCGTCTCATCCACATCAGGGGTGGACGGATCGTCCTGGCGATGGGTAATGATCATCGGGTTGTCCGGCACACCGTCGTGGTCGAAGTCAGGACCGGTCGAAAGTGTCGTCAGGGTATAGCCCGCGTATTCCTTCGGGAAGGTGTAGCGCAGCTTATACTTGCCCGGCTTCAGGTTGGACATAATCCAGTAGCCAGCATTTTCGTTGTAGTCGTTTTCCGTGGTGTAGGTGTAGGGGCCACCCGCGTCAGCGTTGATGTAGCCACCGCCCAGGTTGAGCTCCGGCTCGCCGGTTTGCGAGTTGCAGACCACCCAACGATGGTTGCCCTTGCCTGCGGCGTTCTCCACAAAGCGCACCACTTGGCCGTCGCGGTTAACGGGCAGACCATACTCGTTGAGCAGCTCTACCACCACGCCGTTCACACCGGGGTCTTCCGCTTCGCCGTCTAAGTCCACATCCTGGTAGAGCTCAGAGACCGGTCGGGTTTCGCCCTCTTCGTTCACGTAGGTGCCGTAACGCTCACCCGTGATGGGGTCATAGGCAGAACCCGTAGCAATCATGTAGCGGCCGTTAGAGCCCTTGCGCTGGGTGGTTGCCCGACCCTGATTGTCCACATCGTCAGCGCCATCGGTTTCGTTGCGCAGCGTATCCCAGTTGGTGTCAATCCAGACGTAGTCGCCCAAGTAGCCCCGCTCATCCGGTGCATCAATGAAGGCACCAGCCTGACGGTTTTCTACCACACGAGCAGCATTGTCGGTACCCACGCCGCCGGTATTAACGCGCTGGACGAAGGTATTCCACTGCAACACGGAACGCAGCCGTGCCGCCAAGTCCGGATTCAGGTTGGGATCGAACTGGTCCTGATTGAGGTCAAAGACGTAGTCACCCGTAGTCGAACCCAGATACTTGGGCAGGTTCAACGGCGCATGCATGTCATAGGTCAAGCGAATGTAGCCCATGGGCGGCAAGATAACGTTCTCGGCCACCTGGACCCACATACCCCGCAGCGCCCGCTTCAAGGTCTGCGCCTCGGCCGGATGGCTGGCCACATAGGCCTTGAATTCCGGCAGCGGCACAAAGCCATCCTGGCGAAGCAGGTCGGTATTGTCGCGGTGCGCATTGAGCCAGAGCGTCTGGTCGTTCATGGTGCCCAAGGTCCAGAGCTTCGGCAGCGAAGACTCCGGCAGCGCCTTAATCCACGGCGTGCCATCTTCGTGGGTTGTGGTCTCGAAGGGACCAACCCACACCGAGGCCTTGGCCGGAATCGTCACGCCCGTATCCGGATTCGTTACGTTCTCATAGGGCAGCTCGTAGGGATTCGGGTTTTGGGTGTTCAGCGGCTCCATGACCGTAACGCGGATGGAGTCCAGATCCTCAACCCAACCATGCCAGGTAGACTCACGGGCCTCGCCTACCACGTTGCCGTCGTCATCCAAGGAGCTGGCCAACGACTTCGTGTCGTTTTCATAGGGCAGGATGTCGAAGAGCACACCGTGGATGTAGTTCTTGGCGATGTTCTCGCTGGCGCCCAAGTTCTCCGCCTGGCTCATATAGGTGTAGTTCGAACCCTCACTTACGCCAACCGGACCATTGACGGAGCGGGTGTAGAGCGTGCCCAAGTCAGAGGACGAGTACTTCGCCTGGCCCTGAGCGGTGTTCGAAGCAATACCCGCTGCTTCCATCTGCATGGACAGCAACATCTCGTTGGTGTTGTTATCCAAGTTGTAGTCACGGGTGTCCAAAATGAAGCCCGTCTTGTTGGTGCCCTGCTGGGCTGGGATGTAGGGGTCGTAGTTACCCGACTTGTAGGCATAGCCGGTAGCGCTCATCAAGTCAGAGCTAATAGCGGCCGAGGTATCCTCACGAATGGGCATCATGAGCTCAATCACAATGGAGTGACCCATGCTCAAGGTGCCGCGGGTACCGTCATCGTTGGGCGAGGTGTAACGCCAGTTGATGAACTTGCGGTTGTAGCCAGACTCAACGGAGCCCAACTTATCATCGGCTGTGACACTCTTGCCCATAGAGGTATTGGTGAGAGTCAGGTCAGGATTGGTCACCAGGCCCTTGTACTGCAGATTGTCGTCAAGTTCCTCGATGTGATAGGTCCACATGGGTACCGTCTTATCCAGGTTCTCGGCGGCCCGATCCACAATGGTTTCGGTGACATAGATGTCGTTGCCGTTTTCGTCCTTTTCGCCCGTGGGAATCGGCTCACCATTGATGTAGATGATTTCCTCATGGGTCTCAGCCACCGAACTGTAGTTCAAGTTCAGCGGGTTGGTGGTCTTTGAAGCCTCGCTATAGGGGATGTACTTGAAGTTGTGATCCCCCATCATGCCGGCCGCACCGAAGCCTTCAATGAAGGGCAGCATGATGGACAGGTCAGGATTCGAGCAGAAGTCCGCATTGCCACCCACAATACCCAAGTACTCCAGCTGGTCAGCCGAGAGGTTGGTCAGGTGAATGGTGTAGCGCATCATGCGCGAAGTTTCCGGATCGATGGACGGACGACCGGATACCCAGGAGAAGCGCTCGATAGCACTGCCTGTGAAGTAGGCCTGTTCCATGTCGATCTTGATGGTGGGATATTCCGCCGCACGATAGAAGCCAGCCCGTGCCCGCTCGGGGTGCGCAAACTTCGTATCGTCATAGCGAAGCACCGTGGACACAAAGTGGTTCAGGTGCGCCTCGGCAGAATAGGGCGTGCCGTCATCGCCTTCGGCGCCCTCAACGGCACTACCGTCCATCTTGAAGTAGTCCTTGATGAGGGTATGGCACATGACGCCTGCCGCATTACGCGAAAGCGAGGGGCCATCTGGGCCTTCGGCTGCAAAGTCTTGTTGCCCGTTGCGGTGGTGACATACTCGCCCGTAATCAGGTCGCGCTGCCAGGTCCAACCAATGTTGAGACGCTCGGGGTCAACGTCGTCGGCCTCTTGCTTACCTGCCGTTGCAGCAATGGTTTCATCGCTGGAGTCGTCGTCGGGCATGGCGTCCACATTCATGCGGAAGCCATGGGGAACCGGCGTCTCGTAGGCAGCGCTATCGTCGGAGATCAGATCCCAACCACTCTTGCCTGCCTTAATAGCTTCCGGATCCACGGCCTTAATGACCCAGCGAATTTGGCGAATGTCACGATTGGCGTCATTGGTGATAGAAGTGACGTCGATTTCCGTATTCGCCTGGTTAGCTACGGCATAGCCTTGGGGGTCACCAATGAGCACCCAGGTGCCCGTGTTACCGTCAGCACTGTTGGGATCACCCGCGGCGTCGTCTTCGCCAAAGAAGTAATCACGATCGGCATCGCTGCCGGGCAGAGCATAGTTCTCATAGGCCGAAGGCTCCGGTCCATTCTGCTCGCCATAGACGGCAATGTCTTTATCTTGGGCACGAGTGGAGGTGTTCACCACACGAGCCATTACGAAGACGCGTAATTGTTCCTCGATTTCCGCTTCATGGTTCAGCGGCTTAACGCGCACAAACTTGGTCTTGGGCTTCTCTTTGAACTTGGCCACAAAGACCGTGTCGGCATAGCGCAGGTTGCTGTCACGGTTAATCCACGCACCGTTTTCGCCCTGCAAGGTTTCGGCCGTCAGGGCCAGTTCACTGGTAATGAGCATGTCGTGGTCATCGCCATTGATGTCCACAATGCGCTTGTACCAGCCCTCAAACTCCCAACCTTCAGCCGGCGTAGCCGTCGAGCCCGTTACCTTATCGATTTGAGTGTTCGGCAGGTCGAAGTTGTTCTCCACCGAGATGGTGCCTTGACCCTCAGAGAGGTAGCTCACCGTATAAGTGGTAGCCATGCGCTCGCTGAACTTGGCCACAAAGGTGGTGTCCGCCGGAATGCGAACGTCGTCATCGGTGAGGTTCAAGCCCTCCAAGATGCGAGCCTTGGTCAATTCGCGACCCGTAGAAATCGGACCATCGGAGTCGGTATAGGACCCGTCAGCATGGAAGGTACGCTTGTACCAGCCCTTGAATTCGGACACTTCCACACCCGTGGGATTACCCGAATCATCAAGACCCATGGTGGGCTTAGCCACCGCACCCATGATGAGGCCAGCGCCCATGTCCGGGTCGTCCTTGTACCAATCAATAACCTCCTCGGTTACCGTGGTAGAGGTTTGACCATTGATGAGCACCGCACCTTCACCCTCGGTGACATAGGAAATGGTGTAGCGATAGTCCGCCTCGGTAGCGTCTCCCTCATCCCCGTCTGCTTGGGCGTTGAGGTCCGTATCCTCGAGGCTCAGCAGGCTTGCGGCCTCGGCAGGATCATCGCTCAGTGTCTCCATCAAAGACAAGGTCCAAGGTGCCAACTCGTTTAAGGTGCTAGGCGTTGCTGCCCGACGAGCAGCCTTGCGGGTGGTGGCCGATGAAACCGGCTCAAGACCTAAGGTGGCTCCCGACGCAACAGCCGACAGGGACTCATAGCCTGAATTCATATCGGTGACCGGGACTTCCTTGGTCTCCCACTCGGCGCCGGGAACTTCCCAAATACCTGTACGTACATATTCGATATTGGGGGTCGCACGAACCACCGGCGTGGACGGATCATCCAGCGGCGCGTCGTAGTAGGTACCCTTGTCGGTGCCGTAATAGGGTACTTGCCAATCCACAATGAAGGTGTTTACGGCTGAGCCCGTGTTAATAGCCTGGGTAACCAAGAACAGGTTTACACCAGCCTCATGGGCGTCATCGGCCAAGGAGCGGTCGAAGTCTTGGTCGGTCATCAGCGTACGCTGAACGTAGGTGTCACCACGCACCGAGGAGCTGGGCTTCAAGATCTTGAAGAAGCCCGTACGCTCGTAAACGTAGGCATCGGTCAGATCGCCATCGTGGTCGTGGTCCACGGCCGCAATTTCTTCGCCGGTATTCACATCCACGTAAGCATCGGCATCCACGGCCGGACGCTTGATGTTGTTGCGACCCCAGAGCGTGAAGCGCTCCGGATGCTGATCAGCAAAGACGTAGGTGCCATTATCGGCCGTGAAGCCCGTGGGCTTGGTGGCCGTGCTCACCACGTTGCCGTCATCGTCGCGATAACGGTGATACCAACCCTCGCCCCCGTTGCGCTCATAGAGCCACTGAGCATCAGCATCGTGGAAGGTGGCGTAAACCGTAGAGTTGCCGCCATTCCAGGTACGAGCATCATTCAACTGCTCACGATAGGTCTCAGCCATGTCCTCCAGTGAGGTGTCCTCAGAGCCGATATTGTCGATGCGGGTGCGAACCTTCAAGGTCACCACATCATCAACGGACAAATAGCCGTCCGGATGGACACCGTTCCAATAGGCATCCAGCAGGTTGTCGTAGGCTTCAAACTCCTCATCGGAAGCATCATCGGGCGGAGCCAGCTCAAAGACCACGGTCTCGGGGCTATGGCTCTTGTCCTTCAGGTTTTGGCTTGGATCAGCCACATCCTCCGAGTCGTCAGCGTCGGGCTTGGCGTAATCAATGCCGCCGCCTGCCTGGCTAAAGTTATTCGCACCATAATCCGGCTGATAGGTGATATTGACGGTCCAACCATCTTCAATGAGTTGCTTCGGCGTCAACAGCTCCGTGGTCTTCTTGCCGGTGTGACGATCGGTATGAGTCCACTCCACCAAGAACTGGTAATCGTTGCCTTCATAGTTATCGCAGTTCTCGGTTGTGAGCGTGTCCTTGCCATAGAAGCTCACCTGCTCCGGCAGTTCCAAAGCAAAGACTAGCTTCGCATGGCGAATAGAGGCGCTATTAGCCCGCACGGCATCATCGCTGCCCAAGTCAGCTTTGCCGAGGTTTGCGAAGCGCGCTGTGTACCAAAGGGTGTCAGAGTACTCGAAGGCGTTGTAGTCGTTCGGGCTGAAGGTCCGCTGGAAGCCTAAGGGCGTGCCATCATTGGTCAGGCTCGAGCCATCGGCGCCCAAGGTCTTCTGGAGCCAGTAATAGCGGTTCTGGCCACTGGCCGTATCCCAATAGGCACCCGCACCGGTAGGCTGCGGCACGGCACCATCCTTGTCGGTGGCACCCACCACTTCGTATTGCACCCGAACCGTCGGGTATTTCGCCCGCAGCTTCAGACCCGTCATGATGCCACTATCCACGCGGCTATCGGCTGCCTTCTGACCATCGGCCCCTACCCGATTACGCACGAAGGGATCCACAGTGCGCACCGCGTTGTTGCCATTCAGGCCATAGGTTGAAGAAGCCGAAAGCGCATAGGCCGGACGGAAGCGATAGTCTTCCACAATGATGCCGGAGTTGCTGGCAGCCCCTACCGTATCAAGGCCGTTTTGGTTTTCGTTGTAGCGACGGGTGAAGCCGGGCAGGTAATTCTGCTGGGGTTCGTTGTTGCGCGTGTAGGCGCCATCGTCGATGGAGTTCAGCGGAATCACGCCCATGTTGATGGGCTCCCAATAATAGGTATCCCAGTTGGCCGTGGTCCGCGGGTAGGCCGTGCCGTGGTAGTTCCACTGGTTGTGCTTATAGCGGAAGAACTTCACCTGACGCGTATCCAGACGCTTGTCAATGCGCTCCTGGTTGTACTGACGGTTCTGCGGGTTGTTGCCCACCTGATAGGGGTTGCCCGAAACATCTGCATCCGTCAGGAACTGATAGCCTTCCATCTTCGACGTCACGAAAGTACGAATATTCTCGTAGGAACGCTCTACCTCAGGATAAGACGAATCCGTGGCATCCTTGCGGCTTTCGCCAGTGGTAATGATGTCGAACTTGAAGGTGTCCATATCCCAGGCAGCAATGCGCTGTTCGGCGGTACGGTCGGCGTTGTCGTAGTTGCCTCGCGCCTCAAAACGCACCACAAAGCGATAGTCCTCAGCACCGGTGATTTCGCCCTTGACGAGCTCATAGGTAACCGTAGCCTTGAAGTCCTTCTCGGCTTGCTCGGGGTTCACATCATAGCCATTGGACAAGTAGCCCATGCGATCCGTCGTAGCATCATGGAGATAGTTCACCGACCACTCTTCGGTAGTCATGGGCTGCTCCACGCCCACCAACTTCTCGAAGGGACGTCCATTGGCCCGAGCCGGAGCAATGTTTTCCGGCAATACGGTGGTTACCACGGGCAGAATGAGATCGCCCATCTGGCCGCCATCGCGGGAATAGGTGTGATAGAGCCGCTCCCAACGAGCTCCATAGTGGTAGTAGTCAGTGGAAGCATGGGTATGAAGATTGGTGGCCAGGTCGTTCCACCAATAGCGGTTCTCTACATGGATGTTGAGCTGGCGCTTATCGCTTTCGCTTTCCACATAGTAGGCATTGATATCCGTGCCCACGCCATCGGTGCCCACCGTGTTCCAGGTGCGCACGAAGGGCTTGCGCTGCTCTGCCCGAGCACCGGTTTGAGCATAGAGCGTCGGGGTGCCCTCAGTACCGTAGTCCTTATAGGCCTTATCCCAAGGCTCATCGGCATTGTCAGTCACCTTGCGTCCGGCTGCCACCGTATCGGTGCGCACGGTATTGTTCTGAACGGTACGTCCATTAACGGCCGGCATCGAAGGTGAACCGTAGCTCTTGTCATAGTCGCTCGAGAGATTCCATTCGCTAGAGTCGCTCCAAGACCGGGCCGTATACATATAGTCCATGCCGAAGTGCTGGGTATTGAACAAATCACCCCAAGCTCCATTGGAACCCCAGGCATTGCGGCCTTCGTAATGATCAATGTCATAGACCTGATAGTAGGCGCTGGACTTAGAGGGAAGTTCCCCTGCAGCCGTATCCGAACCCGTAATCTCACGCAGGTCCACCGGACGCGTCAACAGACGGTCGTACCAATAGCCCGACACGTTGTTAGCGAAGACCTTCGAGCGGATGTTCACCTGCATGCGATAGCCGCTGTTGCCGCCCATAGTATCCGGGTCAGCTGTGTTTTGGGCCGTGGTATCCACGTCACGACCAAACCACTTCGTCAAGCTCTTCTTCACCGTGATCTTCAAGACCCAGGGTTGGGAGCTATGGACATAGTCAGAGCCCACTGCCGAAGCTGTGGCTGTAGCATTGGCTTCGTAGGTAGATTGGGTCGGGTCCACGGACAGGTCGGTGGTACGCGGCACCAGACCATTGCGATAGTCCGCCGGATTCTGGGAGTCAGAAGGCGCGTCATAGCCGGCATAGTCGCTCCAGGGCGTCTGCACGGCCTCCACTGTCACCAAAGACGGATCGATGGCGGCATAGGACTCCGACAGATAGGGCTGGCTGTCGGCACCGCCAACACCTACACCACCATTTAAGGTGCCTGCTGACAAGCTAATGAAGCCGAGCTCTTCCCCATCCGGTCCGACCACCGGAGTGTTATAGATGCCGCCTTCACCAAACTCCGGCTCACCGCCACGGGGATAGATATAGGTGAACTCGATACCATCCAGGTTACGGTCACCATAGTTGTAGGCCTTTAAGCTCGCCGTGTAGTTCTGGCCATACTGGAGCATGGCGTTGTACTGACCAGCATAGATGCCGCGGGTATTGCGAATGGTTTGGTCATGACCCCAGTAGGCATACCACCACTCGTAGGGGTCGCGGTCGTAGAGATAGCGGCGATTATCTTCATAGCCACCGGTCGAGCCGTTGACCTGATAGGTGCTCCAATTGATGAGGCTGCCCTCATCGCTGGGGATGAATTCGCTGGAGGTGGCCAACCAAGCCTTCTGCAAGTGCAGGCGGGTCTCGGACCAAATAAGCGGCGTCGTGGAACCCCAACGAGTCTGGTATTCCTCGGTCACTTCTTCGCCCGAGGGGTTGATATAGGTGCGCTCTTTGGTGAGAAGCGGCGTATTGGTACGCGGGTTGGTGACGAACTTGAAGTAGTCGCGATTGCGATCCACCCAGCTCGATCCATTCCAGTAGCCCGCATAGTTGTAGCTATAGGTCGCGTTGCTGTAGTTGTCGCCCCAATTCGTGCATGTAATGAGCTTAAGCGAGCTATTCATCTTGTCGGCATAGGCCTCAGCTGTGGTCGCTGCCACCGTGGTG
>CAJUNI010000012.1:0-4555 GCA_910587945.1 uncultured Parvibacter sp.
CTTTGATACCACGGACTTTAAAGTAGGCATTGCTGGTGAAGTGCGGGATTTTGACCCGGTAGAGCATGGCATTTCCAAGAAGGAAGCCCATCGGTTTGAGCGCTTTGTGCAATACGCTTTTGTGGCGGCAGATGAGGCCATGGCTCAAGCGCACTTGGACATGGAGACGGAAGATCCGCGCCGCATCGCCGTGGTGTTTGGCACGGGCATTGGCGGCTGTGACGAATTCCAACGGGGTTGTGACACGCTGGCCACCAAAGGTCCCAAGCGCGTTAACCCTTTATTTGTGCCTACGATGATTGGCAATATTGCGGCAGGTAATCTTGCCATTCGCTACGGCATGAAAGGGGAGTGCCTCAACGTGGTAACCGCCTGTGCGACGGGTGCCCATAATATCGGCACGGCACTGCGCGATATTCGCCATGGCTATATTGATGTGGCCTTGGTGGGAGGTGCTGAGGAATCCGTTAATGGGGTATGCATTGCGGGCTTCACAAATCTCAAAGCACTCTCTCAGGCAGAAAACCCAGAAGTTGGGTCGCTGCCTTTTGATGGCCGCCGTCAGGGCTTTGTAGCAGGCGAAGGCGCAGGTGCGTTGGTGATTGAGTCCCTCGAACATGCTCTTGCCCGAGGAGCCCAGCCCATTGCTGAGATTACCGGTTACGGTTCCACGGGAGACGCCTATCACATGACGGCCCCCGATCCGGATGCTGAGGGTATTACCCGGGCCATGGCCGATGCCTTAGCTGAAGGAGGGTTTAGCCCGGCAGACATTGGTCATGTCAATGCTCACGGAACGGGCACGCCGGCCAACGATAAGGCCGAAGCTCAAGCCCTTCGCGTGCTGTGTGGGGAAGAGGCCTCCCATCAGGTGCCCGTGACTTCTGTAAAGGGTGCTATTGGCCATACCTTAGGAGCTGCGGGAGCCATTGAAGCTATTGTTTGTGCGCTTTCAGTGGCCCGTTCGATGGTGCCTCCCACGACCGGCTTTGCCGAGGCGGACCCTGAGTGCGCGGTCAACGTGGTGACGGAACCTCTGACGAACTACCCCCAAAAAGTAGCCCTCTCAAATTCCCTCGGGTTTGGAGGTCATAACGCCTGTTTGGCCTTTAGCCCCTATAACGAAAGTATCGAGGAATAACTCTTCTCTTGGGGTTCATTGAGGGGACTATGGAAAGAGGATCGTCGCTCGTTTAGGCGAGCGTGGATGGATGGAAAGGAATTCGGGTGGACATTACCTATCCCTGTGATCAAACCGTGGTGGAGGCCGTGCTGCCCCATCGCCCTCCGTTTGTGTGGGTGAGTCGCGTGCTTGCCTGCGAGCCAGGCAAGTCAGTGGTGGCAGAGCTGGACGTCGACCCTGACCTTCCTCTGTTCCAAGGTCATTTTCCCGATTACCCGGTACTTCCCGGCGTCATCCTGATGGAAGCCCTGGCTCAAGCAGCTTCGTTTTCCTTGTTGGTGGCCCGAGATGCTTCCGGTGCCTTGGGCTTTTTAGCGGGCATTGATAATGCGAAGTTTCGCAATCAAGTGCGACCCGGCGATACCGTCACCTTGGAGGCGGAAATTGTGAAGTCAAACCGCCGTCTGTGCGTGGCAGAGGTTAAGGCTTCGGTGGATGGGGTGGTTTGTGCCACCGCGACCCAAAAATACGTCATGGCTTCACCGTCGACTCAGGCTGAATCCGCTTCAGCGGCCCAGGAATAACTCCTAGTAGAAGTAAGGCAGCGCGAATTGTAATGGCGAAAAAATATGTAGACGTCTCAGAGCGCGGTAATGAGACGGAGTCTTCTTTCGAAACCGTGGCTACTCCGAGTGTGTGCCCAGGGGAGACACCGGTTTCTCAGGCTGTCGATGAGGACACAACGACCTCAGAGCCAGTGAGCGCCCCGGCGGTAAGCAGGGAGCAGACAGAGGTGACTCCGCCAACGGCGGCCGACGAGGACGCTCAGCCCGAGAAGTTTATCTGCCCGGCGTCTGCGCCAAGCCAAGAAACAGCTCCCGCTGCGGAGAGCGAATGGGCGGGGGTGGCATTTCATGTGTCCCGCATCAGCCAAGAGCTCTTCCACAAACGCGGTAGTCAGCCGCGGGTTTTGGTTATGGTTCATGGGTTGGGCGCCCGCAAAATCTATAGCGTTCTGGCTGGTGCTGGTCTGGCGACGGTGGCTCCTCAAGCAGGGGACTGGCGCTTAGACATCAACCCTAAGTTAGCGTCTGATACCGTTACCTTCGGTACCAAGCCTAAAAAGTCGCTCTTTAGAAGCGCCTATGAAGTATTAGATGCCGCAAAACGAGGGGATGTGCAGGCTATTTTCTTGGCCGCCGACTCTCAAGCATTGGCTTGCGATAATCGCTTTCTTCTTCGTGCCCAGCAGCAGGGGTTACGCGTATTTTCCTGTCTTGAAATTGATGCAACGCGGGAGCAATGGGTGGAGTGCGAGCCTCAAGCGAGTGGCCCCGTGCCCACGTTCTGGCGTACCTGTCATCATTGCAAAGAAACCTTCGATAACGAGGACTTCCTCGAGAATCACTGGTGCTGCCCGAATTGCCAAACTCTTACCCGTATGGGTACCCAAGAGCGCATAGATCTCATTCTGGATGACGGGGTTTATGAAGAGTGGGATAGTGATCTTGAGGATAGCGATCCCCTCGATTTCCCGGGCTATAGCGAGAAAATGGCGAATCAGCGCAGCAAAACGGGGCTGAAAGAAGCCATCACCACCGGTGTTGGCTACATCGGTCGCGTTCGTTCGGCCTTTGGCGTGATGGATTCGAACTTTTTCATGGGCTCCATGGGTACCATGGTGGGGGAACGCGTAGCGCGCTTATTCGATCGTGCTACCGAGGAAGGCTTGCCGGTGGTGCTGTTCTGCACTTCGGGTGGCGCGCGTATGCAAGAGGGCCTCGCATCTTTGATGCAAATGGCAAAAACCTCTTGTGCCATTGAACGTCATAGCAGCGCAGGTCTGTTGTATGTGGCGGTACTCACCGATCCTACTACCGGTGGTGTTACGGCTTCGTTTGCTACCTTAGGTGACATCATCTTGGCAGAGCCAAAAACCTTGATCGGCTTTGCGGGTCAGCGAGTTATTCGCGACACTATCAAACAAGAGTTGCCTGAAGGGTTCCAGACGGCGGAATTTGCACTATCCCATGGTCTCATTGATGCCATCGTTGCACGCGAGGATATGCGCAAAGCCCTTAAAACCATCCTGCGTCTTCATTGTGGGCACCCTGATGCCGTGCCGGAAGAAGAACTCATGGTGGCAAAAACTCGGGAGCCGCTGAGTGAAAAAAGCGTTCGTAAGCTAGAACAACATGCCAAGCGCGCGCTGCGTAAAACAGGACTCACCGACGAAGCCGATCCCGGAAGCGCCTGGGAGCGAGTGCAGCGGGCCCGCAATGTTCATCGCCCCACGGCCCTTAGCTATATTTCGGGGCTGACTGAGAGCTTCTTTGAGCTGCACGGTGATCGCGCCTTTGCTGATGATGAGGCTATTATCGGCGGCATTGGCATTGTGGATGGCACGCCGGTCACGATCATTGCCCAGGAAAAGGGCTCGGATCTCAATAGCCGTATTCGTCGAAACTTTGGCTGCCCGCAACCTGAGGGCTATCGAAAGTCAGCGCGGCTGATGCGTCAGGCCGAAAAATTTGGGCGCCCGGTGGTGTGTTTGGTGGATACCCAAGGAGCCTATTGCGGTACGGAAGCGGAAGAGCGCGGTCAAGGCAATGCCATTGCTGAGAACCTTAAACTGATGGCCGGCCTTAAAGTCCCCATTATTTCGGTGCTCCTCGGCGAAGGCGGTTCGGGCGGAGCGCTTGCCCTTGCCCTGGCCAATACCGTGGCTATGCAGGAAAACGCCGTGTATTCAATTCTGTCTCCCGAAGGCTTCGCGTCCATTCTTTGGAAGGATGGCAAGCGGGCGCCAGAGGCAGCGGAGGTCATGAAGATGACGGCCGATAAAGTCTATGAATTAGGCTTTGTGGACGAGGTGTTGTCCGAAGGCACTCAAGCGGCCCATGAAAACCCGCAAGAAGCGGTAGAGCAAGTGGTGGCTTTTGTGGAAGAGGCTCTGGACTCCTTGGCTGCACTGTCCCCGGAGGAATTGGTGGCCCAACGCCAAGAGCGGTTTGCTCGGTTCTAGACCCAAGGAGTCCAATCATGATTAGAGATGAGCGTGAAGCTCGAAGCACCCAGGCCGAAGATATCGCTCAAAAAATGATGGTAGCTGCGCGGACTGCACCGAAAGGTAAGGGTATTGACGTTATCGAGTGTGCGGTGGTCACGGGAGAACACCAAGAGATGTTGGCCCAAGCTATGGAGGCCTACGCTCAAGAAAGTGGCATGAAATTCTTCCTGCGCGATGCGCACTGTGTGCGTGTAAGTGATGCGGTGTGTTTAGTGGGTACGCGGCCCAAGTTGCAGGGACTGAATTGCGGCCATTGCGGGTTTGCCACCTGTGGAGAAAAGCCCTCGGCGGTGCCTTGTGAGATTAACGCCGTTGATGTGGTTATTGCCCTGGGTTCAGCGGTGTCAAAAGCTGCGGATTAT
>CAJUNI010000012.1:4565-30050 GCA_910587945.1 uncultured Parvibacter sp.
ATACCCGCGTTCTCTTTAGCGCTGGCCTTGCTGCCCAACAGTTGGCATTGCTGGGGGACGGAGTGCAGCAGGTCTATGCCATCGCGGTAAGTATTAGCTCCAAGAGCCCCTATTTCGATCGGCCTTCGCGAGCGGCGGCGGTGTCCTAATCTATATCTGAGGTCATGTTTCGCCTGGGGACTAATCCGCGGAAAGAGACTCAATTAACTGGGAGCGTAAACCTTCTGCACCCAGAGGAGAGGTAAACCACGGCCTTCTGGGCGTCTGTTCCTGCGTGGTTTCAAGAGCTTTGATAGAATCGCAGAACTATCAAGCTGAAACCTATCAGGAAGAGAGTATTCCATGGCAGAGTTTATCTACCAGATGTATAAAGCGCGCAAAGCGGTGGGGGATAAAGTCATCCTCGATGACGTGACCCTGTCCTTTTATCCGGGAGCCAAGATTGGCGTGGTGGGCCCCAATGGTATGGGTAAATCTACGCTGCTGAAAGTTATGGCAGGCATTGAGGAAGTCTCCAATGGTGACGCCCGTCTGACGCCCGGCTATAGCGTGGGTATTCTGCTTCAGGAACCCGAACTTGATGAAGATGCCACGGTAATCGAAAATATTCGCCAAGCCTTTAGTGATGTTCTCGCAAAGGTTGAGCGCTTCAATCAAATTGGCGAAGAGATGGCGCTCCCCGATGCCGATTTCGATGCCCTCATGGAAGAAATGGGCAAGCTCCAAGATGAGATTGATGCTGCTCAAGGCTGGGATATTGACTCACAGTTGTCTCAAGCCATGGATGCTCTTCAGTGCCCGGATCCCGATGCGCCGGTGTCTATTCTCTCAGGCGGTGAGCGCCGTCGAGTGGCTCTCTGTCGTTTGCTCCTGGAGGCGCCGGATTTGCTGTTATTGGACGAGCCCACGAATCACTTGGATGCCGAATCGGTACTATGGCTTGAGCAGTTCTTGCGTACCTATCCGGGAGCCGTGTTGGCGGTTACCCATGACCGTTATTTCCTCGATCATGTGGCTGAATGGATTTGCGAAGTGGACCGCGGCCAGTTGTTCCCCTATAAGGGCAACTATTCCACCTATCTTGAAACTAAAGCGGCTCGTATTGCTGCTCAGGGCCAGCAGCAAGCAAAACTGGCTAAGCGCATGAGTGCGGAGCTGGAGTGGGTGCGCTCTTCTCCGAAGGCACGTCAGGCCAAGTCCAAGGCGCGTTTGGAGCGCTACGAGCAAATGGTGGCTGAAGCAGGAGCTGCTAAAAAGCTGGATTTTGCAGAAATTCAAATTCCTGTGGGACCGCGTTTGGGTTCAAAAGTACTTGTGGCTAATCACTTGCACAAAGAGTTTGATGGTCGCGTGCTGATTGACGATCTGTCCTTTGAGCTGCCGCGTAATGGCATTGTGGGCGTTATTGGCCCCAATGGTGTGGGCAAGACAACACTGTTTAAGACCATTGTGGGACTGGAACCCCTTGATGGGGGAGAGCTCGAACTGGGCGAGACCGTAAAAATTTCCTATGTGGACCAAAATCGTGCGGGCATTGATCCGGACACCAAGCTTTGGGAAGTGGTATCCGGGGGCACTGACTATATGATGGTGGGTGAAACCGAAATTCCCAGCCGTGCCTATGTGGCAGCGTTCGGCTTCAAGGGTGCCGACCAACAGAAACCGGCAGGAGTCCTTTCCGGTGGTGAGCGTAACCGTCTCAATTTGGCGTTGACCCTTAAAGAGGGCGGTAATCTCTTGCTCTTAGACGAGCCGACCAACGACCTCGATGTGGAAACTCTTTCCAGCTTAGAGGCAGCTCTTCTGGAATTTCCCGGATGCTCAGTGGTGGTAAGTCACGACCGTATGTTCTTGGACCGCATTGCGACCCATATTCTGGCCTGGGAGGGCACGGATGAAAATCCGGGACAGTGGCATTGGTTTGAAGGCAACTTTGAGTCGTATCAGGCTGATCGTGAAGAGCGCTTAGGGAAAGAAGCGGCGAAGCCTCATCGCCTTCATCGTAAGCTGACACGCAACTAGGGCTCCGAGCGGCGCCTGCAGGGAGCATGGCGGAGGACCTACTGTCTGAGTAATGTAGAGCTGTAAACAATAAAGAGGTGGATCTGGGATCCACCTCTTTTGTTTGGTAGAGCTTGGCTTGGCTTGGCCTACGATTCCCTAAACCAGGGTTTCTTCGATCTCTTCTTCGGCGCTGGCAGCCAGAAGAGCAGCTTGTCGCTGACGGTCTAAGATGGTTTCCACATCCCGGGCAATCATGAGCTCCTCATTGGTGGGGATAACCATGATCTTTACCCGAGAACGATCTTCGGAGATGATGCGCTCACCGGTACGCAGGCGGTTCTTGCGTGCATCAAGCACAATACCCATGGGCTCAAGCCCAGCTAAACAGGCAGAGCGCATATATTCGGAGTTTTCGCCTACGCCTGCAGTAAAGACGATGGCGGCAGCACCGCCCATAACGGCGAAATACTGACCGATATAGCGCTTAATAAAGTAGGCATAGAGCTCAAGCGCAAGGATGGCCCGTTCGTTTCCGGCCACGGCGGCTTCTTCCACAATCCGCAAATCGCTCGAGATGCCGGATACACCCAGAAGACCACTCTTCTTATTCATAATTTCATTCATCTGTTCTGGGGTATAACCCAAGCGCGTTTGGATGGTGGTGACGACGGCGGGGTCAATGGTGCCGCAGCGAGTTCCCATCATAAGACCATCTAGGGGGGTCAGACCCATGGTGGTATCGACAGCCACCCCATGATCCACGGCCGCAATGGAAGCACCATTGCCCAGATGACAGGTGATGAGACGCAGGTCACGAACGTCAGCGCCAAGCATGCGCGCAGCATGGCGGGCGATGTAGCGATGAGAGGTACCGTGGGCGCCATATTTGCGGATTTGATAATCGGTGTAGTACTCGTAGGGCAGCGGGTAGATGTAAGCCCGCGGGGGGAGGGTTTGGAAGAAGGCCGTGTCGAAAACGGCAATTTCCGGGATATCGGGCATGAGTTCGCGACAGGCATAGATGACGTGCAGGGCGGGCGGATTATGGAGAGGGGCCAGTTCTGAGCAGAGGTTAATTTTCTCTAAAACGTCATCATCGATGCAGACGGACTCACTGAAGTATTCGCCGCCCGAGACAATGCGATGGCCAATGGCATCAATATCCTCAAGGCTTGCAATGGGGCCGCGCTCTACATCGGTAAGCATTTCAAGAACGAGGGAAAGCGCCTCATGATGGTCTTTCATAGGGGCAGTAACTTTAAGCTCCCCATAGCCGCGGTCGAAACGATGGACAGAGTCAGTAAGACCCACGCGCTCGCAAAGGCCTTTTACCAAAACCGTATTCTCCGTCAGATCTATGAGTTGATACTTCAGCGAAGAGCTACCAGCATTGAGCGTTAATACTTTCATAGGGCCTCCCTCAAAGGCGCTGCTTGCAACAGTGGTTCCAGTCTAGCGGTAGCCCTGTCGTTTCTGACGAAGGAGACAAAGGAGCGAAAAGATTGTTACCAGCCTTCGGGCGGGCTAGGTCTCATCTTTGTGGGAACGGACAGATACCTGTTGCGGTCAGGCAAGCTTTCTCGCAGGAAAAGTTGCCTTGAGACCGACGGGGTGTAGGAGCGATTGAGGATGCGAAAAAAGCGCAACGCCGAGTTCCAGGGGGAGTGGAGCTCGGCGCTGCAGTGTGTTTCAGACCATGACGAATATAAGACTATGTCTAACAGTAGTCAAGAACTTTATGACGATTGTTGACACTCGATCTCGTTGGGTTCAGGAGGGTGCATTGACGACAATCGGTTTCGCAAGCCCCAGGCAGAAGCGTAAGCGCGCTTTGGGCTAGCGCTGGGCTGCTTGTCCTTCCGCTTCTTGGCGGCGACGCTTCTCTTCTAAGTATTCCCAGGTCACCGTTTTGGTCGTGAACGTACCCAGCGACATGATGGCGCCGCTATCATCGCGGGCCTCTACATGCCAGTATTGCTTAGCGCCATCGGTGGATTCGAGGGTAGCAGAGCCATAGACGGTGCCCGCAACCCCGCTTTTGATGTGGCGGACGTCCATGTGGATTCCAAAGGTAGCTTCGGTTTCCGGATGAGAGCGTTCTCGGGCGGCGCGGGAGCCGACGGTTTCTAGCAAGGTGAGGGTAGCGCCACCATGGACAAAGCCAAAGGGTTGCATGATGGCCGGGGTGATGGGCATCTCGGCGCAGCAGTGGTTTTCGTCGAGTTCGGTAATGCGAATACCTAAGAGGGTTACGAATCCATCTTTTTCAAGGGAATCCTGGGGAGTAAGGGCCACGGTATCTCCTTTGATTTGAGTATCGGGCTAGAACAAACGAACCGAGGTGTCGTTCTTTGGCTGTTGTGGCAGAATTATTCGCTCAAACAGGCTAAGAAGGATTACGCTAAGAGGCGATTTCTGCCAAGCTCCTGAAGCGACCTAGTTTGTAATTGTACTCACAGAGGAGAGGTTGATGGCCGAAAATAGTCAAACCGAAGAGTTTGCCCTGCGTGTCCTTGAGGCTCATCGTCAGAACTTCGACCTCGAAATACCCTATCGCTTTGCGGGGCAGGAGCTAGTAGGCTATGGCGCCTATCATGCTGAGGCGTCCTCCTATGTGCTTTCGAAAAAAGCGAAACTGTGGGAAATCAGCGCCCATGAATATCTCTATGTGGTGGCAGTGGACCATCTTGATGAGGCGACGCTTGATCAGTGGGTAGCACGGATGAAGACCGAAGGAATAGCGGCTTTAACCATTGATGAAAACCACATGAGTTCCTACCTCTCGTTGGTGATTATCGCTTCGACCGCTGACCCCGCTATCGCTCGTTCAGTGAAGCGTAGCCGCTATCGAAAAAATTTCTGCGGCGGGTGGCGCGGATGGGCCGATTTGCGAATTGCAGTGGCCGTTCTTTCTTCTTCAAGCGTATACTGCAACCGCCAAGGCAGGCTTCTCGGCCAAACCCTCGAGACCAATCTTCAAAAGTTCTTGGAACACTAAGACGCAAAAGGAGAATGGTCCCGAGGGGCGCAAATCTTTTGTTTTGGTTTGCGTTACGAGCACTGGAATTTCATAGCAACCTGCAAAAGGTAGATTTGGATTGCCAAAACTCCTTTTGACTTAGAAGTCTCCTTGGGCTTGTTGGGAAGAAGCCAGTGGAGAGGCTTCTGAGTGAAAGGAGGATTGCGCCTACTATGAATGCCATGCTTGTTTTGATTGTGGCCATCATTGTGCTCGCTTGTGGCTATGTATTCTATGGCGGATGGTTGGCCAAGCAGTGGGGAGTGCAAGGGGATCGTCCGACCCCGGCTCACGAGTTGGAAGATGGTCGGGATTATGTGCCGGCTCCGCCCTATGTGGTGTTAGGCCACCATTTCTCATCTATTGCGGGAGCAGGCCCTATCAATGGACCTATTCAGGCAGCCATTTTTGGGTGGGTGCCGGTTATGCTCTGGATTCTCATTGGCGGCATTTTCTTTGGCGCCATGCATGACTTTGGTGCCCTGTTCGCTTCGATTCGTCATAAGGGACAAACCCTTGCAACAGTTATCGCCCAAAGCATTGATGATACGGCTAAAAAGCTATTCTGCGTTTTTGCCTATCTTACGTTGATTTTGGTAGTTGCTGCCTTTGCTTCTATTGTGGCGGGTACCTTTGCTGTTACTCCGTTGCCGGTGGATGCGACAGCCGAACAGATTGCTGCCAATGAGACCACCAATCTTGCTAATGCGCGTACCGCTATGATTTCGCTGCTCTTTATTGTGGTTGCGGTGATTTATGGCTTGGTAACCCGCGGACGCAGCATCCCTGCGGCAGCCAATATCATTTCTGCCATTATCATTATTGTGGCCGTGGTAGCAGTGGGCTATAACTTCCCCGTTATTACGCTGGATAACACCTCCTGGATGATCTTGGTAGGTATCTACATTCTGGTCGCCTCAGTTGCTCCGGTTTGGATTCTTCTTCAGCCGCGCGACTATCTCTCAAGCTATTTGCTCTATGGCATGATTGCCCTTTCTTTGGTGGGCATTATTGGTGCTGGTATTACGGGCGATGCTGCAGGCCTTGAAATTCCCGCCTTTACAGGCTTTACGGCAACGGCGGGCACGAGCAAGGTGGCCGCTTCAGGCTTCTTATTCCCCGCGCTGTTTATCACCATTGCCTGTGGCGCCATCTCGGGCTTCCACAGCTTAGTGGCGTCAGGCACCACCTCCAAGCAGCTCGATCGCGAATCTGAAGCTCAGCCTATTGCCTACGGTGGCATGTTGTTGGAGTGTTTGGTGGCCATCATTGCGCTTTGTGCTGTGGCCTATGTGTTTAATGGGTATATGGATGGCACCTATGCTTCGCCGACCCAAGTGTTTGCTGCCGGTCTTTCCCAGATGCTGGGGTGTATTCCGGGCCTCGCTGATGTCCAGGGTATTGCCTATGCCTTGCTGGTTTTGGCGGTATCGGTGTTCTGCTTGACCTCGCTGGACACGGCCACTCGTTTGGCACGCTACATGTTCCAAGAGCTCTTTACGCCTCACGGCATGGAGACGAAGGATGTGACGGGTCTGCGTAAGGTGTTAGTGAACCCCTGGGTTGCTACTATCATCACGGTGGTTTTAGGTGTGGGCCTTGGTATGACCGGCTATCAGTTGGTATGGCCTTTGTTTGGCGCTGCCAATCAACTCCTGGCAGCCTTGGGACTGTTGGCGGTCTGCGCCTGGCTTGGTAATGCAGGACGTAACAATAAGATGTTCTATTTCCCGATGGCCTTCATGATGGTGGTGACGCTGGTTTCCTTAGCGCTCACCGTGCAGTCAAAAGTGGTAGCGCTGTTGGGCGGCGCTGTGACCTTAGCTAATGGCCTACAGCTGGTGATTGCGGTTTTGCTTATGCTGCTTGCGGTGGTCTTAGCGGCTAAAGCGGTAAAGGTCATTTTTACCCGCAACGATAAAGGGGATGCCCTCGTTTAGGGACTCAGACGCGGATACCTTTTGAAAGGAACTGGATCGCCAATGGTCCAGTTCCTTTTCTTTAGACGCCCAGGGTGAGGGGAAGAAAAGGGAGTATTGGCATGATAGTCCAAGCCTCTCTTTTGGGATTCTATGGCGCTATAAACAGCCGCACGCAGGCCGAGGGGAGGGTACCCGGTCTGCGTGCGGTGCCGTGAGGGGACGAAAGTTGAAGGCAGTCTAGGCAGTGCTGCTTGCTACCCAACCAGCGGGGAGCTCCACATCGTTGTGACAGCTTGCACAGGCATAGACAGATGCGCGATGGGCCTTGTGGCAGTCGGAACACTCAGCTCGCTCATGCTGGGACACATGGGGGTTACGCGCATAGGAAGAAGTCGTTTGAGCAAGTTCCTCTCGCGTCAGGTTGTGGCAGGCTTCGTTGAGGCAGAACTCATCTGAGGCAACACCCCGCGCTGCCACGAGATCCTCGAGCGATCTCTCGGGAAGCACCAGGTCGTAGGTGTCGTTATCGGTAACCGTGTAATCTCCGCTCACCCAGCTGAGTCCTTCAGTTACTTGCTCTCCCAAGGTAGGGACGTGGCAGCCCATGCAGGTGGTGTCTGCTTCAACGCGATGGGTAGCGGCGAGCATGGCCGACGCGTCATTGACGGTAGCACCCCATTTGTCGAGAGCAGCCTGGCCGGGTTCTGCCTCATAGGTAGGCAGATAGGGATCCATAGGCGTGTGGCAAATGGCGTTACAAAACGATGGTTGTTCGTGCCAGACCATGAACCCAGCCCCGGCTACCACCACTACGGCGAAGGTTATGCCTAATGCGATAGGGAGCCGTTTGTGATTACGCTTGCCCTGCGGGGTTGGTGCGGCGGTGTCTTGGGGAGCATTGACTTCGTCGTGGGAATTGGATGTCGTCATGGAAGTCTCCTTATCTCTGCTGCGCCGTGGCGTAGCAGACCTCCCGTCAACCGAGCCGGCTGGCGGGAGGATATCGAACCTATTGGATTAGGCCGGGGCGCCGCCGCCTTCGCCACCTTCACCTTCGCCGCCGCCCATGGGCGGCCCTTGCATACCCTTGTCGGACTGCTTGATGTCGGCGTTGCCTGCACCGAGCGTGCAGTAGCGGTTGTAGTCCTCGGTGGCTAAGAACTCACCGAGCGTGTAACCAAGGCACAAGCACATACCGATGGAGACGCCATTCATGATGCCGTTATAGCCCATGGGGAAGCGTCCGCCAGAGTTGTTTCCGCAGGCAAATAGGCCCTTGATAGGCTCAAATCCCTGGCCTTGCACCTGCTGACGTCCGGTGACGAGCAGACCGGAGGTGGCCACGAGTGAGCCGCCGCCGACGCGCTTACCGCAGGGGTAGCCATAGAACGGGCCCTCTACAATGGGCCACATGGTCTCGGGATCGCGGCCGAACTCATCGTCGCGGCCCGCATCATGGGCTGCATTCCACCGGGCTACCGCGGCCAGAGCGTTGGCTTTAACCGCAGGCTCCATGCCCATGTAGTCGCACAACTCCTCAAGGGTGTCGGCGCAGTAGAGGAACTTGCCGGAAGTGTCGTCGCCCTCGGCGCCTGATCCCACGGCTGCGTCCATGTAGCTGCCAATAGTGGCGGCGTTATCAGCATCCCACTCCTTGGGGGCCAAATGGCCGGCGAGCTGGTTGTAGAACACCTCTTCCCAGTCATTCCCCCAGATCAGGTAAGCGCGATCACCGGGCTCGCGGGCACCGGCACAACCGGACAGTAGCGGGCCGCCGAATGCTTCGTTGCAATAGCGCTCGCCGTATTTGTTGAGCCACAGACACTCGACGCCCTCCATGGGAGACAGGGGGATAAACGCGTGGCTGCCCATATCGCCGCCGGTGGCAATCTCTACCTTGGCGCCCATGCGCAAGGCCATGGCGATACCAGATCCGTCGCGGCCGGACATAGCCGAGCAGTCCTGGTATTCGCCCAGCTCATAGTTCTCGCGGCAGATGGCGTTATACATAGCTGAGTTGCTGCCGATGTCGCCGCAGCACAGAACTACCGCGCCACCATCGTAGCGGGTGTAGGCGCCCGTGTTGTTGTCCTTAGCAATGACGCCCGTCACCTCGGTACCTTCATCGTTGTGGATCAGACGCACGGCAGAGGTACCGAAGACAAACTCAGCACCAGCGGCTTTGGCCTTGTCCTGACTGCGTTTGACGGCATCGGTCATACCTACACTGCCGCCGAACTGGCAGGTGCCCACATAGGACGTAAAGGGACCCTTCTTGTAGTTGTAGCCCTCCACCACTGGCCAGTTGAGAGGAATAAGCTCATCTTTTTCCTGTTCGGTGTAGCCGTCAATAAACCAGTCGAGTGCCTCGCCTGATCGATTAGCGAACTGCGAGAGCAGGGTGGGTTGTACGCGGCCAGCGCCATACATCTGATACTCATTCATGAACTCGACCGGATCGTAGGTAGGTACGCCGACGCGATCGACTTGCCAGGAGGAGTTGAGGTGACCGATATCGTTGCCTAAAGCACTGAAAGTGTCCTCGGGCTGCGTCTCGATAACAATAACCGATGCTCCCAGTTCCGAGGCGCGACGTGCGACAGCGGTGCCAGCATGGCCGGCGCCGCAGACGATGATGTCAGCCTGCTTTGTGGCGGTAATGTCGCTGTCGGCGATCTCGGGCTCATCGCCGAGCCATCCGGCGCCAAGTACTTCACCCATGGTCTTGCCTTCGTTGCCGGTATAGGACGAGGTGCTTCCCGTACTCGCGAGGGTACTTCCTTGGGTTTCGGATGCCTTCTTGGGGCTGCATCCTCCTAAAAGGCCGGCGCCCGCTACACCTGCTGCTAGGATGCCTGCGCCCTGTAAAAACCCGCGTCGACTCAGGTCGATGCGTCCGCGCAATGCACTGAATTCCTCGCGGCTCAGCGAGCCATCCGTGTTCTTTTCGTTGCTCATGATCCCTCCTCAGAAATCTCTCCTTGCGCGGTGTTGTTAGCCGCGCCCAACGGATCTCATGGTGGGCTCCCAAAAGGGTATTGCCCATACCGGTGAGGCGGTGAAACGCACGAAAATGCCTCACCTCCAGAAGGTGAATCTTGCAAAATGCCAGGTCACAAGAGATTAACTTTGGCTGATTCCCATCGCCTGCGTGCCTATAATCCCGGGTAGGGATAACGGAGGGGAGATTATTGTGATAATGGAGGGGAAGTATTCAGAGGCAGAGGCTGCGGAGGAGGAGGCGTTCCTGCGCTTGGTGCCAACGGAATGGCGGCTGCGTTTTTGTATTGGATTCGCCGCCTTCTCGGCGTGGATTAACTTGCTCTTTTGTTTCGAGGGGCTGTTGCGTGATGCCATCGAGGAGGGTGGGGGTGTCGTACATGACCCCTTCTTCGTGGCGGCTGTTGCGGTGGCGGCCCTGCTCCTCCTCTTCACCGCGCTGCGGTCCGCCCCCGGTGTTGCAGACAATCGCCACGTTCACGAAGAGGTGTTGCGGCGCAAAACACTCCTGGTTGCTTTGGTCGGCGCGCTCGCTGGGGCGGTTGGTGTGGCTCTGGGGTCCTTCGTCTGGCAGGATTCAATCTGGGTGCGAGCGGGTGCCTTCGTCTGTGGTGCGGGTGCTGGTGTGTTCGTGGCTGCGTATACCCAGCTTTGGGGAAGGGTCCTGGGTAATCTGGACATGCGCGATGTCATGGTTGCGCTCTGTGGAGCGTTCTGCATCCAATGGCTACCGTTTCTGGTCATGGAGGCGCTGGGCCCGGTGCTGCGTGTGGCTCTAGCTGCAGGGTTGCCGCTGGTTACCTACGGTTGTTTACGGGGCCTGCCTCTGGCTCAGGAATCTTCCCGTTCTCTTAGCCCCCGAGGAGGGGATGGCCCTGGGACATCCGTTGGTCGCATCGCGGGAGCAATGTTTTGTTTTGCCTTGGTCATTCAAGTTGTTTGGACATTTCATTTGGCTTCACCTACTGAGCCTCTTGATGCGAGCTTGTTCTGGCTCGTATTTCTCTGTGTGCTTGTGTTCACCTCGGTCGCCATGGCGGGCGCTATTGCTTTTATGGCTTGGCGTCGCGCCTATCGGATCGAGATTTTCTACCGCATGACTTTTGTTGTTGCTGTCGTGGCGGCGGGTTCGCTGGGACTCTCAGCGTCGCATCCGGAATACGGCTACGTGGCGGCCTATGTGGCGTATGCTCTGCTCGGACCGGCAATGTGGATGCTGTCGTGGAGCGTGGTGTTCATAGGGCATCAGAGACCGCCCCGCGTGTTTGGAGTGGTGTTCGCTTCCCAATATCTAGCGCTTCTTCTGGGGTTCGTCATTATGAAGCTGTGGGAGTCACTGGTGGGATTCCAAGATTATGCCGATACCGTTGGAGTTTTGAGCCTCGCTTCTCTGCTTATCCTGAGCTGCGCCTATTCCTTTGTGCTTCCGGAGCGAACTCTCATCGCACTCTCGCCGCGACTGTTTGATCTGGATCGGGCGTCGCTTGACGAGCGTTGTAGCGAGATCGCAACCGAGTACGGTTTGACTGAGCGTGAGTATGAGATATTCACGCTTCTCGCCCGGGGCCGCGATGCTGCCTATATAGAAAAGAAGCTATTCATCTCACGTAATACAGTGAACACCCATCGCAAAAACCTTTACCGCAAGCTCGGCATCCACTCACAGCAAGATTTGCTCTCTCTTATTGAGCGCACGCTGTCTTAAGGGGGATAAACGCTGTGATTGGAGCGAAGTCAGCAGGTTGCTTTTATTCTGTAGCTTCGCTTCGTTGCCAGAGAAGATAGGTGTTGAGGTTGCCCGAAGCCCCATCGGCGTCGTAGGTTTCTGTGAGCGTGAGGGGCGGGCACGGGGCCTGGGAAAGTTGCTGGACTTCAGCATCACTGAAGCAGTGGCAGTAGCGAATAGCCTCCGGGTCTTGTTGCCAGCCGAGGAGCCAGTCACCCGCTTCCAGATCGGCTGCACTCAGTCCGAGCGCGTGAAGACGCTCAGGGGTGCCTTGCTCGGCTTTTGCGCTCAAGGAGGGCGAGCGATCGAAGCGCCAGAGGGAGCAGGTCAGGATTCCGTGAAGAGCCACCCTAGAGGCCAGTTGCTGAATCAATGAGCTGCGCAGGATGGTTCCAGGTCCATGATGGAGAAACCCAAAACAGGCCACCACGTCAAAGGGCTCGGACGGAATAACCTCTTCCAAGGGCTGCTCGTCAATGAGGGCGCTCATCAAATCCACCGGAATCAGGGTAATAGCGCTGTGGTGAGCAGGGGCTTCGGCGGGGGAGGAGCTCGGCGTTGCGGGCAGAACCTCAGACTCACCGGATGGGTGCAGTGGGCTGGTTACAGAGTCCTGAGAAGATGACTCGGATGCCTCGACAAAACAACGAAGCCCCTCGCAATTATCTATGCCGGTATAGGCAAGGGCTTGAGAGGGAAGGTGCTGCTCTAAAAAGCGCAAGAATCGCCCATTGCCACAACCGACATCAAGGACGCGTAAGGGTCTGCCGGCCGTGGAATCACAAAGGGCTTTCAAAGGGGGTAAAAGGGGCTCCCAACCCCGCCAAGGGCTTTGGCGGGTATCGGAGAATGATTGGGCACACCGACAATAAAAGGCCGACGTTGCGTCGTTGAGTATGTGAGCAACCTGGGTATCCATGGGTCCATTCTAAAGAATAATGGCCGCGCTCAAGCCGAAACGCGATGCTCTATTTGGTGCTCGTCCTGCTTTTTGGGTAGGTTCCTCGTTACAATGACGGCTATGGAAGAAGTATTGCGAGACATAATTGAGCGGATAAAAGCAGGCGAGAGCCTTGAGGGGCGCAAACTCGATGGGTTGCTGGCTCATTACAACAAGGCAGCCGCCGCCCCCACACGACGCTATGCGAAAAAGTATCTCTATCCTGCCTATTTGAAAATCAAGGCAGAGAACCCGGGGCTCTGGCGCTCCTTTGGGCTTGACGAAGAGACGGAAACGACGTTGGAGGCCCTTCTGCGTATGAAGCCTCGTCGAACCCAATCAGGGGTCGCGACCGTTACGGTACTCACCAAACCCTGGCCCTGTTCTGGCGGTTGCCTCTACTGCCCTAATGATGTTTCAATGCCTAAGAGCTATCTTGCCGATGAGCCGGCCTGTCAGCGGGCAGAGCGTCACTGCTTTGACCCCTATTTGCAAGTGCGCTCACGGCTGCGAACCTTGGATCAGATGGGTCATCCCACCGATAAGGTGGAGCTTATTGTGTTGGGTGGTACCTGGGATGACTATCCCGCGGACTATCGGCGATGGTTTATTGCGGAGCTCTTTCGGGGACTAAACGAGGCTTCTCAAGATTCCAGCGATGGTCTTGAGGCTGCGCGGCGAGCCTTCTACGAAGAGCAGGGGCTCCCTTCCGAGCGTCCGGCCGTTCAAGAGGCCTATGCGGCTGACCAGGCTGCGGTGGCGGCGGGAACCGCTACCTATAACACGGTCGTGGCGGCCCGCTATAACAAGCCCACTCCCTGGGCCCGGGTGTCAGCTTTGCAAACCGCCGATTTCGCCCAGGTGGAAGCCGAGCAGCAACGTAATGAACAGGCAGCCCATCGCTGCGTAGGGCTTGTGGTGGAGACCCGCCCTGATGCGGTGAGCGTAGAATCGCTGAGCTTCGCCCGGCGCCTGGGATGTACCAAGATGCAAATGGGCCTGCAAAGTCTTCAAGATGGCGTGTTAGACGCCTGCCAGCGAGGAACCGATCGGGCGCGCGCGGAAGGGGCATGTCGGCTGCTTCGGCGCTTCGGCTTCAAATTGCACTTGCACTTTATGGCGAATTTGCCGGGAGCGACGCCCACTTCCGATCGGGCCGATTATGAGCAACTGTTTGCCCGTCCGGCGCTGCGCCCCGATGAACTTAAACTCTATCCCTGCGTGTTAGTGGCTCATACTGGACTTGCCCGCCTCGCCGAGCAGGGGCAATGGACACCCTATGATGAGGCAACCTTAGTGTCGCTTCTGGCAACTGATGTAGAGAAAACGGCGCCCTACACGCGCATTTCGCGCATGATTCGCGATATTTCTGCCCATGACATTGTGGCGGGCAATCGCAAAACGAATTTGCGCCAGATGGTGGAGCAGGCCCATCAAGCCCAGTATCCCCAGAGCCAAAAGAGCCCTTGGTCAGAAATCCGTGGCCGCGAAATAGCGGGAGGGGCGGTTGATCCTGAGAGTTTGACCTTGGTAGATGTCATCTATGATGCTGAAGTAGCAGAAGAACATTTTCTCCAATGGGTGGATGAAGATGGCGCCATTGCGGGATTCTGTCGTCTTTCGTTGCCCTATGACGGTGTACCACAGCCGGAAATTCTTAGAGATGCCGCGCTTCAAGAGTTGGGAGATCAGGTTCACCCGGCGCAAGAACGGGTGGCGTTCGAGGGGCTCCCTGATCCGCTTCTCCATGCAGCCATGATTCGCGAAGTCCATGTTTATGGCCGCACTTCTTCATTGGATGGGGGGCCGAGCGATGGGGTTCAACATCAAGGGCTCGGGCGACGTTTGGTAGAAACCGCTTGCGCGTTGGCTCAAGAGGCTGGGTTCCCAGCGATAAATGTCATAAGCGCGGTAGGAACGCGGGATTATTATCGGCGGCTCGGCTTTGAAGATCGGGGCCTGTACCAACAACGGGAGTTCGCCGCTCATCCTGTAGCACCCTGGGAGGGAGCCGAGGCAGCGGCTTCAGAAGCTAGGCCGCCGTCCCTCGCGCGTCCAGTGCGAGCCTATGAAGGTCAAGATGGATGGATTCAGGTATTTGAAGAGGAGACGCCTTCAGGAGAGCTTCGTATTCTTGCGGTGGACGATACCTTCCAATCAGCTCTTTGGACTGACCCGAAGCAAACCCTGGCGCCCTTCGCTTACATCCGGGGCTTTGACTGTCTTTTTGACTATCTGGGTGAAACTCCTTCTGTGTTACTGCTGGGAGGAGGCGCTTTTGCCTATCCTCATCAGTTTCTTTTTGCTCACAGCCAAGGAAGGATTACGGTCATTGAGCGGGATCCGGTTATGGTGGCTGTTGCCCGGCGGGAGTTTCATTTGCGCCAAGACGAGCGTGCCTATCCTGAACGCTTGGAGGTAGTTTCAGAGGATGCTTGTAGGTTTTTAGAGGGTACCGAAGAGCGGTGGGATGCGATTATTGATGATGTGTTCGTTGGTGCCCAGGCGGATTTCTCGTTGCGCTCTGAAGAAGGGTTGAAGCGTATTGCTGCTCACCTGAATCCCCAAGGAATCTATCTTGCCAATGTGTCCTTAGAGCCGGGAGATGACCAGCTTCTATGGGAATTTGCTCAACGAGCTCAGCGGGTCTTTGGCTATGCGTGGACCTTGCCTTGTGTAGAGGAATTGTTCCCAGAATCTGATAATTGGCTCGTGGTCGCATCGGATCATCCTTTAGAGGGTTCTTCCTTAATGGAGCTTCCTGACCTCCTTTAATGGCTATGATGCGCCGTTGTAGCTATCTCTTCTTAAGCACCGAGGAAAGGCTCGCTACACTACCCATAAGGGGTGAGAATGGCGAGACCCCCAAGCATTCAGAATGCGTAGTGAATCATAGAAAGGGAGTCCCATGATTGTCACCTGTCTCGACTTAGAAGGGGTTTTGGTACCTGAGATTTGGATAGCGTTTGCAGAAGAGGCAGGCATTCCTGAGTTGAAGCGCACCACGCGGGATGAACCAGATTATGACAAGCTGATGGAATACCGCTTGCAGATCTTACGGGATCACGGCCTCGGCCTCAAAGAAATCCAAGACACCATCGAGCGTATCGATCCGATGCCTGGTGCTAAAGAATTCCTCGATCGTCTTCGCGCCCTTACCCAGGTCATCATTGTCTCTGATACCTTTACGCAATTTGCTGAGCCCTTGATGCGCAAGCTGGGCTATCCCACCATCTTCTGCAATGAACTCGTGGTTGATGAAGCGGGCACCATCACGGGATTTACAATGCGCTGCCCCCAAACAAAACTTACCACCGTGAATGCGCTCCACGATTGCGGTCTTGAAACCATTGCCGCGGGGGACTCCCATAATGACCTAGGAATGATTACCCACTCTAAAGCGGGCTTCCTTTTCCGGAGTACTGATGCTATCAAGTCAGAATACCCTGAGATTGAAGCCTTAGAGGAATACGATGAGCTCTATGACGCTATTGCTGCGGTGATTGCGGAAAACTAAGGAAATAGCTAAGAGAAACTCACAGCCAGGAAACGATTCATTGCCCAGTGGCCCGAATGCCTCCGCTGCATTCGGGCCTTCCTTATGATGGGGGTGTGGGCAATGAACTCGCGTAAGTTGAGCAGGAGATTTGCCCCTAACACGCTACGTTGAATGGAGGCACTCATGGCTCGCAATCTTAGTGATGAACATCGGCACGTGATCGATAAGATGGAAAAACTCCAAGACGATATTTTCCCCGCATTGGATAACTATCGGCAAGAACAGGGCTTGCCTGAGCAGCTCGAAAAAGCACTCGCTCCTGTGGTGGATGACGATGCCACGCTCGATAGCTATGTCACCTTAGCTGATGCGTTGGGGGAGTATCGGGAAATGTTTGATGAGCGCACCCAGCGCCACATTGCCCGGTATCGTGAGTACGTCCAAGAGCTGTTCCAGCTGGATGAAGGCCTAGAGACGCCGAACACCTACGATCCGCTTCACCATAACTAGTGCCTAGGAAGGTGCTCTCGAAGGCTCAGGAGCTTCCGAGTGTGGCGCGAATGGCATAGGCTTCAGGGTTGAGCGTATGGGGCGCCTGGCGTCCTTGAACCACATCAATAGCTTGTTGGACCGCTTGGGTGCGCAAAATGACAGCGGACTCTTCGGACCAATAGCCATCGTGGCTAGAAAAGAGGGTGCGCGGAGCGGACCTGAGAGGCGAGTCTGGTGGTAGAGGCTCGGTCTCAAAGACGTCAAGGCCTGCACCCCAGAGCTTGCCTGCTTGTAAGGTGGCAGCAAGAGCCGTGGTATCAATCACGGCGCCCCGGGAAGTATTGATAATCAGTGCATCATCCTTCATGAGATTAAGGCGATCCTGATTGAGAAGATGATGGGTGTCGGGAGTTAAGGCGACATGGAAGCTGACCACGTCACTTTGGGCAAGAAGATCGTCGAGTTCGCAGACCTCATAGCCTTCTGGCGTGGTGGTAGAAGGGGTGAGTTTACGATCCCAGCACCGCACACGAAAGCCTAAACCCGCCGCTTTGCGCGCCACGGCAGAGCCAATAGCACCGAGGCCGACGACCCCAAAGCTTCGTCCCAGAATTTGCCCTAAGGGACGATGACGGGCGAAATCCCAGATTCCTTGGCGGATATCCGCATCCACGTCCGCTAAGCGACGCAACAGCCCTAAGGTGAGGGCAATGGCGTGGTCTGATACCACTTCGGTGCCATAGTCGGGCACATTACAGAGAGCGGTGCCGTTTTGGGTGGCGGCTTTGAGGTCAATGCCGTCCACGCCGGTACCAGTGCGGCTTACCACAAGAAGTTGCGGGTTAGCTTCGAATACCGAGGCCGGAAACTGGGCATAGGAAGTAATAACACCGTCGGCGCCTTGGAGCTTGCGAGCTACGGTCGCCGCATCGCGTTCTGGGAATGCTTCAAAGATCATCCCGGCTTCTTCTACCATCGTGCGCTCAAAATCAAGGTTGGTAAAGTCAAGGCCGGCGCCTAGAATTTTTTTCATTGAGAATCTCCTTAGAGCGAACGGGTAGGTTCTTGGATTATAGAAGGTGCCAATCGGGCGTGAGGAGCAAGGAGGTCAGTGGTGAACAATCGATGGGAATTGTTGTCTGACGACCCCACGAACCCTAGGGCTCAGGAGCGGACGGCCAAAGACCCCTCTTCTGCGGTTTGCACGCTCTGTCCTCAGAGCTGCCGGCTTGCACCCGGGGCGTTAGGATTGTGTAGAGCCCGACGTAATGAAGCAGGTCGAGTAGTGGATGAAAATTATGGGCGCCTCACGGCCCTAGCGCTCGACCCCATTGAAAAGAAGCCGCTGGCCTACTTTCGTCCCGGTAGTTCCATCCTCTCGGTGGGCTCCTATGGTTGTAACTTACGGTGTCCGTTCTGCCAAAATGCCTCCATTGCCCAATGCTCGGGCACGGAAGTGCCCTGGCGCGCGATGAGCAGTACGGAGCTTGTGGCTGAGGCTCTCCGTTTGCAGCCTCAAGGAAATATCGGTATTGCTTACACCTACAACGAACCCTTGGTGGGCTTAGAATTTGTCCTCGATTGCGCCCGAGAAGCTCGCGCGGCGGGACTGGTGAATGTGCTGGTTAGCAATGGCTACGTTAACCCATAGCCCTTTAGTCAGCTGGCTCCTTTGATTGATGCCGCCAATATCGACCTCAAGGGATTTACCCCGGAGGTCTATAGGGAACTAGGGGGCCGTCTTGAACCGGTGAAGGCCACGATTGCTACCTTAGCTGCCCTTCCGAGCTGTCATGTGGAGCTTACAACACTTATCGTGCCGGGACTTAATGATGACCCTCGCGCAATGGATGCAGAAGCTCGCTGGATTGCTTCGCTCGATCCGTCTATTCCCTTACACCTCACTCGCTTCTTCCCGTGTTATCACTATCAAGATCGACCCCCAACATCCGTTGCGCTGCTCCAACAATTAGCGTCGATAGCGTCCAACCATTTGGAGAGAGTCGTTCTTGGGAACTGTTAAAAGCGCGGCCAAAACAGGTACCATAGCTTTGAGGAGAAAGTACCTCTGGAGTGAAGAGGGTAGATTCCAAGGAGTGGCGAGCTATGGTGCAACAACAGGGGCAGGTTACAGAGGGATCGTGCGAGCGGGGTGTTGGCATATCTGCTCAGAATCCAGAAGGCATTTCGGCGCCGCGGTGTCATGATGCGGCAGAAGCTGCCGCCCGTTGTACCCATTGTGGCCTTTGCACCCACCGTTGTGAGGTGCTCTCGCAGCCTGGCCTTGATATTGGCAAGGTAGAGGCTGCCTTCCAATCTCTTGAAGCTTTGCCGGAAGATCAGCGTCTGACAGCGGTTACAGAGCTGATGGCCCAAGACCCGGCGCTCTATCACGCGCTTCGCACCTGCTGTTTCTGTGGCTATTGCACCGCTGATTGTCCGGAATCGCTTCAGTCGGTTCCGGCTATGCGCGAATGGCGCGAGTTGTTCAGTCAATCCAACCTCATGCCACCCCAAGATTCTCGGATGGTGATGATGGATGAGGAGTGGAATATCTTTAGTGCCTATCGGGCTATCTATGGTATCGGCTACCCCGAATATACCAGCTTAGCCGAGGCTGCCCAGCACGGCCCTGGCTTGGCAGACACCCTCTTTTTTCCTGGCTGTTCCTTGGCAAGCTATCTCCCAGAGTTAGTCCGCAGCGTCGGTCAATGGCTAAGCGACGCCTCCATTTCGTGGGCTCTTTCTCTGGATTGTTGCGGCAGTCCCTTGATGAGTGCGGGTCTCTTTGATCGCGCCGAAGCCTTCGCTCAATCGCTGGAAGCGCAAATCGAGGCTGCGGGAATTCAGCGAGTCCTGACGGTCTGTCCCGGCTGCGGTGAAGAGCTGGCTGCCCGCTTTGGGGATAAGGTCGCTATCGTGGGGTTGCCGGAACTGATGGAAGAAGTGACACGAGCCCGCCTTGCAGCCCAGGAGCCCACCGGGTTCAATCCGCTTCCGCTGACTGCGGTCACCATCTTTGATTCCTGTCATGATCGCGAAGAGGGGCGCCACGGCCAAGCGCTGCGGCGCTTGCTTGCCGACGTTCTGCCTGATTGTGACTTGAGAGAGATGGCTCACCACGGTAAAGAGACACTTTGCTGCGGGGCCGGGGGTGCCGTGAGCTCCTATGATCCTACACTCAGTGGCCAGCGGGCTCAGCGCATCCTTGATGAGGCCCAGGCTACTGGCGCGGGTAATCTGGTGACTTACTGTCCCACCTGCACCTATACCTTCGCTCAAACCCTCTTGGGCCAACCCTCCAATGAGCTCATCGATCTTCACTACCTTGAGATTCTCTTTGGGGTACGGGTTGATTGGGCCGCTATCTTTAACCAGCTGGAATCTATGTGGACCGGCGAATACGGTCCCTGGTTGCAAGCTACCTTCTTTTAAGCGGCAACCACAATGCGATAGCTCGCACCATCGCCTACGCAGGTTTGAAGGGCTACGGATTCACCATGACCGCAAACCCGGCTGGCGATATCTTCCCAGCAGGTGGTGTCCGGTACGGTAAAGCTGTCGCATACATAGTAGGTGCGGCTGGCTCCATTGCGATCGCATACCGTGACGGCATCTCCTGAGCCAAGGTTCATGACGCCGTGGAAGGGGGCGGGGTTGTGGCCGATGAAATAGCCCCAACTACCGTCGGTGGTGCTGTCGGAGCCGAGCCAAAGACCAGCACCGCTCGACGGGGCGCTGGCTGCTTCGTAGTCATCCACAAAGGAGAGCGTGGTACCTCCAAAAGAAATAGTGGAAGCGGCAGGTCCAGGTGCGCTGGGTTCATCAGAGGAGGGGTCGGGAGCTTCTGCTCTGTCCGCTGCTGGCGCGGCGCTTGTCGTTGCTGCACTCGCTTCAGAAGCATTATTTGGCTGAGCGGCGGCCTCGGCGGCTGCTACTTCGGCTTCGGCAGCAAGGGCTGATTGCACGTCCTCCAAGGTGGCATCGAGGGTGTCTAGTTCCTCGTCAAATAGGGCGGTGACGGTGGTGGCAATGGCTTCTTGCACCGGGTCGGTGAAGACGGGATCAACTGCTGTGGGGTGAGCTGCAAAGGCGGCACCGGTGGGAACGCCTAATACGAATGCGCCTGCGGCCAATATCGCTCCGAGCGATGCGCGCTTCATGGCTGGCTCCTTTCCAGACGTTTGAACCGCTGCCAATGGGATGTAGCAGTAGGTACAAACCTCTGAAATCACAAGGTGAATCCAGCCTCTCTCAACTTCCTTATTGCCCATAGTGCGCCTCGGCGGCATCCTTAGTTGACGTCAAGAAGGGAACGTCTCAGGGGTGTTTGGGAAGGCGAAGAATCTCGTCATCTCCGTTAGATTGCCGTGAGCGTTCTGAAGATGTTGCGCTACATTAGAATTCCCTTCGCCGTTTTGCGGAAATTACAGCGAAGGAATCCACGCTTATGCCAGATAATGAAACCGATGGCAGCAAGGAAAGGAAGCGTTATGGCTCGACATACCAACGGGGAGTATCGGCCTCCTTCGCGTGCTGCTAGAGGGCGTCGCCCGGGCTCCTATGAACCGGTGCGTGCGGCCCAGCCTCCCAAGAAAGCCGGATGGGTCTATGTCTTGGTAATTGCCATTATCGTGGCGCTGGTGGTTATTATTCTGGCCGTAGCCAATGCGAAAACCGGTCCTGCGGATAACGCCTCTGGCTCGGGTGCGGCTGCTACTAATTTGGAAACCACTGACGTCGCGCAACCCGAACCCGAACCGGTGTCGCTTACTGTTACGTTCGCGGGGGACTGTACGTTGGGCACCGATGAAGCCTTTGATCGCTCTACCAGCTTCAATGCTATGTATGACCAGCAGCAAGATCCGTCCTACTTCTTGGCCAATGTGGCGCCTATCTTCGCCGCGGATGACCTCACCATTGTCAACATGGAAGGTACGCTTACTACCTCCACCACTCGGGCGGATAAAACCTTCGCGTTCAAGGGACCGGCAGAATATGCCCAGGTGTTTTCCACGTCGAGTGTGGAAGCAGCCTCCATGGCTAACAACCATTCGAAAGACTATGGCGAGCAAAGCTATAACGACACCTTGGCGGCTCTTGAAGCGGTAGGGGTTGAACCCTTTGGTTATGAGCGCATTGCCTATCAAGAGGTCAATGGGGTGAAAGTGGCCTTAATCGGAGCCTATGAATTGGCCGAGCATGAAGCGATGAAGGACGACATGGTTGCGCGCATTCAAGAGGCGAAAGCCAATGGGGCTACCTTGGTGCTGGTTTATATCCATTGGGGTATTGAGCGCGAGACAGTACCTAATGACACGCAAATTATGCTGGGTCATGCTGCCATAGATGCGGGCGCTGATTTGGTGGTGGGTTCTCATCCTCATGTAATTCAAGGCTGGGAGCTCTATCAGGGCCGCTATATTGTTTATTCCTTGGGCAATTTCTGCTTTGGAGGAAACTCAAACCCCCGGGACAAAGACTGCATGTTGTTCCAGCAGACCTTTACGGTAGTGGGGGATGAGGTGGAATATACCAACGATGTTGACTTTATTGCCCACTCGATCTCATCAACGTCGAGCCGGAATAATTATCAGCCCACCCCGGCTCAGGGAGATGAAAAGGCCCGGATTGATGCGAAGATCCAAGCTTCCACCGACGCCATTGCGCAAAAGGTAGCGGCTCTTTCTTAAGAGTACGTATCCTGAATGTAGTATCGAGGCGCTGCATTCAGAATCTTCGCAGCCCTCATTTCGCGTTTCTGTGCTGCTGGTGTGTGTTATCTAATGGGCAACATCGAGGTACTTCATTCAGAAGCTACGCAGCCTTCATTCCGTATCTCGATGTTGTTGATATTCAATAGGTACCATAGAAATGCTTTACTCAGAAGCTTTACAGCCCTCGTTTCGCATCTCGAAGGTACTGATGCGAGCTATAGCAGGATAGCCATGGGTCAAAATCATAAAAACCATGACTTTTTGCTTAAGATTTTCCGCAAGGAAGTCAGATTGCGCCATAATGCCACCCAAAGGAAGTTACTCCTGAACTCAAATGCACCCATATTTCATACCCCAAGGAGTTGCCTACTATGGGAACCTATCCCGAAGACTATCGCCGTCGTGAACGCCCCGGTGCTTCTTCTGAGCGCCAACGCGGTTCGGCCCGTCCGAGTGTCTCTCGTCGGGTAGTAGATCCGCGCTCTTCCCAAGAAAGCTATGACGAACTTCAGCGCACGCGCGCTCACTACGATCGTGAGCGGGCTTCTCGCGACCCTTATGCGGCAGCCAAACGCTATGGGGGTCCTCGGGAAGTCATTGATGCCCGGGGTTCCATTGACTCCCGGACCTTTAACGAAAGTCATGAGATTTCATCGCGAACCAATGATGAACGGGACCGCCCGCGTGCGGCTATCGATGCTTCTATGACACGCACTCGGTGGCACTCCCGAGCAGGGCAAGGCTTTGATGCGGTTCCTGATGCGGGAGCGAGTCACGGCTTGCCAGGACGACTGAAGACGGCGGGCCATGGCCGTGGCGCCGGGGGCGTTGGCTTTTCTGGAGGCGTGGTTAGTGGCCGCCAGGACTATAGTGCCGGCGGGGGATTCCTCTCGGAAATTCCCTTGTTCTTCAAAATCACTATTCCACTGATTGTGGTACTCGTGGTGATCTTGGTGGTATTGCTGCTTTCCTAGGAGCCTAGGTGCTGCTAGTCGCGAAAGGCTGCCTCTCCGCCTTTGGTGTGGCGTACCACCTCAAACCGTTTAACTGACACATCCTCTGCGGGACGAATCCCTGCTTTTGCTTTGGCAATGGCTAACTGATCTGCTACCGTATCCACACCCTCAAGATCGGGAAGTAATAGTCCGCTTCGTCCGTGGCGCTCCACAATCACGCCGTAGTGTTTAGGATCAAGCTGCTCGAGGGAAAAGATGGCTTCGGGCTTGCCGAGCACGTCTACGGAATAGGAAAGATAGGGAAGCTCCTCTGGAGTAACCGGACGGAACCGCGGATCCCGGCTACAGGCGCAAATGGCATTAGTGATTATTTCTTCGCTCAAGGTTTCCCGACGGGCGCTAATGGTGCCAATACAGCCTCGGAGCTCGCCTTTTTCATGCAGGCTTACAAATACCCCGGCGGGTTCGGTGTCAAGAGTGGAGGGCAGTGGAGTAGGGATATCTACAACTGCACCGGTGCGCACATAGGTTTCGACCGTTGTGCGGGCAAGCGCTACCAGAGGGTCACAGGACTCTTGAGTGCTCTGCTGAGAGATGGGGTCTTCTGGGAGGGGTTCTACCTCGAACGCAGCGATACCATAGCCTACTCCAAAGGGTCCTTCATAGCTGAGAAGCTCCGCTTCGAAGGGACTCTCCTCTAGGGCCCCAGCCATGATCTGAAACGATCGGAGACCGCATTCGGCGGCTTCCGTGCAGAGGGTTTCATCGATGGTGAATAATTCGCTCAGAGATCCTTTAGAAAAAATATCCACTAGGGTGTCGTCAAAGACGGGCCCGGCGGGAGCAAACCCATAGGGGCCGTCAGGAGTGAGTTTATGGGACCAATCGCCGCTTGCAATGAGGACCACGCGACGATCGGTACTACGCGCTACCTCAGCGATGGCCTGGCCCAGAAAACGGTGATCCTGAGCGGGGAGTCCGGAGAGGCCAATGCGCAGGACCGGCACCGTGGAAAGATCGAGGGTTTGCGCAAGGAAATACAGGGGGACATAGCTGCCGTGATCGATGGTGTGATCGGGGTCTCGATGGGTGACAGCAATGGAGTGGCGATGAAGCTGCTCTTCGAGATGATGGGCAAAGGCGGGATCTCCCTGGATGGTTAACCGCTCCTCGGGGGCATTAAACCGTGCCATGGACCCTTCTTCTTGGGCAGCATCGGCAATGAAGAAGCCGTCGCGATAGAGGGGCGCATGGGGCGACGTGATGATTATTAAGTCGGGCTGGTGTTGCGCTACCCGCTTTGCTACCTCAGTAAAGTTTTGGATGGTGGTATCAATGGCGCGTTCTTCCCCTTTTCCCACCGCAGGCACAATGAGGGGCGGATGAGGAACAGCGTAGGCTCCAATAAGGCTCATAAGGCACTCCCAAGAACGCAACGATCATAACTCCTGAGCGAGTAACGCTGTAAAGCTCTGAGCATCTTGCTTTAATGACCCTAGCGCAAGTTGCTGGTAAAACCCGGCTTCTGACTACGGTTGTAAAGGGAGTGTTGCATGGTTGTGAGCCATGCTGGGTTGACCCGTCTAGCAGCTAAAGGCCCACAGATTGCGACACTGAGCAAGCAGACGCTCGGGGTTCCAGGATTGGGCAGAAAGGGTTTCGCTATTGGGATCATTGACGATGAAGTTACCCGAATCGGTGACCTCTGTCACCACAATGAAGTGACCCGTGGTGGTGAAGTCTCCTGGTCCCATAGATAGAATGAGAGGGTGGCCGGCCCGTACTTCGCGGGCCATGACGGTGGCGTCGGCCGGAATCACTTCTCCGCGAATGCCTAACTGTCTTGCGCCATCGGTCATTAAGCGCCAGGCGGTAAGTCCCTCTTCGACATAGCCGTTTTGCTCGCTAAAGGCACAGAGTGTTTGTGGAGTGTGATTCGTTTTGCCGGTGAGGGCAACATAGACCATTGCAAGAGACGTGGGACCACAGCCAGAATCACCGATGGTCCCTCCGGCATAGGAGTAGGATGCCCAGGCTTCATCGGTTTGATAGAGGTGGGGAACCACACCTTTTTGCCACTGGCTTTGAGGGGTGCTGAGAGGGGTAGCGTTTTGGGCGGAAGCTAAAAAGGGGGCAGATGAAAGGCTTGTTGTTGGCAGTGAGCCAGACCCCTGGGTAAGCGAAAACACCAGAGCTAAAAGCACCCCAAC
>CAJUNI010000012.1:30060-38825 GCA_910587945.1 uncultured Parvibacter sp.
GGCCGAGGGCCGCCAACGCTCCGAGAAGGCGCAAGCGGGTTTTGAGGAGGATTCCTCCGGTTAGTGTTTGGGAGCCGAAAGAGGCATACCGAGGCTCGTGCTGCTGCTGCCAGTTATGGCGACTTAATGATTGATAGCTCGGGTAGCTGGGTTCATACATAGGGCGCCCTTTCTGCTCACGCTAGGAAAAGCCCCTTAAGAGGGACCCTTACTAGCCTAGGGAAAGGGTGGGTTAATGTTCCCATAGCAAGCTCTGAGGATTTACTTAAGGCCTCTTAACTTTTTCTTAAAAGGCATCTTGGTTAGACTGGATTCGTGTTCTCAAGTCTCCGATTCCCCTACAATGAGCCTATGGAAAAAATGCCACGCATACTTGTTGTTGATGATGAACACGCGATCGCTGATCTGGTGGCGTCGTTGTTGAGCGCTGAGGGCATGGATGTCCGTCCCTGCTATAGCAGTTTGCGGGCCTTGGATCTTCTTCAGTCCGAAACCTTTGATCTGTGCATTTTCGACATCATGATGCCGGGTATGGATGGCTTTGAGTTGTGCTCGGCCATGCGCACGATGAGCGATGCTCCGGTCATTTTCTTATCGGCCAAAGATGAAGAAACCGACTTTGTGGTGGGCTTTGCGCTGGGGGCAGAAGACTACGTCACGAAGCCCTTTCGACCGCGGGAATTAGTGGCGCGGGTGAAGGCTCGACTTCGCTCGGCCTCGCGGACGCAAAAGCGCCCCTCGGATACGGTAATAACAGCGGGAGCTATCCAAGTGGACACGCGCGCTCATCGGGCCACGCTGTTAGAGCAGCCCCTCACCTTGACCCCGAAAGAATTTTCTATTTTGACGCTGCTGGCCCAGTCCGTGGATGCGCCGGTTTCCGCCAAAGACCTGTTTGAGGGAGCCTGGGGAGAACCCTACGATGATGCGGCGGCCAATACCATCATGGTGCACATTCGTCATCTTCGTCAAAAGCTTGGTGCCCTCGATTCATCGCGCTCCTACATAGAAACAGCCTGGGGTGTGGGCTACAAGTTGCGCAGCTTTACGAGTAACGATCATGGCGCTTAAATCGGAGCAGGCCCGGGTTCTGAAGCGTCACCTGCTTACCCGACTCATTCGCAATTTGGTCCTTTTTACGGGCGCTTTCGCTCTTATTTGCGCTTTGCTTGAGTTGACGGTAATGGGCTCGGTGGCAGATTTTGTGGCCGACCAAACCAGTTCCTGGCGCACCCTGGATTCGTCTGAGCAATACGATGAAATCATGGCCCGACGGGGGCTGGAAGATACGGAATTGACTACCCTGATTGCTAACGACCTGATCGAGTGGGGGTTTTCGGCCGTACCCGGATCTGCCCAGAGTGCGTTAACCCAAGATGAAGCATCGGGTACGGGACTTTTTGATGATCAGAGTCTCCTTCTTGATCAGTTCCGAACGGTAGATGACACGATGGATGACGATAGCGTCGATGAGATCGTGCAAAAAACCGATGCCGTGGAGAATGAAAATAGCTCGATCGCGGTGAGTACGGCGGGGGATAAGGCGGCCTATGATGCCCGACGGCAAGAGCGCTTCAATGAAGTATTGGGCTCCTTAGGGGATCGGCAGTCCCAAGCGAGCGCCGTTGAGGTAGCCACCGAGGCGCTGCTCCAGCAAGGGGTGGAGACTTCAGGTCTTAGTCTGGGAGTCCCAGAAGCTATTCAAAATGCGCGGGTGTCGGAAATCGTGAAGAATGCAGCGTTCCAGGAAATGAGCCAAGAGGAACTTAGTGCGTTGAGTGAAGAGGCGTTTCATACGTCCCAAACTCAGGCCTATGAGCAGTGGCTTTCGTTGCCCGCAGCTCAACAAGCGGAGGCTCTCGGGTTGAGTTCGAGCGTTTCCAATCCTCATTGGCAAACGGTATTAAATCCCGATGGCTACTGGCGCATGCGAGATTTATCTACCTACTACACCATTCGCTCGTTAAAGCTTCCTCTGCTTGTTTTGTTGTTGGTGATAGGCTGGGTGGTTATTGTGGCTCAAGCACTCAATCAATCGCTGCGCTATTTCGACGAGTTATCTGGTGCGGTAGGAAAGCTCTTAGCCCATCGATCGGCCCCTATCAAGCTCCCGCCGGATTTAGCTATTGCCCAAAATGAACTCGCGGTTATTCGTTCGGAGGCTTTAGCCGATGAGCGCGCTGCCCGCGCCGCTGAACAGCGCAAAAACGAGTTGGTAGCCTACCTGGCCCATGATATTCGCACGCCATTGACCTCTGTTCTGGGCTATTTGGATTTGCTTGCTTCCCCTCAAGAGCTCCCGCCCGCAACCCAGCGAGCCTATGCACAAACAGCCCTCGGCAAAGCGGAGCGTCTTGAGGGGCTTGTAGATGAGTTCTTCGAGATCACGCGCTATAACTTGCAAGCTATTCCTATTGAGCGCAGCAACGTGGATGTACGTCTCTTTTGTCAGCAGGTGGCAGAAGCGTTTTATCCCGAAATCCAAGCGCGCTCGATCCAGTTGCGCATTTCGGCACCCGAAGGGGTTCAATTCTTTGTGGATCCCGATAAGCTCGCCCGCGCCCTAGGCAACGTTTTGCGCAACGGAGTAGCCTATGCCGAAGAGCATAGCACCATTGATATCCAAGCAAAGCCCACGGCTAATCAGGTGCAAATCACCGTGCGCAATCGAGGTCAGGAAATATCCCCTACGCACTTAGCTTCTATTTTTGAGAAATTCTATCGTGCTGATGGATCCCGGTCTTCCAGTAAGGGCGGGGCGGGATTGGGCCTAGCTATTGCCCGGGAAATTGTAGAAGCTCACCACGGTACCATTGGGGCTACGAGCGAAGGGGGCGTCACGATCTTTACGATTACTGTGCCGCGCCGGCCTCCTCGAGTGCAAACCATGGCACCGCAAACAGAAGAACACTCCCGCGATTCGTTAGAGGAAGCGGCTCCCAACCAAGGGCGCCATGGGCGACGCTCCCTACAAAGCGGATCCGCAAAGCGCCGCTCCTAGGGCTAGGCACGGGCTCGGAGTCGGGTTTCCCAGAGAGCGATGGCGCCCGCGGTGGCTACGTTTAATGAATCGATACCCGAGGTCATGGGGATTTTTGCCACCCAGTGGGCGTTTTGAATAGTTTCCTTTTGTAAGCCGGTCCCTTCGGTGCCCACAATGAGGGCGAGCTTGGGGGTCTCCTTGAGGCGTGGGTCTTCAATGGAGATACTTTGGTCAGTCAGGGCTAGGGCACAGGTTGTCATAGCCTCAGCGTCCAGCTGGTCTTGCAGGACAGCAAGCCAGTTGCTCCGGGGATCCTCAGGCGCAGGAATTCGCGCCCAGGGAATCTGAAAAACGCTGCCCATAGAAACGCGAGCTACGCGACGACTCAACGGATCGCAGGCGCGAGGGGTGAGAAGAACCCCGTCGGCCCCTAAAGCGGCGGCGGAACGAAAGAGAGCCCCCACGTTCGTGCCGTTCGTTACATCTTCGAGAATAAGAAGCCGCCGGGCGTGGTGGAGCAGGTCATCGACGCTAGGAAGCTCAGGGCGGAAAAAGGCAGTCAGGGGACCGCGGGTTTCTTGGAGGCCGGTGAGAGGCTGCAGGTCATCGTGGTTAATGGGAAAGCTAACGAGGTCGGGATTGACTGCTTTCAGCGCCTCCTGTAAAGAGGAAGAGGGCTCCCACCAGCGTGTTTCGCAGAGAAAGGCAAAGGGAATACAGCCGCTTGCCAAGGCCCGCTCAGCCACATTCTGGGATTCGGCAATGAAGAATCCTTGGGAGAAGCGCTCAGGATCGCGGGTAGTGTCTTCAAAGCTGTCGATAGCCCGGGCCAGTCCCACAAGCTGATGAGGATCCTTCAGTTCACGATCGCAGAAGGTGGAAAAGAGCCTGAGCCGGGGATCGTTGACATCGATCATCGACTAACCCTCGGCTATGACCTCATAGCGCGCATAGAGGTCGGGAAGCGCTCGCTTGAGGTTGATGGGTTTGAAGTCGGTTCTGTCGACGGTGCAAAACGTGAGGCGAGCCGCTACCAAGGGTGTGTCTGTTTCCGGGTCCATGCCATCGCGGAATACCCGCTGCTCATAGGTAACTTTAACGGGGGAGTGTTTGACGATGCGCGTGGTTACGAAAGCCTTTTCCCCATAGCGAAGGGGGGAGTGATAGGTGATATCGATGTTGCGCACAGGCGACATATACCCAGCGTCTTCAATGACTTGGTAAGGGCAACCGGCTTTTTCCAGGAAGTCAATGCGGGCATCTTCGAAATAGAGCAGGTAGTTTGCGTGATAGACCACTCCCATCATGTCGGTTTCGCCGTAACGGACCGTGATTGGGGTTCTTGATTCCATGAGAGACAACTCCTTTTGAACGGGTGTAGGAGCCTATTTTCTCACGGCTTTGGGAGGCGTGGGGGTCGAAGCGCTCAAACGGCACAAATGGTTGAAGAGTCCAGCCTTTAACGGGGAAGGTCTCTATGGAGGAGTTTTAGAGAGGTGTCTCGAATACGCGATGGCAGCACTTCTTCCGGGTGAGGGAAAGCGGAACTCTTCTTGAGCTCAATGAGGGCCTGTTGGGTGGTTTCCAAGGCTTGGCGCCACTCCTCTACCGAGAGGGGAGCATGTTCTTCTCGGGGAAGATCGGTCTCTAAGAGCAGACGCTCAGGGCGAAGCGCCCGGGCATAGGCGCGACCACGACCACTCTGTAGCATTCGAGGTCCCACTGAGAAATAAGCCCCCAAGCGCTCGGCCCGAGTGAGTTCCTCGGAGGTACCGGAAAACCAGTGAAAAATGATGGCGTTGTGATCGAAGAGGGCGGCTTCTTCAAGAATGTCCAAGACCAGAAACGCGCTCTTTACCGCATGAATAGAAAGGGTATAACCCCCATGTGTTGGGTGTTCGGCAAGCAAGGTGGCGATAGCTCTGAAGGCTTTGAGCTGATCCACACTATTCACCTGATGAGCTACGGATAAATCAAGCCCAATTTCGCCGATGAATCCCGTTTCGGGGAGTTGCGCGCGAAAGGTGGCTAGCTGAGCCTCTAGGTCGTCGCCTGAGGCCACATACCAGGGATGAAGGCCCAGACCGCAGTTAAACGAAGTGCCGGCAAGGGCGTGAGCTGCGGCGGTAAAGTGCTGGGGCTCGACCGTGCAAGACAGCCCACTAATGCCTGCGGTGGTACCCGCCTCGGCGAGGGCGTGCGGATCCTCTAAGAAATCAAGATGGCAATGCATGTCGTAGAGGTATTGCACTAGTGAATCCTTTCCCCAGAGGTCGTTAGGCAGTCTCGAGCCGCCACCTCAGATACTAGCGCCCTGATGTGCATTCCCTGGGGAGGATTTAACGGTTCCCGTGCTTTTTCGGTGTTCCTCTTTAAGAGGCGAAGTGGCGTGGTAGGATAGCCGACGGTTTTGATGGGCAAGCCATCAGGTTTTGAATAGATCGTCGAATAATGTCAGGGTTGATATGATTCTCGAACTTCTTAAAGCATTCTTTATTGGTGTGGTTGAGGGTATTACGGAGTGGCTCCCGATCTCATCTACCGGCCATATGATTTTGGTAGATGAGTTCGTTAAGCTGGCGGTGAGTCCTGAGTTCCTCGAGTTGTTCTTGGTGGTCATTCAGATTGGCGCCATTTGTGCGGTGCTCATTTTGTACTTCCATAAGCTCAATCCCTTTTCCCCTCGTAAAACCTCGAGAGAAAAGAAGCAAACCTGGCGGTTGTGGGGCATGGTAGTGATTGGCTGTATCCCCGCTGCTATCATCGGTTTTACCCTGGATGATTTCTTTAATGAGTACTTCTACAACGCCTGGACCGTGGCGGTGGCACTGATTGTCTATGGCATCATCTTTATTGTGCTCGAACGTTATAACCGTCGGCGTGAAGCGGCGCTTCTTGCGGAACAGGCTGTGGTGTCCGCCCAGCCGCGCGGCCGTCATGCGCGAGTTTCCTCGCCGGCTTTGAAGGGAAGTGCCTCGGCCTATGCCTCAGCCGATGATCGCATGCAGTCGGTCTATGTAGGCCCCGGAGATGACGGCGATGAGGCCGAGCGAGCCCTGTTTAAAGTTCACACTGTCGATGAAATTGACTGGAAAACGGCGCTCAAAATTGGTTGCTTTCAGATGCTTGCCATTATTCCGGGTACCTCTCGCTCAGGCTCAACCATTATTGGTGGCATGCTCTGTGGTTGTTCTCGTACGGCCGCTGCAGAGTTTACCTTCTTCTTGGCAATTCCCGTTATGTTTGGCTGGGGCCTCTTAAAGGCAGTGAAGTTCTTCTTGGGTGGCCTTACTATGACGGGTACCGAAATTGCGGTGTTAGCCGTGGGTATTATTACCGCCTTTGTGGTCTCCATCGTTTCCATTAAGTTCCTCATGGGCTATATCAAGAAGAACGACTTCACCGCCTTTGGTGTGTACCGCATTATCGTGGGCGTGGTGGTCTTGGCTTACTTTGGTGCAAAGGCGTTGGGGCTTTTCGCCTAAATCCGCCTCCGAGGCCTGTCGGGCGTAGTTCTTTGGCCTGAAGGATTTCAAGAGCATTAAATCTAGTCCACGCAGGGGAAAGCTGTAAATGAGGGTTGCGTCCTTTGCTATTATGATGCGCACACGAGGGCCAACAGCGGCACGGGTATTGCGCGGCTGCTTGAAGGCCAGGCTCGTTAAAGCTTTAGCGAAGGAAAGGAATTGCGATGTCAGACGAAACCAGCAATCTGGCGGAAATCGAGAAGCATCGCGAGAAGATCGATGAAATCGATCGTCAGCTCGTGGCGCTTCTGAATAAACGCGCCAGCCATTCTCTGGTCATTCGCGGCTTGAAGCCGGGGGCTCGCATGGGTCTCTATGATGCTCGGCGCGAGGAAGAGATTTTCGAAAAGATTGAAGCTCTTAACGAAGGACCGCTCTACAACGAGTATCTCCGTGAAATTTATGCAACCATCCTCAAGGTAAGTAAGGAGACACCGTCGGTATGAGCGAAGTGAATATTCCCCCTATTCCTGATCTCGGAACGCGCACCGATGAGATAACCATCTATGCCGGTCCGTGTTCTGTTGAGTCTCAAGAACAATTTGATGAAGTGGCTGAGTGTATTAAGGGTCTTGGTCTCCATTGGATTCGAGGCGGTGCCTTTAAGCCGCGTACGAACCCCCATTCCTTCCAAGGCTTAGGTGAAGAAGCCCTCAAGATCATGAAGCGTGCCGGTGAAACCTACGGCCTGAAAACGCTCACCGAAGTCATGGATTCGGCTCATTGCCAGATGGTGGCCGATTATGTGGATGGCCTGCAGGTAGGTGCGCGCAATTTCCAAAACTTCAGTCTGTTGAAAAAGATTGGCCATGTGACGGCAGACAGTCACCAGATGGTGCTTTATAAGCGTGGCTTTGCGGGCACCATTGCTGAGTGGCTTGCTGCCACCGACTACATTACGGCAGAAGGTAACACGAACGTGGTGCTTTGCGAGCGGGGTATTCGCACCTTTGAAACTGCCACTCGTTTTACCCTTGATATTGCGGCGGTGCCGGTGATTCATAAGCAGTCCCTGTTCCCGGTGTGTATTGATGTCTCTCATCCTGCGGGTCAGCGGGATTTGGTGCCGTCTTTGGCCTACGCAGCGGTAGCAGCGGGTGCTGACTCGATCATGATTGAAGTGCATCCCAATCCGCCCGTAGCGCTCTCTGATGGTCCGCAACAACTAACCCCGGCTCAGTTTGAGGTGCTGGTGGCACAGCTGCGTGAACTGGCTGCGGTGTTTGGTAAGACCATCGTCTAAGTACTGAGACGGGTTGGCGCTGAGGCCTAAGTAGTGCTCTGGTAGTAATCGGAGTCTACGGAAGCATAGGGCGCCGCATTGCCCAAGGTATTCTCTGGAAGCCCTCGGGAGTCCTAGTAGATATTCTGCTGGAATTTCCGGGGGCTTTTGTTTGCTGGGAGGTTGCCCGTTCGGTGTCTGGGCTATTACGGCGTTTTGTCAGTGTGGTGTGCTGCCGGGGCTCTTTCGGACGCAGCCTTACGATAAGCAAAGAACTAAGGAAATCCTCTGCGGTGGCAGGGGATTGAGCTCTTTAAATATCGAGGGAAGGAGCGCATCGTGAATTCATTTCTGACCATCGTCCGCTCTAACATGCTTGCCCAGGGCATTGTGTTTGTTCTATTAGGTCTGTTCATTGTGTTAGCTCCCGATAAAGCTATAACCACTTTGGTCTATTTGCTGGGAGCATTTTTTGGCATCTCAGGGGCTGTTTCATTGATTGGCTATAACCGCGAACGCTCCGACAGCTATCATTCGGCCGCTGTATTAACCAGCGGTGTCTTTATGGTGGTGCTGGCCTTGGTGGTGTTCATTTTTCCCCATGCCGTAGCCAGTTTCTCGACTCTCATTATTGGTGTGGTCTTAACCCTCTGTGGCGTGGTAAGCGCAGTGCGTTCCTTGGAGCTGAAGAAGCTCGGCGGCTACGTTTGGGTGAGTGGCCTTGTGGTGGGCGCTCTGGTGGCGATTGGCGGCGTTCTCATTATTGTGAATCCTTTTGATACTGCCGTGATGTTTTGCTACGTACTGGGCGCCGTCATGATTGTTAATGGCGCCTGCGATTTGTACCTTGAGATTCAGGATCGTCGTCTGCTTAAGACGAACTAGGGAAGATAGGGGGCTTCGCGCGAAGCCTCTGAGGTATCGATAGTAAAAGGGCTTGCTGCTCACCTCCTTCTAGCAGGGGAGAGCGGCAAGCCCTTAGTAGTTTGAGGAGGGGGCGCTTAGGCTCCGTTGCAGGCGAAGAGGAGTTGGG
>CAJUNI010000012.1:38835-39664 GCA_910587945.1 uncultured Parvibacter sp.
GATCTTGAATGGAGCGCATAGTAGGGGCTCCCTCCCGTCGCCGAGCGAGCGGCGTTTAGGCAGGGTGGAGGCGCCCCCTTCATTGGGCTTAGCGCGCAGCACTAGGCAGGCTAAGCAGGAGAGCCCTACCCTTAGAGGGTTTAGCGCGCGGCGGTCGGGGTTTCGTTTGAGCCTAAGTCCTCGGGAACCGTTTCCTCTTCGAAGGCGGTTTGTGCGTTGCGCTCCGCTTGGTTGGGGGTAAACCAATCGCCCGCCAGAGCAAAGCCTAAGCAAAGCACCACTACGGCTACGACTGCGATGATAAGCCAGAGCAGCCCCGGATGCTTTCTCTTCGAGCCTTGGGGGCCATCGGTGTCTACCTCAAACTCTTGCATCGCCGGAAACTCAGGATCAGAGGCGGAGGATTCAAGCACTACCGGCTCATCGTTGGCGAGCGTGTCCTTGGGATGCGCTTTCTTTGACTCTCGTAACGCTTTTTCATTTACCGAAGGTACAGACTTCATAGGATAGATCCTCTCTCCCGGGCAACCGGCAGCCGTAAGGTCCCGTTGCCTCTCGAACGCTCAATTCTGGTTTCTATCTTAGAAAGTCGCGAGTGTCGGCGTCTCCGGATAACAAAACGGTTATCGACGCTTCCAAGCTTTGCTTCCAACCTGTTGCTTGAGTCAGGGACCGTAGCCCTTTTTGACTCATTCTAGGTAATCCAAAAAGACCCACAGAAACCCTAGGTCTCTGTGGGTCTTTGCTTTTGCGGGTTCTTCAGCCTCTTCACACTGAGTCAGGGACCGTAGGGGGGTGCGGACAAAAAGTTGGACCGGAATCCGGTCTG
>CAJUNI010000013.1:0-5761 GCA_910587945.1 uncultured Parvibacter sp.
AAAACTTCCCTATATTGTCATCGTCATTGACGAGCTCGCTGACCTCATGATGAATGTGGGAAAGGAAGTGGAGTTCTCTATCAGTCGAATTGCGCAGCTTGCTCGTGCTGCCGGCATCCATCTCATCATTGCTACCCAACGTCCTTCAACCAATATCGTCACCGGCCTCATCAAGGCAAACATCACCTGCCGTATTGGCCTAACAGTAGCCTCCGGTATCGACTCTCGCGTAATCCTTGACTCCACGGGAGCGGAGAACCTGATTGGTCAAGGCGACCTTCTTATCTCTAAGCCTGAATACGCCAAACCCCTTCGTGTTCAGGGCCCCTTTGTCTCCGATGATGAAATCAATAGTGTGGTGGAGCATTGGAAGGCGCAAGGAGAGCCGGAATATCATTCCGAAATTCTGCAAACCAATGTGATTACCCTTGGCGCTTCTTCTCCGGATGGCTCCGGAGGCGGTGCCGGGGATGACGACCCCTTAATCTGGGAGGCCGCTGATATCGTAGTTTCCAGCGGTTTAGGTTCCACTTCTAATGTACAACGCCGTCTCAAAGTCGGATATGCCCGCGCGGGCCGTATAATGGACCAATTAGAAGAAAAGGGTGTCGTGGGACCCGCTAATGGTAGTAAACCCCGCGAAGTATTAATGGACGCGATGGAACTTGAAACCATAAAGGCATACGAAGCAAACGACGAATAGGTTCGTTATGCATTTCGCAAGGCCCTAAGAAGGAGGCCCCATGGCTAGACAAAAGCCCTTCGGAGAGCTCTTAAATGAGGCTCGTCGTCGTAATGGGATGAGTCTCGCAGACGCTTCACGCGCTCTTCGTATTCGCCAAGACATTTTGCGAGCCATTGAAGAGGGAGATTTCTCTCGCATGCCCCCGCGTGGCTACACTCGGAATATGGTTATTGCCTATGCTCGACTTGTGGGTCTCGACCCGCGAAAAATCTCGCAACTCTATAACGATCAGGCCTATGCCTATGAGGTAGGGAAGGTTCGTTCCTCTAACAACGAGGAACAATTCCAAAGCCGTCGTCGTTCATCATCTGGCACAGATATGGGGGAAAGTTCTTCCCGATCTCGTCATCCTGAGTCAACCCAACGAAGCCGTAGTCGCAATCAAGATTCCGTACATCCCTCGCGGGGACGAGCGGTTCCTCGAACGCAATATACCAACCTTTATGCTTCGCCAGCAAAGACAAGGCCGGGTGTTCCGCCGCTCGCTATTCTCATCGCTGCTGTAGTGGTGGTTATTCTCATCATTTTGTGCATCGTGCTCTTCTCGCGTACCGGCGCCACCATGGCTGAGCCTAACGATCAGGCCACTCCCATCACTGGTCTTACCGATACCTCAGGTAATGCAACTAGCTCTTCGAACACAGGGACCACTCAGCCGACGGACACAACCGGAGCTGACGCAACCCAAAATGCTGCAGCTCAACTGCCTCCGACATCGGCCCATTTCTCCTACTCAGTAAAGGATGGCGAGCAGGCCTACATCGAGGTTTATCTTGATGGCTCTGCTAACCCTGATGTGGCTGAAACGGTTACCGGTCCTGCCACCAAAGAATATGATGTGACAGGGACGCTTCGCTTTACTACCACAAACCCGGAAGCAGTCACCCTGATGCTCGATGGAGCTACTGTTGAGCCCCAAGAAACCAATAGCGGAACAGGTATTTATAACTATTCCGTAGATTTCACCTCTATCTTGCGCGCGTGGCAACAAGAGCATGGAAGCACCACTCAAAGCAGTGATGGTTCCACCGCTGGTGCCCAAGGAGATGGAACGACTACCCCTGCTGCCTAGCAGTTTGTAGAAAGGATTTTGCCATGGCCAAAGAATCAAGCTTCGACGTAGTCTCAAGCGTCGATATGCAAGAAGTAGATAATGCCTATCAGCAGGCTAAAAAGGAACTAACCCAGCGCTATGACCTTAAGGATTCAGGCGCAGAGATTAGCTTGGACAAAGCAAAGAAGACCATGACCATTGTGGCTCCTTCTGACTTTGTTGCGAAGCAGGTTATTGACGTTATCGGAAGTAAACTTATTAAGCGTGGTATCGACCTTGGTGCGGTGGTATGGGGAGATCCCCAGGCTGCTACCGGACAGAGTGTTCGCCGTCATGCCACCATTGTGGACGGAATCGACAAAGACACCGCTTCAAAAATCAGCAAAGATATCAAGGCTGAGAAATTCAAGTGCAAAGTTCAAATTGAAGGGGATAAGTTGCGCGTGTCTTCTGCATCTCGTGACACCCTCCAAGATGTCATCGCCTTCCTAAAATCCAAAGACTACGGACAACCGCTCCAATACGTCAACTACCGCTAAGGGCCCTATGACTATCCCATCATTTTTTCTTCTCACCCTTGGTTGCGCCAAGAATGAAGTGGATTCTGCGGCGATGGTTACTAAGCTTTTGCAATCGGGTTTTTCTGAAACAGAAGATCCCGAGCAAGCTTCTGTAATCATCGTCAATACCTGCTCATTTATCCAGTCAGCTACCGAAGAAAGCTTAGAGGCTATTTTCGATTTAGCAGGCCTTCCATCCGTGGAAGCTGGCTCTGTACCCCTGATTGTGGCCGGGTGTATGCCAGCACGCTATGGCGAAGACCTAGAACTTGAATTAACTGAGGCTAACGCGTTCGTGCCTTGCTCAAAAGAGGATGATATTGCCTCCATTGCTTGGCAGTTGGTGGCTCATCACAACCCCGATATTGTCCCAAAGACTGAGTCTTCGGATGACCTCTCAGCTGCAGGTGCTCTTGCGGCTATTTCCAGTGATCAGAAATTAGGGGAGAGCGGCATCCATCGTTCGTTACCGAGCGCCTATGTAAAGATCTCTGATGGTTGTGATCGCCGCTGCTCCTACTGCACGATCCCTGATATTCGCGGTGCCTATCATAGCTTCACTTTGGAATCCATACTTGCCGATATTGATCAGCAAGTATCTCAGGGTGCTCAAGAAATATGCCTCATCGCTCAAGATACGGGTCGTTGGGGGCAAGATTTCACGCCCACTTCATCGTTGGCAGAACTCCTTGACACCATTGCCGCGCACTTCCCCGAAACCTGGTTTCGAATTCTCTACCTTCAGCCAGAAGGAGTTACCGATGAGCTTCTTGAGGTCATGGCATCCCATGAGAACATCTGTAACTACCTCGATATCCCACTTCAACATGTGGTTCCCTCGCTTTTGCGAGCCATGCACCGACGGGGAAGCGCCGATGATTTCAAGAAACTCTTCGAGCGTATTCAAACCCGCATTCCTGATATCACACTGCGCACGACATTCATTGCTGGCTTTCCCGGCGAAACCGAAGAAGACTTCCAGGAACTATGCGATTTCCTCGAGGAATCACCGTTGCATTATGTAGGGGTGTTTGCTTATTCGCGAGAAGAAAATACGCCTGCTTTCGATCTTCCCGATCAGCTTGATGAAGAAACCAAGCAGGAACGCGCTCAGCAACTACGAGATCTCGCTGATGCGCTTTGCGTTTCTCGGGTGGCCGAACGTGTTGATAGTTCCACCCAAGTCCTTATAGAAGGCGCCGAAGACGATGGGCAACTATTTGGTCGTGCTGTTTTTCAAGCTCCGGAGGTGGATGGGGTTATCTATGTTGACCAAGGCTCCATTGGCTCTATCGTTCCGGTAACTATTGTTGACTCTTTGTTCTATGACCTTGAAGGAGAAGTGCAGGCGTGAGCAACGCTTCCCAACAAGCCCAAATGCTATGGACTCCCGCCAATGTGATCACCATTATTCGCATTTGTCTGGTGCCCGTATTTGTCGCCGCCATCCTGAGCCCATGGCCTTCTTGGCTAGGTCTTGAAGGATTCACCGATGCCATGAAAAGTCTCGTGGCTGCTGGTGTGTTCATTGTGATTTCTTGCACCGACTGGATTGATGGCTATCTCGCACGAAGTCGTAACGAAGTTACTGATTTCGGCAAATTCATGGATCCCTTAGCTGACAAAATCCTCGTCGCTGCAGCGCTATTATGCCTTGTCGAGCTTCAAGTTTTACCTTCCTGGCCCGTTCTCATCATTCTTACCCGGGAATTCATTGTGTCGGGCGTGCGCATGATTGCTGCAACTCAAGGAGAGGTCATTGCAGCGAGTTGGGTAGGCAAGGCAAAAACTGTTTTTCAGATTCTTGCCATCATCTTATTCATCATCAAAGATGTGTTCTACATCCCTGTAGACCCTCCTCATAACCCCTTCTATCTTCTTTCCTGGGCCGTCATGATTGTGGCATTGATTCTAACCATTGCCTCAATGATGGATTACTTAGCGAAAGCCCGCCATCTTATTGGTTTTTCGCGGAGCGCTAAGCGCTCTTCCAAGAAGCAGCGCGTCGCAAAGCTCCAGAAGCTAGAAGAGGGTACCGAGGAAGAATTGCCTCCCGCAGACGATACTCTGGCTGCCTTGTCCGCCATAGCAAATGAGCAACCAGACGCCCTGGAGTTGGCCCAGGCTATTGTTTCCTTGGGAACATCTCAACACCTCACCGTAGCTACCGCCGAAAGCTTAACTGGGGGCATGATAGGGGAAACACTCACGGCGATACCGGGTAGTTCTTCCGTGGTGCAGGGAGGCATCATCTCCTATACCAACCAGGTGAAACATCATCTCCTTGATGTTCCTGACTCTGTGCTCGCAAACGATGGCGCGGTCAGTGAGGCTACGGCCAAGACCATGGCTCAAGGCGCCCAGCAGTCTTTGAATGCTGATTTCGCCGTGGCAGTAACCGGTATTGCAGGACCGGGCGGCGCTGAGCCCAACAAACCGGTAGGGACCGTCTGGATAGCGGTACATACTCCGCAATCAACTTCAGCCCAGTGCTTCCACTTTGAAGGGGATCGCGCCTCGGTACGCGCTCAAACAACCCATGAGGGACTTCAACTGCTGTATCAGGCTATGCTTGAAACTGCCGAGTAAACGCTGCGACCCTCCTGCGAGAGAGTGACGCTTCGAGAGATCTACTCTCCCTAGTACGCGAAGTTGGAGAATACCTATGCATCCCTCGAAATCCTGATCTTTGCCTCAGCAGCAATCCATCAGTGCTACGTTTCCTGTCAAGCAGCAACTAAGCCGTTCTTTTCTTCTCCTGAGATTCCCGGCCTAGGGATATCGGTTCCAGTGTTTTACCACAAGAGAAGACCCTTGAAGGTGTGATCGGGCAATTGGCGCCGCTTCTCTTTGCTCTTCGGGCACCTTAACCACAACATAATAGAGTAATAAGTCCGAGTTGCTCAGGCATACTCTTGGATCAAATCAACCTTTTTCCTTTTTACCTTCTCCTTTGTCAGAAGAATTCTATTTCTTCTTGACTAGCAAACGTTTGTTCGTAAAATACAAGGAGATGAAAAATGACCGAGTCTACCGAACCTCAAAAAGGAGCCGTTGTGAACGAAGATAAATCGAAGCTATTAAAAATTACTACGGATCAAATTGAACAAAAATTCGGATCCGGCTCCATTATGAAGTTAGGGGAGGGTGGCGCTAATTTGAACATTGGGGTTATCCCAACCGGCGCTCTTCCGCTCGATGCAGCCCTCGGCATCGGAGGTGTTCCTCGCGGGCGTATTGTTGAAATCTACGGTCCTGAATCCAGTGGTAAAACTACCTTGTCGTTGCAAATTCTTGCAGAAGCCCAAGCCATGGGTGGCGTCGTTGCTTTTATTGATGCCGAACATGCCCTTGATCCGGTATATGCCGCCCGCATTGGTGTCGATATCGACGAAGTACTGA
>CAJUNI010000013.1:5791-38705 GCA_910587945.1 uncultured Parvibacter sp.
CCCTAGAAATTTGCGACATGCTCGTACGCTCGGGAGCCATCGACTGCGTTGTAATCGACTCTGTTGCCGCCTTGGTTCCCCGCGCAGAAATCGAAGGCGAAATGGGCGAAGCATCCGTAGGCTTACAGGCGCGCTTAATGTCTCAAGCTCTCCGTAAGCTCACGGGCTCCTTATCCAAATCAAATACGACCTGCATCTTCATCAACCAACTTCGCGAGAAAATTGGTGTTATGTTCGGCAATCCGGAAACGACTACCGGCGGCCGTGCCCTTAAATTCTTCTCGAGCGTACGCATCGATATTCGCCGCGTCGAGTCCATTAAGCTCAACGGTGAAGTGGTCGGAAATCATGTACGTGCCAAGGTTGTTAAGAACAAGGTAGCTCCTCCCTTCCGTCAGGCTGAGTTCGATCTTATGTATGGCGAGGGTATTTCCAAAGAAGGCTGTGTCTTAGATATGGCTGTTGAATGTGGGGTCGCTAAGAAAAGCGGTGCTTGGTATACCTATGGTGAAGAGCGCTTAGGCCAAGGCAGAGAAGCGGCAAAAGCTACTCTGAAGGCCAATCCTGAGCTTCGTGATGAGTTAGAGCTCAAAGTTCGTGAAGCCTATGAGATTCCCGTAATTGAGCCAAATCAAGAACAAGCTGATGCGGTTCATGCGGTGCCCAAATCTGGCAAGAAGAAATAGCTCATCTCCTCATTAGGCTGATTTTCATGGAAACCTCCCACAATACCACTATCGCAAACCTACGGAGTGCCATTGCGAGCATCGAATCTCGTAGCTCCACTGACGCTAGCCAGCGTGATCTAACTTCTACTCTTGAAGATCCTAATCAGCAGGACGAGATATCGGTATGCGAAAGCAGTGAGGATACTCAAACGAGAAACCCTGACAACGAGTCTCTTACGGTAGATGCAGCGCTTAAGAAAATCCTCAAGTTTGTAAGTATGCGAGAGGTTTCCACGGCAAAGCTCAAACAAAAGCTCCAAGAACGCGACTTTCCCGAACCGGTTATTTATGAGGCCATCGAGCATGCAGAGGCTATTGGCCTCGTAAGTAACCGCCGCTACGCCGAAGCACTTATTCGTTCTCGCATCGCTTCCCATAAAGGATTACGCCCCGTCTTGCTTGAAATTGAAGAACTTGACATTGATCCTTTCGAGCTTGATGCCTATCTAGAATTCCTGAGCCTTGGAGAAGATGGGGAACTCGATCAAGCGCTGGAATTTTTACAGCTTCATCCTCCTCATTCTAAAAACCTGAGAGATGGCGCATTTCGCAAGTTAATCAATAGTGGATATTCCGTATCTATTGCCTCTCAAGCAGCAGGGCAGTGGAGCAAGGAGCAATTCTCCCGTCCGTAGCGCTCATTAGCCCATCTTCATTGCTTTAAGGTATAATAGAAAAGCTATGAGCATTCGAACTCCTATGAGTTCTGATATAGAACATAAATATGAGGAGAGTATCCTACGCACCCGTAGACTCTTTGATTGCTCATTGCCGGCATAAGCCGGCATTTTTTCTATAAAGAAAACTCTTAAGAGCCGAGGAAAGGGGAGTCATGCCGGAAATTGTTTGGCTTATTTTGGGCCTTCTGGTTGGTGCCATCCTTGGGTTCGTTGTCGTTCGTTTTCTTGCTAACTCATCAACAAAGAAAGCAGTTGAAAACGCTGCATCCATTGTTGAAGATGCCAAAAAGCAGGCTGAAACCGCACGTCGCGAAGCCGAACTTCAAGGTAAAGATGAAGCTTTGAAATTCCGCCAGGAAGTGGAAGAGGAAAGCAAAGAGCGTCTCCGCGAAGTCAGAAATGCAGAAAACCGCATCACCCAACGCGAAGAATCTCTTGACCGTCGCAGTGAGTCCTTGGATGCCCGCGAACATCAAATCTCTTCACTCCAAGGACAAATTGATCGCCGCGAGCGAGATCTTGAGTCCGCAGAAGTTGAGATCGGACGGCGTCTTGAAGCAGTTGCGGGCATGTCACCCCAAGAGGCGAAAGAGGAGCTCCTCGACACCATTCGTGATGAGGTAACTCGCGAATCCGCCGCCATCATTCGCAACTCTGAAAGCCGCGCAAAAGCAGAAGCTGATAAGCGTGCGCGCTCAATCTTGAGCCTTGCTATTCAGCGTGTAGCAGCAGATCATTCTGCAGAGAATACGGTGAGCACTATCCATATTCCTTCTGACGATCTCAAAGGTCGCATTATCGGACGCGAAGGCCGTAATATTCGCTCCTTTGAGTCGCTCACCGGAACCAGTCTTATTATTGACGACACGCCTGAGTGCGTGACCATTTCCTGCTTTGACCCCGTGCGCCGCGAAATTGGTCGCGTGACCATGGAAAACCTCATTGCAGATGGCCGTATTCATCCGGCCCGCATCGAGGAAATGTATGAAAAGGCCGTAGCCTATGTAGGCCAGCAAATCCAAGAAGCTGGTGAACAAGCTGCTTTCGATACGGGCATCCATGATCTTGACCCCGAGATTGTGCGTACGCTGGGTCGCCTTCGCTATCGTACCTCTTACGGTCAAAACGTACTCAATCACTCATTAGAGGTGTCTTATCTTGCCAGCGTTATGGCCGCCGAATTAGGGCTTGATCCTGTTCCGGCCAAGCGAGCCGGTCTTCTTCACGACCTGGGTAAAGCAGTGGATCATGAGGTTGAAGGAAGCCACGCTGTTATTGGCGCAGACCTGGCCCGTCGCTATGGCGAGCGTCCTGAAATCGTTCACGCTATTGAAGCCCATCACGCAGATGTTGAGCCTAATACGGTTCTGGATGTGCTTGTGCAAGCAGCCGACGCTATTTCTGCCGCTCGCCCCGGTGCACGTAAAGAGTCTATGGACGCGTACATCAAACGACTTGAGAAGCTTGAAGAGATCGCTAATTCTCACGAAGGTGTTGAACGTACTTTTGCCATTCAAGCAGGTCGTGAAGTGCGCGTCATGGTAAAGCCTGAGATTGTCGACGAAGCTTCCTCTATCGTTTTGTCTCACGAAATTGCCCATCAGATTGAAACTGAAATGCAGTATCCGGGACAGATCAAAGTCGTCGTTATCCGAGAGAGCCGTGCTGTTGACTACGCCAAGTAGCGCAGAGTCCAAAGAAACCCTTACGGAGTTTCTTGAATCCATTGGAAAAGAAAGCCGTCTCCGAGTAGAAACAGATCTCGGGGACGGCTTCGTCCGTTTACGCAGCTCAGAGGCAGAGCGCCGTCAAGCAGCTCAAGACATTCGCTCCTCTGAGGACATCGTCATCGAGCTTCTCAGAAACAGTCGTGACGCCGGAGCCCATACCATCTTCCTTGCACTACAGAAAGATGAAGATGAGCGTCGTATGGTGTGCATCGATGATGGGGGAGGCATTGAGCCGGAGCATCACCAGCATATTTTCGAGCCCCGCGTAACCTCCAAGCTAGATACTGCCCACCAAGACAAATGGGGCATGCATGGCCGCGGTATGGCGCTCTATTCCATTTCTGTGAATAGCAAAGAAGCCGCCATCATTACCTCTGCTCCTGCTATGGGAACTTCCATTGGAGTTACTACCGAGCTCTCGAAGCTGCCTGAAAAGACAGATCAATCTACCTTTCCGGTATTTGAAGAACAGGAATCCGGGGCCTTTGCTATGCGCGGCCCGAAAAACATTATCCGAACCGCTGCGGAGTTTTCCCTTGAAGAACGCAACCTTTGCACGCTTTATTGCGGTTCCATGGTAGAAATTGCTGCCACGCTGTACCACTATGCTTTAGCCACTACTTCCGCTGCGCTTCGTGCTTTTACCGAAGACTCAAGCACGGTGCCGCTTATCAAACGCTTGGCCCTGGCTGCCACCCCAGAAGACCTTGCCAATGAAGCCCACAAGCTTGGTCTTGAGCTTTCCGATCGTAGCGCACGACGTATTCTTAATAAGGAAATAAAACCACTGGATCCCTTACTTGAACGCTTGCGTACGGAAGGGTTCAAGGCCACAACAGCAAAGAAGAAGGCTCGGTCCGTAAAACCTGGAAACCATAGACGCATCCATCTTTCAGAAAACGACAAAGACGAACTCTCACGAGACATCCAGCGCCTTTTCTCTTCCTATGCTTCTCGCTATTTCCTCGATCCAGATGTGGAAGTCGAAATAAAAACTACGGCTGATGCACTTATCATCACCGTTCCCACCCAAGAGATTCCATGATAGGTCTTCCTCAACTTGCGCCAGGTTCACCGGCTGGGTAAAATTATCCAGCGAAATAAGCTATTGAATGTACCAAACACACTACTAAATTCTCTTTAATTGCAGTAAAGACAAGGAAGTATCGTGACCACCGAGCAAATGCCAGATATCGGCTGTCTTAAAGTATCCTCAAAGTCATCGCCTGCTTCAGTTGCAGGAGCTATTGCGGGTCTTATTAAAGACGGTGCCCCCGTGGAAATTCAAGCGGTAGGTGCCGGTGCCGTTAATCAAGCAGTAAAAGCCATCGCTATATCGCGCGGCTTCTTATCACCCATTGGTATTGAAGTCATGTGTATTCCCTCATTTGCCGACATTGTGATCGACGGGGAATATCGTACCGCTATACGCTTTGCAGTAGAGCCGCGCCAAGATCGCGCCGCTGCATTTTCTGAGCCCATTTCTGATCTGACCTTATAGTTTCTGCGGTCTGAAGGGATCTGCATGCCAGCATTAAACGGCTTACGTTTTTGTCTCCACACCTTTGGTTGCCAAATGAATAAGCATGATTCGGAGCGTGTTGATGGCATGCTTGAAGCCCTAGGAGCTTCTGCGGTTGCCGCCCCCGAGGAAGCGGATTTGGTAATCTTTCTTACCTGTTGCGTCCGAGAGGCTGCTGATGAGCGTCTCTATGGACAAGTATCGTCATTGCGCAACTTAGCCCTCCGCCCCAATTCAACCCTTGGACGACGCCTCATTGCTGTAGGAGGCTGCATTGGGCAGCGGGATGGCGAAGGCCTTATGGAGACGCTACCCAATGTCGATATCGTCTTTGGTACACGCTCTATTGCCTCTCTGCCATCTTTAATTGAGGAAGCACTGACAAAGACTACCGCCGTAGACATTGAGGCTAAAGGAGAAGGCTTCTCAAGCGCGTTACCAAGCGTTCGAGAGCACCAATGGGCTGCCTGGCTACCCATTACTATCGGGTGCGATAACTTCTGCTCCTATTGCATTGTGCCCTATGTCCGAGGTCGAGAAACTTCACGACCAATGGAAGATATTGTGGCTGAATCTGAAGGCTATGTAGCTGATGGCGTACAAGAGATTACGCTTTTGGGCCAGAACGTTAACTCCTACGGGCGAGATCTGTACGGGTCCCCACAGTTTGCAGAGATCCTTGATGCCGTGGCGGCCACCGGCATTCCTCGACTACGTTTTGCCACCAGTCATCCCAAGGATTTAACCCAGGAAGTCATAGAGCGCTTCGCCACACTTCCAAACCTTATGCCGGCTCTCCATTTGCCTGCCCAGTCCGGCTCTAACACTATTCTGAAAGCAATGAATCGTCGCTACACGCGGGAGCATTACCTTGAGCTTGTACGCGCTCTGCGCGAAGCATGCCCAGACATCGCTTTATCTACAGACATCATTGTAGGGTTCCCGGGCGAAACCGAAGAGGATTTCCTCGAGACCTTATCCCTGGTGGATGAAGTAGGCTATCACCAAGTATTCACTTTCATTTACTCGAAACGAGAAGGCACACCGGCTGCTGCCATTGATGATCCGACACCCCGGGAAGTAATTCAGGACCGCTTTGATCGTCTCTTAAAAGTCGTAGAACGTCATGCGTACGAAGAGAACCAGAAAGACCTCCATAGCTGCGTTCCTGTGTTAGTAGAAGGTACCTCAAAAAAGAACAAAGACATTCTTACGGGGAAGAGCCCTAAAAACCAAACGGTGCATTTCCCGATTCCCGCCCATCGATCTGTCGATCAACTATTAGGTACGATTGTTCCGGTCTCCATCGAAGAGGCCCGTACCTGGTATTTGAGCGGTAGGGTAGTGGAGTAATGGAACGCCCCCCTGTCATTGTCATTGTTGGTCCCACTGCATCGGGCAAGAGTTCTGTTGCCCAAGAAGTTGCTAAGGCCTGTTCCGGCGAAATTGTAAGTGCCGACTCTATGCAGATCTATCGGGATATGGACATCGGCACAGGTAAAGTTACCGCTCCTGAACAAGAAGTGCCCCATTGGGGCATTGATATTCTAGATCCGGGAGAACCCTATTCCGCGGCACTATTTCAAACCTATGCCCGCGAATGCTTTGAATCCATTTGGGCGCGCTCAAACCAACCAATCCTTGCGGGAGGAACCGGTTTTTATGTTCGCGCTGCTATTGATGATTATCAGTTTGCTGCAGGGGAGCAAGTAGACAATCCGGTTCGTACCTACTATCAGAATCTTGCCGAGCATAAGGGAGACCAAGCCGTCTGGGACGAGTTACATGCCCAAGATCCCCAAAGTGCAGCTCTTATCCATCCGCACAATCTCAAGCGCGTCATCCGCGCCCTCGAGCTTGTATCTGAAGGCGATAGTTACGCACAGCGCAAAGAAGCCCTGGATTCCCTTCCCCAAGCCATCCCTGCCCGCTTCTTTGGTCTAGCGGTGGAGCGAGATATTCTCAATCAACGCATTGATGATCGTATCGACGCCATGGTTCAAGAAGGTCTGGTGGAAGAAGTCCAGTGTTTGTTAAACCAAGGTTTCAGAACCGCTCTTACGGCGTCTCAGGCGATAGGATACAAAGAGATTGTTGCTGCCCTTGAGGGCTCTTGTACGCTTGAAGAGGCTATTGAGTCTATCAAGATATCAACCCATCGCTACGCTAAGCGACAGCGGAGTTGGTTCAATGCCGATAAGCGTATAACGTGGATTGATGCTAACGACAGCAACACTCAACGCATTGCTTCGGATGTATTAACTCAAATACGTTAGTGGGGAACCATGGAATTCGCTAAGCTGCACGGTCTCGGTAATGACTTTATTTTCTTTGATGGTCTGAGCACCTCACTGGACATTTCTCCGGAGACAGCCCAGTCCCTTTGCGATCGCCACTTTGGTATTGGTGCTGATGGCGTGATTGTAGTAAAACCTCCCGTCAACGAAGGAAGTCTCGGCTATATGCACTACATAAACGCCGATGGCACCTTAGCGCAAATGTGTGGCAATGGCGTTCGCTGTACCGCAAAGTATTTGGTCGATCGAGGCTATGCCACTATCGATGCGGGACAGGCTCGGTTTATCGTTGATACCCTTGCCGGCCCAAAACCCATTACATGCACCGTAGATCAGCAAGGATGTATGACGGAAGCAACCGTCAATATGGGAGCCCCCATTCTAGAGCCAGGTGCAATCCCAACCACCTTGAGCAGTAATGCTCATACACCCCAGGGCGAAGCCTACGTTTGCAGAGCACCTCTCACTTCCCCTTGGGGAACTTTTGAATTTACGCTGGTATCAATGGGCAACCCCCACGCCGTTTGCCTCCTTAATCACCTTGAAACCCTTCCCGATGAGCTCTTTTTAGCCCCCGAACACTCCCTTGCAAATTTGGATATCAATAGGGTAGGGGCTTATTTTGAGAGCCATGAGGTGTTCCCTGAGAAAACCAATGTGGAGTTTGTTGTAGAAAACCCTGACGGCACTTTATCCATGCGCGTCTATGAGCGGGGCTGCGGAGAAACCCTTGCCTGTGGTACAGGAACCTGTGCGACATTAGTTGCTGCAGTATTGAATCAGCGCTCATCCTGCAAGAATACCGTTCACTTACGCGGGGGCGACCTGCTTATCGAATGGCGTGACGATAACTCTATTGCCATGACCGGCCCCGCTACGCAATCGTTTATAGGCGTGGTAGCGCTCTAAACACCAGTAAGGATCTTCATGAGTTTTAGTGATGATATCTCCATTAAAGGACCCAAGACCACACCGGAAGAATGTCGCGAACGAGCTATTTTAGTGGGCGTAGACCGACCGGGTATGCCATGGTCTATTGAGGCCTCCTTAGAAGAGCTGGAACGCCTGGCGGATACCGCAGGGGTCGATAGCGTTGCGGCCACCACCCAGCGTTTGGATACCATCAACCCCCGCACCTTCGTGGGCAGCGGCAAAGCGGAAGAAATTGCACAACTTGCTCTGGAGAATCAAGCCAACGTTGTTATCTTTGACGACGAACTCACTCCTTCCCAACAAACAAACCTGGAGAAAATAGTTGGACGTGACGTAAAGGTCATCGATCGAACAGCCCTTATCTTGGACATCTTCGCCCTCCATGCCACCAGTAAAGAGGGCCGTCTGCAAGTGAGACTGGCTCAAAATCAGTATCTCTTACCCCGCTTACGAGGCATGTGGGCTCACCTGGCAAGCAACCGCATGGGTGGTGGCGTTGGCTCGCGTTTTGGCGAGGGCGAAAGTCAGCTGGAAGTCGACCGCCGCATGGTGCGCAAACGCATTACATCCATCAAGCGTGAACTTGCTCATCTGTCCGACGTACGTACCACCCAACGCAACACTCGCTATAACAGTGGCATCTTCAAAGTCGCCCTAGCGGGCTATACCAACGCAGGAAAGTCGAGCCTTCTTAATGCCCTTACCGATGCTGAGGTTTTGAGCTACGACAAACTGTTTGCTACCCTCGATTCCACAACGCGGCGGTTAACCCTTCCCGAAGGTCGAGAAGTAACCCTCACAGATACCGTGGGATTCATTCAAAAACTACCTACTACCTTAGTAGAGTCCTTTAAATCCACCCTTGATGAAATCCGAGGCGCCGATCTCATTCTCCATGTCATCGATGCATCCTCGCCCGATAGGGATGGGCAGATCCAAGCTGTAGAAGACATCTTTCTCCAGTTATCCGTCGAGCATATACCCGTGGTTATGGTCTTTAATAAAGTGGATCTCCTAACAGAAGAAGAGAAGGGGAGTATCACTATTCGCTATCCCCATGCACTTCTCACTTCCACCAAAGCAGAAGAGGGGATAGCTAACCTCATTCAACGGATTGCCCAATCAGCGGCAGCCACAGAGACAATTCTTGAAGTTCTTATTCCTTATCAGCGAGGGGATTTAGTGTCGCTCGCCCATGAACGATGCAGCATCGTGAGTGAAGATCACAATGACCAAGGAACCCATCTGATTGTTCGTGTGCCACCGGTTTTGGTATCAAAGTTTGCGGATTACAAACTCGTGAGAGAGTGATTCAGAGCAATAAAATAGCCCTCACCCCAGATAGAGAGAGTGAGGGCTATTGCTCTAGTATTAGACAGATTAGATCCGCCGAAATACCGCTACAACCTTACCTGCAATAGAGCAGTTTGTGGTCAGAATAGGATTCATAGAAGAGTTCTCTGGCTGCAACCGCACATGATCCTTTTCACGATAAAAGCGCTTAACTGTGGCTCCATCATCAAGGATAGCCACCACGATATCGCCATTGTTGGCTACGGGCTGCTCCTTCACCACAATATAGTCTCCGTCATTAATGCCCGCTTCAATCATTGAATCTCCCCGCACGGAGAGCATGAATGAAGGGTTATCACCTACGATTTCGATAGGCAGCGTAATGGTATCAGTAATGTTTTCCTCCGCCAGAATAGGCACACCAGCAGCTACATCACCAACTAAGGGAACTGATACCACATTATCAAAGCGCGGAGTTACCACATTGGTATACCGGGGTTGCTCTGAGTCAATGTCATAGGTTAGGGAAATAGAGCGAGATTTGAGTGGATCACGATGAATGTAGCCTTTTTCTTCAAGGGCATTGAGATGGACGTGAACCGTAGAGGGGGAGGATAAACCAAGGGCAGTGCATACTTCACGAACCGTAGGACCGTATCCCTTCTGCCGGATACATTCCTCTATACAATCCAATACCGCCTTTTGGCGTTTTGTAATTTTCTCGCCCATGGGCTCTCCCCTTCTATAACGAACTTTTGTTCGTTTTTTTATTGACGTGAACTTTTGTTCGCTTTATTATAAGCACGAACAAAGGTTCTATGCAAGAGAGAAAGCGAGTAAACGCCATGAACAACCATTCTCAATCCGTAGCAGTTATGGCAACTCGGTCATTCAATGATGCGTCGCGTCGCCAGACTCAAGTAAATGTATCTGATCAGGATACTTTTACTCAGCCTAAGGCGTTCTCACGCAAGCTCATGATTGAAACGTTCATCATTAGCTGCGCCCTTACATTTGGACCATTTCTATTTCTCTAAAGCTACCTGAGTTCTGTCATAACAGAACTCTCAGCTTAATACTTGGGATTCTTTGACCGCATCCACGGTATCATAGCAGCACAGTCGAAGTTAGGAGCATCATGCGCTGCCCATCTTGTGGATGTTTAGAATCCAAGGTTGTTGATTCGCGGCCCTCTGAGGATGCCGCCTCTATACGACGCCGCAGAGAATGTCTGTCTTGCCAGCATCGGTTTACTACCTATGAACGCATGGAAGACATCCCTGTCATGGTCATCAAATCTGATGGTTCATCAGAGGTTTTTGATCGCGATAAGCTCCTTCGTGGCATCATGAGTGCTTGCGCAAAACGGCCCATTTCTCCGAGTCAAATCGATGATCTTATTACAGGTATCATCAATGATATCGAGTCAAATCAGCGGCGCGAAATTGGCTCTAAAGAACTTGGGGACCTCACGCTTTCTCATCTAGCTCGCCTGGATGATGTGGCTTATATCCGCTTCATGAGCGTCTATAAAGACTTCCAGAATATTGAGGAATTTGCTGCTGCCCTCAAGGATCTTTCCTAACGCTATAAGGAGCGAGTGTTCTTAATGATTACCCTTGAAACCAAGCTACTCGATTCAGAACAGTTTCTTCCTCATCGCGCCTATAACAATGATGCCGGAGCCGATCTTTGCACCACCATAGATTTCGAACTTGCACCTTTCGAGCGAAAAACAATTCCTTGTGGTTTCAGCTGCGCCATTCCTGACAGCTGTGCAGGATTAGTCATTCCTCGCAGTGGCCTTGCGTCTCGTCACGGAATCACGGTCGTTAATGCACCCGGTCTCATTGATGCTGGCTACCGCGGAGAAATCGCGGTGGTCTTAATGAACCTCGATCCCCATGAAACATTCCAGGCTCATCGAGGCGATCGGATTGCTCAGCTGGTCATCATTGAGCTACCTTCTATTGAGTTTCAAATTGTGGATAGCTTGCCGCCAAGCCAACGAGATGGTGCCGGATTCGGTAGCAGCGGCCGATAAGGAAGAAAAACGGCCATTTTTGCCATATAGTTAGTCATCTGAAGTCAAAATAGGGCCTTAGAACGGCTCTCAGAGCCTCGTTTATAAAAGCCCAGGTCAGAAGCCTGTTTTTGGAGGAGTTTATGGAAGAACCGAAAAATACCCCGCCGACGACTCCTTTTGAGTCCAATAAGGGGCCCAAAACTCCTTTTTCTTGGAACAATATCCGCATTCTTGTGCTCATAGCCTATATCGCAGCTCCTGTTTCATTATTTTATGGGGGAGTCCTACTCAGTGGCATTGGACTCATTTGCGCCATCATCGCACTTCGTCGTGTTAGCAACGCCATTAAACGTGATCCCGAACATGCTGACAGTATTCGTCGATTTAAGAGTTCTGCTTGGGTAGCAATCTTCGTAACCGGCTTAGCCTTTGCCTTCAATATGGTGGCAGTGGCAATCGTTCTGCCTGTCGTCTTAGAGGCAGTTCAAACAGGAGACCTCTCAACACTGGAACAACTCTACGGACAAGATCTTAGTTCTCTGAGTGGATCTACAACGGGATCAGAAGGCAGCTCTTCGAAGCCAGGTTCTGTCTGGGGATAAGAAATAGTTAGCAACGCAGCAGCTCTCTGACCTCGTATTTCTTATTATCAAAGTCTGATAATATATGTTATGTAAAGTTATGAAATTATAGCGCTTTGTATTTGCTGTTTTACAACGAGCGATTCCCACTTCTCTTCTCTTAGAGATTGCACAAAATTAGTGACCGCTCGTTCTTTTTTACTCATGCATCAAAGCTCAACTTAGAACTAACTAATTTTCATTACTGGTCATTGGACTGATATTATTTTCTTTATCATTTCCTATAGCGAATAATGAATGCGAGATTGCAATGAGTAAAAATCAAACGGATACCTATCTATCTAGCAGCCAAGCTTCTAAGCTTCAGGCTAAGTATTCGCTTGTTAAGAAGTTATTGATCATTGCAGTGCTCATTGTAGTGGCGGAAACATCGCTGTTAGTTTTTATATTGAGCAAGTTCCATATCTCAGCAATCGCAATATTCTAGGCACCACTATGGATTTTCATGGCTATAACCATGGCTCCAAGGTTTCGCGTCTCTCTGAGAAGCTCTGAGGCACTCTGTTCAAATACCTTCTTTGTTTGAGCATCTTCAACCCACAAGTCAATTTCATAGCAATGCAACGTGCGCTGGCACGATCGTTTCGCTCGATAATTAACCCGGGTCTGCTCGTAGGTTTTAAGCCGGCTCCACTCAACCTTTTGTACATCATCCAAAATCGGTTTCGCAGCCACACCAAATGTCTTACAGCACGCTCGCTTAAAGGCTTGCCAGAGCTCTTTTTCTTGGGACTTTTGAGCCTGCTTAGACGCTTCTGGACTCGTAATCTTACTACAAACGTTTGTTCGTTTTTCAATAAACTGATCAAACGGATGACGTTGTCTCATACCACCTTTTGATGAGAGAAAACGATATTCATCAAAGTGGATCTGTTGAGCATGAAGTGCCCGTCGAAGCAACTCTTGACGGGCATCCAACTCGGCTTTAACGAGGGAATCATCGCTATAGATAGTACAGAGAACAGGACACGCCGAATCAGCACTCCCCTTACGCGGAGACTCGTCTTTGACCAGGTAAAATCCGTTGATATGAGACAAAATGTAATCACAGGTAGCTGCATCGGGAAACACTTGATTCATCGCGCAAAAACACCGATAGAGCACGGTCATCTTTGTCACGATCTTGCTTTGACTGACATCCATATCAGCCAAATAGCTTTCCATTTCTAATCCCAGTTTTTCCACAGCAGCCTGCGATCCCCTACGCGCTCATCAGCCTTATTAGAGGGATTTCCCCAGATCATAGGCCTTTTCGAGACCCTCATTTCCGGCGATATCGCCCACTTTATAGACCCCATGCACTACTACCTCGCCAATGCTGGTTTGACCACAATAAGCATTGCTTTTTGCATAGGTATCCAAGAGAGGTTGTGCCACCGTGGGATCTTTATCCTCAAAACAAAGGAGCAGGCCCACCTCTGGAATATGAAATGGCTTTGCTATGCCGCAAAACATACGATCCTGAAACGCCTTAAGCTGAGCAGGATAGGTAAAAGAGTAGAGCGGCGTTGCCCACACCAGCACATCGGCGTTATGTAAAAGCGGATAGTATTGCTGCATCTCGTCTTGCTGACAGCAAACGCCTTCATGAGAGAAACAGTACTCGCAGCCGCGGCAGCCTTTAATATCCGCCGTGCCTACTTCGATTCGCTGTACGTCATGGCCTGCCTCTTGGGCCCCTTTTTCAAAAGCCTCGGCCAAGGCTGCAGAATTCCCATTCTTGCGTGGACTACCATGGACTACCAGAATTGTCTTACCCATATCGTGTTCCTCTTCTCTTCTCTCTATATTGCCTACTATATCCGGCGATGCTTTTGCTTTTTGTCTATAGCCTTTCAATTTCAGATAAACCCCATGGCGTTTCATAGCATTATTGCCACTTACAATCATCTTGGTCGGATAAGACTACTTTCGAGTAAAATTTTGTTGCGCAACCAATTGTCGACTGGAGGGAACACGACATCATGAAAATCAAAACCTTAGGTAAAGCCATTGCACTTGGTCTTAGCGCCGCCCTTATGAGTATGGCCCTTCTGGCGTGCTCAGGCGCTCAATCACAAAGCCCTGAAGAGCTTATTCGCACTGACCTCATTAATCAGCTTGATCCGATTAAGAATCTGTCGCCTGAAACGCTCGCAGAGATTTCTGACGAAACTGATATGGATGAGTTTTCTGAATATGGCGTTGACGGCGAAGAACTCATGAAGAGCTATCTTGATGGCTTCGATTATCGTATCGACAACATTGAAGTGGATGGTGATACTGCCGTCGCTGAAGTTACTCTGACACTAAAGAGCTACAGTGGGTTCTCGGAACTAATATACGAAAAAGCTCAAAACCTTGCCAACGACTCTGCAAGTCTTGCTGGCTTGAGTGCTGACCAACAAAAAGAAAAGATTGGCGAGATCGTTATGGCTGCCATTAATGAAACTCCCGTAGTAGAAACTGACACCATTGAAATTACCTATGAAAAAGAGGGTTCCACGTGGACTCCGACCGCTTCTGCCGGACAGGCTATTACTCGCGCGATGATGACAAACTAGTCAACGAGATTCCTTTTGTTGCAGTACCATTGAACCACTCCCCTCCGGGAGTGGTTCTCTTTTTTGGAAAGGTTTTATCCATGGCATCTTCTGCAGCATCCGCTTCCTACAAACGACTCTCCCCTCGCCTCGCGATTCAACTGGCAGCTCCTCATACCTGGGCTGCTGCGGTTATACCAGCGTTTCTGGGATTCTGCTTTGCTTGGGCCACCGCCCCCGCTATCAATGGGTTAGAGGCTGCCGTCCTTCTTCTGATTTGCGTGCTTATGCAATCCTCAGTCAATACCTTTAACGATTACTTCGATTTTGTAAAAGGGACGGATACTGCTGATGACAATGTAGAAGTCTCAGACTCTGTTTTGGTTTATAACAACGTTAATCCGCGCTCCGTCTTAGTACTGGCCATTGCTTTTCTTGTCTGCGCATTTCTTCTGGGCATCTACGTGATTTGGCAGTCTGGCTTCATCCCGCTCATTCTCGGCCTTATTGGAGCCCTTGCCGTCTTGCTTTATTCCGGCGGCGCTACTCCCCTTTCCTATCTTCCTCTGGGAGAAGTGGTTAGTGGTGTGGTTATGGGAGGACTCATTCCTCTTGCCTGCTTTACTGCCTTGGTAGGCTACCTGGATCCCTGGGTTCTTCTTCTTAGCGTTCCCAGTATGATTGGTGTGGCTCTCATCATGATGACCAATAATACCTGCGATATCGAAAAAGACATCGAGGCAGGACGGCGTACTCTTCCGGTGCTGCTAGGGCGCCTAAATTCCCGCCGTTGCTATCACGGCCTCATGGTTCTTTGGGTGATCCTCATTATTGCTTTGGTTGCCTGGTTCCATACAACCGGTCTCATACTCATGCCATTTCTGATTTTTGCCGCCTGGGCTCGATTCACCCTTCTCTTCGAAAATCCCCTTGCACCTCCTGCCCGCATTGGCGCTATGGGTGCTGTAGGTAATCTCAATCTTATTCTGGGCGCCTTCTATGGAGCAGCATTTCTTATCTAGCGGCATTGCAGGAGCACTCCGACCATTAGGGATGCCAGATAATGGCTTGCACTCCAGAGATGCGAGCTAACCCTCTATTGAGGTCGAATTCCTTCAGTAATTCCTCAGAACTACAAGGCTCGTCTTCGCTCTGCAATCCTGCGAGATAGGCTATATGGCCCAAAATCCCAGCAGGCGTTTTATACCGTCCAAGCAGTTTTTCGAAACTGGCATCATGGTCTCGTTTTGAGAGACGACGACCGTCAGCAGCTACCAAGAGTGGTACATGGTGATATTCCGGTTCTGGCAGGCCCAGTAAGCGCTGAAGATAGATTTGCTGCGGGGTTGAACTGAGCAGATCTGAACCCCGCACTACTGACGTGATTTCCTGAGCACCATCATCGACCACTACAGCTAGTTGGTAAGCGTAGGCTCCATCACTACGTCGAAGCACAAAATCGCCGCAATCCCTGCGCAGGTCTAGCTCTGTGTACCCCTGAATCCCGTCCTCAAATGCGATAGTTTCCTCAGGCACATGAAGCCGCCAGGACGGCCTTCTCCCCTCTTGGACGAGCCCATCCCTATCAGCCTGCGAAAGCCCATAACAATGGCCGGAATACACTGAGTGCTCACCGGGATGAGGCGCAGAAGCTGCTCGCAAATCTGCACGGCTGCAGTAGCAGGGATAGACTTCAACCTGCTGTTCTATCCTATGGAACGCCTCCCGGTAGGCCGCCTCTCGATTCTGCTGGAAGTAGGGGCCTTTATCCCATCCAAGACCAAACGCTTCAAAGTCCCGTTGAATTTGGTCAATATATTCTTGACGCGAACGCTCATGATCAAGGTCTTCAATGCGAAGGACGATTTCCCCTTCTTGGGATTTCGCAATCAGCCAGGCCCAGAGCGCTGCATAGATATTTCCTGCATGCATACGCCCAGTAGGCGAAGGAGCAAATCGTCCTCGAATCATTAGTATTTCCGGAGATCGTCCACGTGCTTTGCTTTACCCATGGTCCGCTGAATACTACCCGGCTCCATAAGCTTCACCACCGGCGTTACGAGCAAATTACTCCGCAACTTATCGGTGACTTCCTTCGTGAAGCTCTTCATAGCTTCAAAGGAATCGCTGAAGGTTTCAGGCCTGAGTTCAACTTCAATGGTCATCCGATCAAGACCCGTCTCATTATCAATGACAATGTGATATTGCGGTGTGAGGCCCTCAATGCCGCTTAAGACGTCCTCTACCTGGCTTGGGAACACATTCGTACCGCGGATGATGAGCATGTCGTCGCTACGGGCCCGGACTTTTTGCATACGAACCAGGGTTCGTCCACACTCACAGGGTTCGGTATAAATGCGTGTCAAGTCATGGGTACGATAACGCAATACCGGAATGCCTCGTTTATCAAGAGGGGTCAACACTAACTCCCCTTCTTGGCCTTCCTCAAGGGGCTCTCCCGATTCAGGATCCACAATTTCCCAAAGGAAATGATCTTCGGCAATATGCTGCTGGTCTCGATGAGCTAAGCATTCTCCTGACACACCGGGCCCCATAACTTCGGTAAGTCCGTAATTGTCAGTGCAGGTGATATGCATCCGCGATTCAATCTCGCGTTTTAAGCCCGGAGAGCAAGGCTCGCCACCAAAGAGGCCGATCTCAAGAGAGGATGCGCTCCAGTCATAACCCAGCGACTCTCCGACTTCACAAATATGCATGGCATAGGAAGGCGTTGCAATGAGTACGGTGGTTCCATAGTCATCAATCATTTGAATGTGACGCTCGGTGTTTCCCGAACCAGCCGGAATCATCATGCCGCCCAAACGTTCAATGCCATAGTGCAAGCCAAAGCCACCAGTGAACATACCGTAGCTAAAAGCCATCTGCACGCGATCGTGAGCCGTGACCCCCGCCATCTGAACCAAGCGAGCAATACACTCGCTCCAGACATCCATATCAGAGCGGGTATAGCCCACCACAATGGGTTTACCGGTGGTGCCCGATGAAGCATGAAGCTCTACTATCTCATCAAGCGGTACCGCAAACATCCCGTAGGGAAAGGTCTCACGTAAGGCAGTTTTGTCCGTGAATGGAAGCTTGCGTACATCCTTGAGCGTCTTAATGTCGCGAGGGTGTACTCCCAGTTCATCCATAGCTTTTTGATACCACGGAACCCGTTTATAGGTGTAGTCTACCTGCTCGATAAGTTTTGCCAGCTGAATAGCCTGAATACGCTCTCGGGGCGCACATTCAACTTCGGGCATGTAAATTGGGAGGGCAGAAAAATCAATAGCATCTGCTGAAGGCATTGGAGTTCCCATACTGCTACTCCTACCAGTTCGGACCAAGGTCGAGGTTGGCTATAGTTTCTTGGGTGGCAAGGTCAATAGGAGCTTCTTTCAAAGCCGCTTCGGCCTGGTCGATATCCTTAACGGAAAAGACGAAATAGGTAGCGGCGATAGAGTAGCAATAGACTACATTGATCCCCTTCTCGGCCATAAGCTCCAGCACGCGCAGAAGTTCACCCGGGGTGTCTTCCAAGCGCACGCAGAGTACATCAGAGGCCCGGGCTGCCATTCCTCGGTCAGCCAAAAGCGCCAACGCTTCTTGGGGCTTATCGACGACAAACCGCACCACCCCATATTCGCCGGTATCCGCTGCCGAGAATCCCTTGATTGAGATCGAGCCATCCGAAAACGCTTCGAGGGTTCGCGCCAGATGGCCCGGACGACTTTCTACAAATACACTAATCTGTGTGACGCTCATTAGCCAATCACCCGTTCCTGTCCGAAAGCCCGCCCCGCTTTGAGTGCCTCGATGTTGGCCTCTACTGTCTTTGGCGGAACACGGTTTGATACCACTTCGATCCATAATTCCTCAGGGAAATCCAAGGAGGCAGACAAAGCTCCAAGCAACACCACGTTAGCAGTGCGAGCATTCCCCACTTCTCGGGCAATATTTTCAGCAGGAATCAACATTCCACCCGCATCAAGAATGCGCTGGCGTGCTTTTGCCGGCATAGAAGCTTTACCCGTTAAAACAGGTAACGGCTTTATGGACTCGTCGTTTACCACCATGGCGCCCCCTTCTTTGAGGAAGGGAAGATTGCGCAGCGCTTCAGTGGTTTCAAACGAAACTACTACATCAGCGCTTCCGTAATCGCATACCATCGATGCTACCTCTGAACCAAAGCGCACCACCGTAGAAACAGCGCCGCCTCGTTGAGCCATACCGTGAATTTCTGATACCTTTGCCTGCTGTCCTGCTGCTTGAGCAACCCGGGCCAGAATATCGGCAGCCAAAATAGTGCCTTGGCCACCCACACCACAGAGCAATACGGTTTTTGTTTCAGCCATTCTTCTCTCCTAGCCCTGCTCGATCGCGCCGAAGCGACAGTATTGAGCACATTGTCCACAGCCAATACAAAGCGCCGGGTCAATAGACGCAAGGCCCATTTCAGGGTCGCGGGCAATGGCCGGGCATCCCAACGTGGCACAGACACCACAACCAGTACAAGCGCCGGTGACGCCATAGGAAGCGCTGCGTTTGCGCTCCAACAATACACAGGGAGACCGGAATATAATGACCGACAGCCTATCCGAGGTAGTGGCTTCCTTTAAGGCTTCGCGAACTGCCAAGGCATCCATAGGATCTACAAGAGCTACATCCTCAACGCCCAGGCTTCGAATAACTCCCTCGAGGTCTAACTCGCGACTAGGGCGGTTTTGCAAGGTTACCCCATTAAAGGGATTGCCCTGACGTCCGGTCATAGCTGTGGTGCGGTTGTCCAGCACACAAACGGTACCAGTTCCTTGGTTATAGACCGTAGAGATCAAAGAGGTAAGGCCGGAATGGGCGAAGGTGGAATCACCAATAACGGCCACCACCGGTCCATGATCGCGTCCGGCAAGAGCGAGCTCCATACCGTGGGCCATGGACACCGAAGCCCCCATGTCCACGCAAGAAGCCATGGCGGAAAGTGGTGGTAGGGCGCCGAGGGTGTAGCAACCAATGTCACCCGTCACTATGGCTTTCAGTCGCGTAAGCTCTTTAAACACCAAGCGATGAGGACATCCTGGACACAATGCTGGCGGCCGACCTGGTACGTCAGCCTGCACGGCAGCGTGAGGATACTCCGCGAGACCGAAACCAGCGCGAATCAAACCGGGTGATAATTCGCCATCTTTTGGAAGTGGGTATGGGAAGGCTGACACCTCAACCCCAGCGGCGCATACAGCCAAGGTGAGATAATCGGAAGCTTCTTCCACCACATAGACTTCATCTACAGCATCGGCAAAGTCATTGAGCAGCTCCGGCGCCATAGGCCAGGTAATACCCAGTTTCAGAACAGAGGCATCCGGCAACGCCTCACGGACGTGCTCATAAACAGCACCCGCACAAATTACACCCACGGAAGGATCGCGCATCTCCCGCTGATTTAAGGGGCTGGTCTCAGCCCACTCCATCAGCTTCTCAAAACGCTCTAATTGCACCTTACGCCGAGGCTTAGCAAAGGCGGGCATCATGACCCATTTAGCGGGGTCTTTCTCAAACTCTTTAGGCTCTACGGCCTTCCGCTCCCCGAGCTCCACCGGAGTTTTCGTATGAGAAATACGCACTGATGAGCGAATCATAATTGGCACATCAAACTGCTCCGACAGATCGAACGCAGCCGATGTAAATTGCAATGCTTCTGCAGAGTTACTCGGATCAAGTACGGGAATCTGAGCGGCCTGCCCATAGAAATGAGAGTCCTGTTCGTTCTGAGAGGAATACATTCCAGGGTCGTCAGCGGCAAGGATAACGAAGCCTCCACCAACACCGGTATAGGCTGCCGTGAACAGCGGGTCCGCTGCCACATTTACGCCCACATGCTTCATAGTGGACAACACCCGTGCGCCGCCCATGGAAGCACCCAGGCCGACCTCTACGGCAACTTTTTCATTGGTACACCACTCCGCGTACACTCCCTCTTTAAGTGCAAACGCTTCCAAGGTTTCTGTGGATGGCGTGCCAGGATAGGCAACGCCAATAGTAGCGCCCGCTTCCCACGCCCCTTGCGCAATGGCTTCATTTCCGGATAGCAGTTGCGTCATAACCTGATCCCTCTCTCAAAACTGCTCTATGGAGTTATTGCTCTTGGTATTCCAAGGTGAATGAACCCACCTGAATTTGATCGCCGTCTCGCAACGTTTTAGACTCCACGCTTAAGTCGTTCACCCAGAGACCGTTGTAGGAATTTTGATCGCGAATAATGAAGCTAGAGCCTTCTTTTTCGATGACGGCATGCATACGAGACACCGTCATGTCATTCAAGAAGATATCGCACTGGGGCGAGCGACCAATGGTCATAGCCTCGGCCGATAAAGGATAGCTCGCTCCCGCCTGAAGGCCGCGGACCACTTTAAGCGACGCGCGAGAAGAACCTCCGGTACTGCGTTCAGAGCGCTCTCCGAGGCTTACCGGCGCAAATCGCTGGGTAGCTCCCATAAGTTTGAAGCCGCAAACCGGACAGCTTTCAGCGCCTGGCTGAACCGGGTTAAGGCAAATTGGACATTGTTCTGTCATTACTGCTCCTCAGAAAGAAGGGGTAGGAATCTCGTTACGAAGTGCTCGCTGCTGTCTTGTCAAAGATAAGCGGTGTTTGATTTATTACTTCCGATTGAGCTTGAAGAGGTTCGCCCGTTACATGGCGCCAAACACGCTGCCACCAGATGCCCACTCCCTCTAAAAACCCGGGTGCTGGTACATCCTCGATAGCGACCAACGGTTCTTCTGCCAAAAGCTCGTTATGCTGGTAGAACCGAGCCATTCCCACAACTTGACCCGCCTGCACCGCACCTTCAACATTGTAGAACTCAAAGTCCTGACTAATATTCCCATCAGGGGCGAAAACGGTAATGGCCTGGTCCGGATTTTCGAACGTAACAGGGACACAGCGATCCAGCCAGCTAGCCAAAGAGGCATAGCCCACTACCGGAACCTCTCCAAGCGAAGAATCCATAGTCTCATCGCTATGAGCGAGCGTATAAGAAATGCGATTGTCATAAACCCAGTTATAGAGTGTTTCCGCATCCTTGAAGCGCTGATCCTCGGAGGTGGAGTGCAACACAATAGCGTAGAGATACTCCCCTTCTCGCTCACAAGCACCCGCAAAAGAGGCGCCAGCAAGCTCGGTGAAACCCGTCTTAATACCGCAAGCCCCTTCATAGACCCCAATAAGGCGATCCGTTGATACCAAGGTTATTTCCGCCGCTGACCCGTCGGCACGAGTCACAGGAATAACCGCCGTATCCATTGCAACCACTTCACGAAAGGTATCGTTTTGCATGGCATAGGCGCACATCGTAGCTACGTCTTCAGCCGTTGAATACATATCTGCGGCATGGGATCCATTATCTAATCCGTGGGAGTTCGCAAACAGAGAATTACTCATCCCGATAGCTTGAGCTGTTTCGTTCATTTTCTTAATGAACGCCGTGGCGCCAGTGGAACTGGGATCAATCATGGGCCCGAGGGTTTCTGCAATAGCTACAGCCGCATCATTGCCCGACGGAATCATGAGCGCCTTCAATGCTGCGTCCAGCGTCAAAACATCACCACTACGAAGCCCGGCACTGGATTCTCCAACCGAGGCTGCATAGGGACTCACCACAATGGAGGTATTAAGAGGCGCAGTTTCAAGAGCCACGATAGCCGTCATTACTTTTGTAATGGAGGCAATATGAGTTTGAGTTTGGGCATCTCTCGAGAAGTAAACCCGCCCTTGGCCATCCACCAACATGGCGAAATCAGCATCAATGGAGGGGCAAAGCGATGCCGGCAACGATCGCTGCTCGGCGCTATAGCCGGCTATGATGTCACTACCCCGGGTATCCGCCCAGGCTGTTTGCGGTGCAATCCCCCCAAAACTGCTAAGAGTCAAACAAAGCGCAACCAGCGCCGCCAACAAAGGACGGCGCCAGGCCACACTCACGCTATTAGGATTGTTCTTAGAAGATAAATCAGTAGTCATAAACCTCATCCGCCGAGACCGTTTCAAAGCCTCCATCGCCCAACGTCGCTTCAGCCTCTGGAGAATCAACCTTTAAAACCTCCAGAGCGTATTCGCCATTTACGGAATAACAATAGCCGTATTCAATATTGAGACCACACTGATCGCAATACTCCAACAAAGAAGCAAGACCACCGGGACGGTTGGGCACCTTGACGCCAATAACCGGAGTCACCGATGCCCGATAGCCTGCTCCCGCAAGAATGGAAGCTGCCTTCTCAGGAAAATCACAAATGATGCGAACGACGCCGAAATCTTGAGTATCGGCCAGCACCATAGCGTGCATGTTGATCTCGGCTTCTGTAAGCGCGCGGCTTGCCGCTGCTAGACGACCTTGTTCATTCTGCAAGAACAAAGATAGTTGGTTAATCATTAATTCTTCGCCTCTCTTAGGTCAATGATGCGCTTTGCCTTTCCTTCACTACGCTCAATGGTCTTCGGTTCCACCAGCTTAATTTCCACTGAAACCTGAAGATTGCTCTTCAGCTCAGCTGCCAAGCGCTTCTTCAGATCCTCCAGCTTGCGAACCTCGTCAATGGGGAAATCAGGCTCGGTTTCGACCCGTAGTTCTACATGATCTAAGGGACCCTTTGTGGTAAGAATGATCTGGTATTGCGTTGCGATCTCGGGGAATCCAGTGATCACTTGCTCAATTTGCGAGGGGAACACATTAACACCGCGAATAATGAGCATGTCATCAGTACGGCCACGCAAGTAATCAATCTTGCGATGGGTACGACCACAGGCACAGGGCTCGTCAATGATGCGCGTTACATCGCGAGTCCGATAACGAATCAGCGGCGAACATTCGCGGGTAAGCGTAGTAATAACAAGCTCTCCCCATTCGCCATCTGGCAGTACTTCCAGGGTTTCAGGATCAATAATCTCGCAGTAGAACTGGTCTTCAGCAATGTGAATACCACCGCGTTCTTTGCACTCCATAGCCACGCCCGGACCCATGATTTCTGAGAGTCCATAGACGTCGCAATACTGCACACCGAGCTTTTCGGCAATCTCATCCTTCATGTTTTGGGAAGCCGGCTCGGCACCACAAATAACTGCCGAAATATCGAACTCTTCAGCCGGGTTATAGCCCATTTCCAGCGCGGTATCAGCAATAAGTAGAGCATAGGAGGGCGTACAAGCAAGAATGTTGGTGTGGCAATCCTTCATCATCTGTACTTGACGCTTAGTATTGCCCGATGAGGTGGGGATAACGGTACAACCCATTGCTTCACCACCCGCATGGGCCCCGAGGCCTCCCGTAAAGAGACCGTAGCCATAGGACACCTGAATGGTGGAGTCTTTTGTTCCTCCCACCATCGCAATACCGCGAGCAAAGCAATCGCCCCAGTTCTTGAGGTCGGTCGCCGTATGACCCACTACCGTTGCTTGGCCAGTGGTACCCGATGAAGCATGAATACGAGCCACTTCATCATTCGAACGAGCAAACATGCCAAACGGATAAGAATCACGCATGTCTTGCTTGGTACAGAAGGGGAACTTCGAAAGGTCCTCAAGGCTTGTTAGGCTCTCCGGAGTGACCCCTGCCTCATCGAAACGATTGCGAAAGAGCTCGACGTTGTCATAAGCATTTTGAGCAGCCTCCCGCAATCGTTCAAGCTGAAGTTGGGAGAGCTGATCGCGTGGCATCGTCTCGATTTCTTCCTGATAGTACATAAGGGTTCCTCTCTACCATAAAGGATTGCTCAGCAATCCGCTTTACCCCGTTTGGCACTTCTCCTCCAGCGATGCCCTGGAAACCCACAGAGCAATGAATTAGGGAGTAGCTGCCGCTCCTTGATCTCCTGTTGTAGGTTCTACGGACTCTGGAATGGTAGCCGGATCAGTGCCCGTAGGCTCTTGCACGGGTTGTACGGGAGGCTCCTCAGCCGGAAGTGGCGGATTATAAATGACGACCTCCGTCACGGGTGAGTAGTGAGAGTCAAAGGTGTCCGTCCTGCGAACAGATCCATCCGGATTAGTCACCGTCTCGATAACCTGGATACTCATACCATCCGTGCCTTGCACTTTTACCCGTTCAGTACCCGGTGCTAAGGTCTCATCAAGCTCCCGTCGTGTACCGTGCTCCTTTCCTGGCACCCAGTCCTTAGTCTCAATAGAAACCCCATATCCAGGGGGTCTTCCATACAGTGTAACGGTTATAGTTTCGTCCGTGTAACTAAAGCCCATTAAAACGTCTGATGGCGAATCATTCTCCCAAACGAAATCAAGATTCGGCCAGGACACCGCTGCATCCCGCCCAGCCGGATAGCTCGCTACATATAAGGTGTGATTCGAGCGTTTGAGTACCGGATAGCCGCTCTCTAGCACCGCATTGAATATCGTGGTGGCGACTTGACACACTCCCCCACCAATATCGTCAGAGTACTCTTCTCCCACAATAGCGCCCGCGCTCTTAAAGCCTCGCTCGGCAGTTCGCTCTCCCGCACGATCATTAAATGACCAGGTGCCCCCATTGGCTTCCACGATGGTGTTGTTCAGAATGTCACAGATGAGCTTGATATTATCCGTGCGGTTTCGGGTACTCGAGTTGTTATTAAATGAGGTTGTATAGCGCGAAATCCGCTGGACCACACCGAGCTCAAGAGCCTCATCCAAACTCATAGTGGTGGGTGCCTCACGCAGCCCTACCGATACCTCAAACGGCTGACCTGACCACTGTGGATCCGCCGTAGGGTCTAATCCAATAATGCGCGCCGGAGTCAACCACTGATCATCAAGAGTCGATATCACCCCATCCACATCAGGAATCATTACCGGATTCTGTAAGTGAACGAGAGGGCCATCATCGGTGTTCTCGAACGTTACCGTATACTCACCCAAATCATGAGCTTCTGTGAGTTGGGCTATCAAGCTGCTATGGGCTTCGTCAGCATCAAGGTTCACCGAAAATGCGCCATCTTGCTCAACCGTCACCACCATAGCTTGGCCTAATGATGAGGCATTAAACGTTATGACCGCATTATTGAGGTTGAGCAACACTGGCTGGCTCAATAACCCATTCAAGGTATCCCGAAGTACTTGGGCATGTTCTAGGGTGGGAGGCGATACATCGGGACGAAGAGTAGCTACAAAACCCGTCGACTCTCCCCACAACGATTGAGCCATGGCAGCATTCAGAGCCTCTTCATTCACAGCGGTGCCCTCTATGGGGGCTATAACCTCAAAGTAGCCCTGATCTGCGTTAAAGACCACCGTTGCATCCTGGCGCGCTTGAGCCAGCGTGGCGTTCAGTGACGTGAGAAGCTCATCATAGGGCTGCTCGTCGTAGGTGATTACCGGTTCGAAGCTGCGGGTAGGAGCGTTTCCAAAAAGCTCCGTGAGGGCGTTACCACTGCGCGCGTCCCAGGCTTGCTGAAGCAAGCCATCAATATCCACATGGGCACCGAGGCTGGCCGCATCAACCATCCATACCCGACGCCGACTGCGAGCTTCTTCCGCGGACAGTTGCTCCGCCAGTCCCTCAAAAGCAGCAACTTCAGCCGCAGGATCTAAGCTGTCATAGGCTTCCTGGGAAGCGAAGATATAAAACGGCTCCTGACTGAGCGCATTATCATAGGCACTATGGAGCGCTTGAGAACCTTCTTCCCAGGTCATACCAGATAAATCGACAGAGCCGACCGTCGTACCCGGCATGAATCGCTGAGAATACCACCAGCTGTGTACTGCAAGCCCCAGAAGAACACAAAGCACAAGGGCAATAGCTCCCCAGGCCAACGGGTAGGTCTTCAGGAAGCGTATGGCTGAGTTGCTAGGGCTAGAAGCTGGAGCCGACGCCGATTTTCTCGCTGTCGGTGTCGTCTTTGACGATTTCCCCGAAGCTGGCTTTTTTAATGGCGCCTTGACACTCGAAGATGATTCAGCTGCCGTTTTTTTGGATGCTGCTGAGCTCTTTGAAGACGCAGTTGGTTGTGGCTTTTTCGCTGTCGAAGATGCCTTTGAGGAAGAGGCTTGTGTTGCTTTTTTTGGTGCCGAAGTAACACGTCGAGTAGGCATTAGGAACTCCGCGCCTTCGTTTTCGCTTGAGCTAATTGACGCCACGCAGATACCACGTAGAACGTTGTGGTGTAGATATTCAACAACAATCCCCCGTAAATGAACCATATTGCCCAACAAACTGATGCCGATGAAAAACCGGGCAACCAACTTACCTCAAACCAGCCTAAACCGGGAATGAGGGGCATATTTAACACAAGACCCGCAAAGCCAATGAATAGAAACGTAGTTGCAACTTTTCCGGCATAAATGACCGGAACGCGAATATGCCACCGACGCAAAAGCCAGGCGCCACCGCCCAGCAATAATGCATCCCGAGCAAATACCAGGACGATAATCCAGAGCGGCAACCGGCCAGTAAGAAATACTCCGACCACACCACTAATCATCAAGAGGCGATCAACGGCCGGATCCAAAAGCTGCCCCAGTTTTGATACCGTGTGGGTTTTGCGCGCGATCATTCCATCAAGAAAGTCAGTGCCCGCGGCAACGCCAAAAACAATGGCAGCAGCAATATTGTTATCTTGAAACAAAAGCACCAAGAAGAGAGGAATCATCAAAAGGCGGATAAACGATATAACGTTAGAGACCGTCCAGATTCTATCTATGGCTTCATCTGCTTGCGCCTGAGCCATACTTCCCCTCCCCGTATCGCCAATGGCACTTAACGCTTTCAGTGCCAGACCACAATTTTGCGCCCTGCTACCACAAAGGAAGACCAAGGGCGTTCGACCGTTGTCGATTCTACCAGCCCTTGGCCTCCAGAATACGAAGTCCCTTGCAATATTTCTTAAACGTAAGAGAGCCTTAAGGAATGGGCTTAGCCTTCCTTCTCTACCTGCGGAATCTCATAGATGCGCAAGCTCTTTTCCACCGCCGTCGGCGTTTGTGCTGGATCCATAGCTAAGCAATGCTTCGGGCACATCCGCACACAGGTTCCACATTGCACACAACGGAACGGATCAATCTGCCACACCCGCTCCTTCTTTTGTACGGTAATAGCACCACAAGGACATGACTTCATGCAGATGCCGCACAAAATGCAATGATCCACGTCAATAACGATATGCCCTTTTAGTCCTTGCGGCGGCTCTTTTGTTTCAAAGGGATAGCACAGCGTCTCAGGTTTCTTAAACAAAGACTTGAGCGTCATTCCGCCTAGTTTGAATCCACCCATTACGCTCTACCTTTCTGTACAGCTAATGCAAGGGTCAATGGTCAGGATGATCATATTCACATCCGCCAGATCACACCCTTCCAAAGCCTTCATCATGCCGGCAAGGTTTTCGGAGGTTGGGGTACGCATACGCATACGCTCCAGGAATTTAGTTCCATTACCACGGGCGTAGTAATAGCACTCACCGCGGGGCTGCTCGAGGACGTTAGATGCTTGAGCACCAGCTTGAGGAGAGCCCTTTACCGGTACAGCAATATCGCCCTCCGGGATCTTTGCTGCGAGCTCTTTAATGATATCGATGGACTGCAGCACTTCTTCACAGCGAACCTTCACGCGGCCATAGCAGTCACCAGACGTATCAAGGATGGGTTGGAAATCAGAGAGATCACCGTAAGCTCCGCGACCAAACATGCGCACGTCGTAGTTGACGTTGGAGGCACGGGCAAACGGACCTACCATCGACAAGTTCAGTGCCTCTTCATGGCTGATGTAGCCCACACCAACGGTACGGTTCTTGATAGAGGTATCTGAAAGGAGCGTTTGCACAATCGTGCGATATTCTCCCGCAATACCATCGAGGGTATTCACGATTTCACGCATCATGGTGGCGTCGATATCACGTACCACGCCGCCAACTTTCACCACTGACAAGATGACACGACCACCAGTGGTCTTCTCGAAGATATCAAGAATGCGCTCGCGAAGACGCCAGCAGTGCATGAACAGCGACTCGAAGCCAAAGGCATCAGCAGCCAAACCAAGCCACAGTAAATGGGAGTGGATACGAGAAAGCTCATGCCAGATAACCCGCAGGTATTCAGCTCGTTTAGGAACTTCAACCCCCATGAGCGATTCGACCGTTTCCGCATAGCCCAAGGAGTGTCCCATAGCGCAAATGCCGCAAATACGCTCAGCCACATAAATAAATTGATTGTAGTCGCGGGTTTCTACCAGCTTTTCGAGTCCGCGATGAACAAATCCAATTTGAGGGATAGCCTCGATAACCTTTTCATCTTCGACAACAAGGTCCAAATGAAGCGGCTCCGGCAATACAGGGTGTTGCGGACCAAAGGGAATGACGGTTGCTTTACCCATCGCTACTCACCTGCTTTCGTTGCCTGAGCGTCTTCGGGGGACGCTTCGCGCTGCTTCGCAGCCTTAGCTGCCATGGCGGCGCGCACCTTTGCTGCTTTTTCGGGATCCATCCCCTGAAGCTTTGCTTCCAATTCGGGGTCAAGAGTGGTGTCCTGGCCAGCGGAAACGCCCTCAGATACAGCGCTTGAAGCCTCGGAGCTCTGCTGTTCCTGCTGAGCCGCTTTCTTAGCTTTAGCTGCAATGGCAGCCTTGACTCGGGCTACCTTCTCGGGATCCATGCCGGCAAGTTTTGCCTCAACAGATTCCTCGGAGGGAGAGGCCATCTTGCCCGACTTCTTCGGCGCCATCGCATCAGGATGATCGGCCAAGAACTCTGCATTAGATGCCCGGCTGGCTGCTTGCTTATTGGCTTTAGCCTCAGCCACTTTGCGCGCCTTTTCCCGAGCTGCCTTTTGCTCAGGAGAAATAATGGTCATGGGCGTTTCTTGAGCGACCTGATAGAAATGGCCCCCGAAATCAATGGCCAAACCCTCAAAGCTCACGCCAAAGAGATCATGAATCTCGTTTTCAAAAACGAACGCTTCAAGATATAGGTCGGTAATGGAGGGCATGGTATCCCCCTTGGCCAACCCCGTAATAACTGAGTTCACCATCTTGCCGTCTAGCATAAAGGTGTAGATCAGCTCGATACCAAATTCGGTATTTACCGCCAAGGTCTGCACATAACGCCAACCTTCTTCCTTGCGGCTTTCCACCAAGGAACGCAAATCAGCGCGCGCCAAATTCGTAAAGCTTTGGGAAAACTTCTCCATAGGATTAAGCTCCCTTCTTCTGAGCAGCCAAGGCTTTGGATTTCTCTTCCAGCACTGCTACCCCTTGAACAATTGCATCAATGATTGACTCCGGACGCACGGCACAGCCAGGCGCATAGACATCTACCGGAATAGCCTGATCAATGCCGCCAATCACGTTGTAGCAGTCGTGGAAAATACCCCCTGAACATGCGCAAATGCCGCAGGCTACTACCACTTTAGGTTCAACCATCTGATCATAGATTTCCTTGATAACATCAATGTTTTGTTCGTTAACCGAACCAGTCACCAGGAAAATGTCCGCGTGCTTCGGGTTACCAGTATTGATGACGCCAAAACGCTCACCGTCAAAGCCAGGGCACAGCGTAGCTAGCACTTCAATATCACAGCCATTACAGCTTGAGCCGTCATAGTGAATCACCCACGGAGATTTTGAGGCAAAGGCCATGAATTCCTCCTAAAACATCGTGAAGATGAGCCATGCAATGTTAATACCGCCAGCTACCAAGGCAACCAGCCAGGCAGACTTCAACATTGCTTGCCACTTCACACGGGCAAAATTGTTGTCAATAAAGATCTCTAAGAAGTAGATGAGAATAACCAGCACGATGGCCAAAATCCAGGACAGTGGATTATCCCAAAGGAAAAACATACCCACCCAGCCCATAAAGAGGATGGTTTCACACCAGTGCATAATCTCCACGAGCCCTAAGGTGGGGCCGCTCATCTCGGTGGTCATACCCCGAACGATTTCCTGATGAGCATGATGGGACATAGACAAATCAAAGGGCGACTTGCGCAGCTTAATGGTCAAGATGAAGAGCACGCCCAAGAACACAAGCCATATTTTCAGGAAGATAGGGGCTCCCTGACCAAACACGGAATCCACGTTAAAACTTGAGGTAGCCAAGTAAAAGCCCACTGCCATCAGAAGAACCATGGGTTCGTAGGCCATCACCTGCAAGGTCTCGCGGGAAGCGCCAATTTCTGCATAGGGAGAGCGCGTTGAGTAGGCTGCCATGATAAAGAACAGGCTCGACAACGTGATCACAAAGACATCCATCAAAAGATTGCCACCGGAGAAGAAAATGCCGCCGGCAATCAGGGCGAAAATCAGCGCGCAAACCACGTAAGTAAACTCGGTAGAGCTCACGGTTACGCGCTCTTTTTCGAAGAGCTTGCGAACGTCGTAGTAAGGCTGAAGCAAAGGCGGTCCTACACGACCTTGCATACGGGCCGAGATCTTACGATCAAGGCCCGCCAGTAAGCAGCCCAAAATAGGACCAAAGATCGTGAAAGCAATGGTGCCAATGAGGGTTTCAATAATAGTCATAGTGGCCCTCCCCTACAGAACCTGGAACAAATAGAAGGCCGACACAACAAACCCAAGCACAATCAGAGCCGTATTAAATGCCACCCCGACTGGTGCTATGCGCTTCTCGCCAAAGACATCCTCCATGTACCAGTTACGTGCTGTAGCTTCACGTTCCACCGATAGTGAACTCTGGAATGTGCGCTGCTCAGCGTTGCGACTCACGCCGGCAAGATAAGGCGAAACCTTCCGCGCCTTTTTGGAGCCACGAACACCAAACAGTGCCACCAAAACCACCAAGACCAGCAAGCTACCCAACCACAAATTGCCATTGGAGATGTCTTGACCATACATGCCATAGACCCCAATCACATAGGGCTCTACCACCCATTGAGAAATGATCGGGATAAGCACGCAAGCACAGGCAAGTAACACCGCCATCAAAAGCAGCGCGGTCCACTCTGTCTTATGGACTTTAAGCTCCACATTTTCTGGGCTGCCAGCAATGGCAGAAAGCTTGCCGAGCCATTTCGCCCAAAACATGAACGTAGCCGCTGATCCAAAGGCAAGAATGAGAATCAAAGCAACTTGACCCTGATCAACGAAGGAAACGATGGTGGCCCATTTTGCCACTAGCATACCGAACGGTGCGATAAACATACCCATGATGCCCAGCATCATGAAGCGCGCCAAACGAGGCATACGCTCGAACAGCAGATCCATGGATTCAATATCCCGACTGCCAATGTGGTGCTCGGCAGTACCCACGCAAAGGAAGAGCAAGCTCTTTGCCAGGGCGTGGAACAGAATAAGGAAGCAAGCGGCCCACACCGCTTCAGGGGTTCCTACTCCTGCACAGGCTGTGATTAGACCCAAGTTTGCGATCGTGGAATAAGCAAGGACACGCTTGGCGTTGCTTTGAGAAATTGCCATGAAGGAGCAGAGCAAGAACGTAATGCCGCCCACCAAGATAACCATAATGGACGGTACCGGGCAAAACAGCATCACCGGTGCCAGCTTTACCAGCATGAAAACGCCCGCTTTAACCATGGTGGACGAATGCAACAAAGCACTGGTGGGAGTAGGTGCCACCATGGCCCCCAAAAGCCAGCTATGAAATGGCATTTGTGCCGCCTTCGTAATGCCAGCAAAGGCCAGAGCGCACACCGGCAGCGCGGCCAACTCGGGATTGAGAATACAAAGTCCCAGGAAGTCATAGAGCGAGAAGCTATGGAATACCGTGGCACAGCAGAACAGCGCAACGATAAACGCCACACCACCCAACATATTCATAATGATTTGCCGGAAGGAATTAGCAATGGCCTCTTCGGTGCGGGTATAGCCAATAAGCAAGAATGAGCAGAGCGTTGTCACTTCCCAGCCCGTAAACAGCCACACCATGTTATTAGAGAACACAATAAGGAACATCGCTGAGAGGAAGATAAACATCAGCGCAAAGAACAGCGGACGACGATCCTTAGCCCCTTCGGGTTCATGGGCTTGAAAATCCTTCATGTAGCCTAAAGCATAGACGCAAATTCCTGAGCCCACCACACCAATAATGAAGGTCATGAGCAGCGACAGAGAATCAAAATAGAGCCCGAACGGCGTCTCGATTTCATGGGCAAACCCAAACTCAAGCACCAGGGTCAAAACTAATTGCACAATGGCAATGCCTGCTGCAAGCCAGTTTTTGTAGCGATAGGCAAACCACAAAATGATGCAGCCCACCGCCACAGAAATGAGGGTGCAAAGAGAATCAATCCAGAACGATGAAATCTGGAAATAGTTCTCCCCTAAACCTACCGGGCCGCCCAGAAGGTTTGATCCTACCAGCAAAATCGAGGCAGCACCGATAATGGCAGCCGAAGCACAGACAATGATGTCGCGAGGACCATCACTGCGGACGAAGAGCAACAGCACTGCCGCCACAAGGGGAAAAAGAATTAGAAACGCGAGTAGCTCCATGGGGCTCCTCTCTTAGAGAATCGTGGGCAATCCTTAGCGATAACCCCGACGCCATGATGACGTCTTAGCTATGCACTCTAGCAAAAGCCCCTGTCCGCTCAGGAA
>CAJUNI010000014.1:0-23155 GCA_910587945.1 uncultured Parvibacter sp.
AGAAGGGCTGGGGGTGCGCCACCATATTGGGCGTGCCTTCGAAGCAGCTGAAAGCGATGCGCTGCGGGTTCATCCCGAACGCTGCGCTAAGGTACGCAATCGCAATGTGGCGTGCTTGAAGTGTGCTGATGCCTGCACGTCGGGCTGTATTGCTCTGGTGGAAGGTGAGTTGGTAGTCGACCAGACTAAGTGTGTGGGCTGTGGTACCTGTGCCACGGTTTGCCCCACCTGCTCACTGGAATCGCTCAACCCGACCGACGCCGAACTTCGCCAGGAAGCGCAACGGCTCGTGGACCAAAACGTTTCGGCGCTTTCGTTCTGCTGTAGGCCTATGGCAGAGGCATTACAGGCGGTGGTGCGGCCTGAGCGCGTGGTGCCCGTTGTGTGTTTGGGGCGCGTGGACGAATCGCTTCTGTTAAACATCGCCGTCCAAGGGGTGGAAGAGATTCACCTTTTGAGTGGGCGCTGTGAGCATTGCGCCCAAGCCCATGGGCGAAACACCGCAGCCATGGTGGCCGCTTCTGCTCAAGACTTGGCGAAAGCCTGGGGCAAAACGCTAACGGTAGTGGTGGAAGACGAGCCCGATCCGCTGCTTTTGCAAGAAGGAGCTTCCCTTGAAGATGCCCGCAGTGCACGGGACGTGGCCTTCGCAGTACTCACGGGCAACACGCCCATTGGTGTCACCCATCGGGCTGGCGGTGAAATGGCCGTCGAAGCAGGTGCCGAGGCAGCCGCGATTGCTGTGCTTGGTGGGGAAGAGGTAGGGGCTCCTGCCGGCGATCCACCGGCTGCTGCGTCCTCCAGTGCTCAAAAGCTTCATTCGGTCATGAAGGATGGCACGTTGCCCCACTTTATTCCGGACCGTCGTGAGCGTTTGTTGGACGCCTTAGCGCTATGGGGCGAACCTCAAGAGACAACCCTGAAAAACCGTCTGTGGGGAAGTGTTGTTATCGATGGGACGCGCTGCGTGTCCTGTCGGATGTGTGCCACGTTTTGCCCGACGGGCGCAATTACGAAATTTGATGACGAAGATGAAATGGGTGTTATGCACCGGCCCAGCGACTGTGTGGCATGCAAGAGCTGCGCTGATATTTGCCCTGCTGATGCCATCGTGGTACTCGACGAGGTTAAAACGAAGGCCCTGATGGAGGGCACGGTTCATCGCTACAAGATGAATCCGCGTCCGGTCACATTGCATGACAACCCGCACCAAATTCTCGACACCATGCGTCAAAGCTTAAATGGCGACATTTTTGAGCGGTAGGAGCGACGTGAGAGGATACATCGTTTGATATCTACCCTTACCTATACCTTTTACGAGAGGTAGTGAACCCCATCTCCCTGGGAGCAGCCTAAGCTCGCACCCGCTCCTAACGGGGTTTATCTGCCCGCCCCCAGTGCCTTCTATCCTCTTCACCGGCGCTGGGGGCTTTTTGCATTCAGCGCGCACCAGCTGACCTGTATCAGCTAACCCGCGCCAGGGCCCGGTGATTCAACCGGGATTCAGGGCGCAATTGTCCGACCTTAGCCAGGAAATCCCCCTTTGGTAGGCGGTAGGGGGCAATTTCGGGTGGTTTTTGCTCGCCGGGTTTGGCGGTGTTCGGAGCCCTATTTTGCGGGCAGACGTTTGCCCAGGTGAAAGTTATGCTCAGAAGAGATAACAACCCGAGATATTGCGCAGCGTGTACCAAAGTGGAGGATCCTGGCAGCTGAGGGGCTTTTTGCATTCAGATTCTAAGAAAACTTCCGAATTTCCCGTCCACCAGAACTCAGCAGGTCGCTTTTCCGGTTTCGAGCAGGATCGCACTCAGTCGGCCTTATGATCTCAACCCTTTGATACGCAGCTCGGTTGCTCGAACCCGCCCTATAAACGGGGAAGCTCTACGGTAAAGGTGGTGAGCCCGCCTAAGCCATCGGGAGTGCTGCTGACGGCAATAGAGCCGTTGTGGTTACGAACAATGTCGCTGGCAATCGCAAGGCCGAGGCCATAGCCGCCCACCGGCTTTGCGGTTGGGCCCGCTTCTGAGCTCGGAGCCTGAGCGCGCGTTCGGGCTTTGTCGGCGCGATAGAAGCGATCGAAAAGATGCTCGCAGTCTTCAGCGCTCAATTCGGGCCCATAATTGGCCACCGACAACGCCACGGAGCGACTGAGAAGAGAAACTCTCACGGTCACCGTGGTGTCGGCTCGGCCGTATTTGCAGGCGTTATCAAGGAGTGCGGCCACAAGGCGTTCCAGGCGCGCGGGATCTCCTTTGACTAAGGCGGGTTTCTCAACGCTACAGTCCAAGCTCAAGGAGTTCTCAAAGGCAACGGACTCAAACTGCAGGGCTTCGCCTTCGACCAAATCAGCAAAATCCAAGGTGGTCCAGGAAGCTTCAAGGGTAGCCGGATCTGGGGTGCGTGCTAGTTCGAGCATGGCTCCTACGAGCTCCTGCATGCGCCGGGCTTCTTCTTCGCTTCCTTCAATCCATTGGTTTTGAGACGCAACGCTTTCGTGGGCGTGGGATCGCACAATAGAGAGATTGGCCAGGATCACGGTAAGCGGTGTTTTCAACTCATGGGATGCATCGGCAATGAAGCGCTGTTGCTGATCCCAGGCGTCTTCCACGGGGCGTAACGCCCAGCGAGCGAAAAAGACACTAATGACGGCAATGATCCCCAAGGCAATAAGACCCACGACCCCCAGAAGCAGGGCGAGGGTTTGCCACGAGGAGGCATTGCTTTCATCGGCAAAAGCTACGAGGGTGGTATTGCCCAGATCGTGCTTCGCATATAAGAGCCCGCAATCGGAGAGCGTCCCTTGGGCGGAAGCACTGTTGAGCGCGTCGGTTAGGGCCTGAGCCAAAATATCTTCTGAGATCGATGCGGTGGTAATAGAGGGAAGGGGAAGGATGAGTCCTCCATCCGTCACCCGATAGACCGCCATAGGAATGTCGCTTTGGTAGTGGCGACCGCCACCAATCATCGGGGGCCGGCCGCTCTCGCTTTCGGTAGCTGAAGCACCCTCTTCAAGCTCCGATAGTTCTGGCTCGGGCGATGGCTCCGACTCGGGCGATGGCTCTTTCCCGAGTGAAGGCACGGAGTCCAGTGGCTCCTCTGCTTCTGGCGCGGGTGCCTCCTCTTGAGTGGACTCAGTGCTTGAGGAGGACGCGGTCTCTCGAGCGGATTCAGCGTCCAGGGAGGGGTCGGTCTTTTCTGCAGAGTCCATTCCTAAGGCTGGCTCTGTTCCGCCGGTCGACTCCAGTTCTTCCTGTTCATCAAGGGATTTTGGGGGAAGAAGGGTCAGATCGCCCTTATCCGGACGGAGAAAGTCTCGACGCTCGTCGAGGGGTCCGTGGCCAGCTTCCTCGAGGGCAGTGTTGAGGGCCTCGTACACCTGGCTTGCGCTTTGCTGGTAATTCAAGAAGCAGATGGCAGCGAAGGCTAGAGCAAGAAGGATGGCCGCCAGTCCGGTAGTACCGGCCACAATTTTGTGGCGCAACCGCCGAAGCGACGCTTGGACCGTCGCGTTGGTCCGCGACGAGCTCGAAGGCTTGCGGCCTCCCTTGACGGCCGGCGCCGGGGCGCCCCCTGCAGACTCGGTAGTAATGAGTTCGGAAGAAGAGGTTGGTGAATTCGTCATGACGTCACCAAGCGATAACCAAGGCCGCGGACGGTTTCAATCTCAGTATGAGAACCAATGTGGGTTAGTTTTTTCCGCAGGAATGAGATGTAGGCTTCCACGTTGTTATCGCCCACATCGGCATCGGCACCCCAGGCCCGATCAAGCAGCACATCTTTGGAAAGCACTTGGCCCTCGTTGGTCATCAGGACGCGCATAAGGGCAAACTCTTTCGCGCTCAGACGGATAGATTTTCCGTCACAAGCTAATTCCTGGCTGTCCAAATCAAGGCTGAGATCTCCCGCTTTTTGACGCTCAAACACTACCTCTCCTTGGCGGCGGGTCAGGGCTCGTAAATGGGCCATGAGCTCGGCAGGAGAGAAGGGCTTCGTCATGTAGTCATCGGCTCCTGCATCTAAACCGGTGATTTTATCGACGGTTGCATCGCGAGCCGTAAGAAGCAAGATGGGAGTAGGGACTCCTTTGCGACGCAACTCCCGAGCAATGCTAAATCCGTCTTGGAATGGCAGCATCACATCTAAGATGATTACGTCGTAGATAGTGCTTTCAGCCCAGGTGAGGCCAGAGTTTCCCTCATGAACCACATCGACTTCGTAGCCGTTTTCTTGAAGAATGCGCTCAAGGGCTGCTGCCAGTCCTTTGTCGTCTTCTACGATGAGTACGTGCATGGGCGCTCCTTGTACGAGTTTCTGCGCCTATTGTACCGAGGTCTCTGAAAGTTCCCTGAAAGTGGTCGCTGCTGTTTTAAGGAATTTTTCAGGTTGACTTTTTACTATGACCCCTGGTGTTCCCCGACACTGTCAAAACTTCGCTGATCCCGCGGAGTTTTGGCAGCACTGCCATGGCCTAACGTCTGTGGGCTATGGCAGTGCTTTTTTCTAGATGTTTATTGTGGGGCGAGGTGGTTCTATGGGTGTCAATCAGGACGTCTTCCAACGCATTGAAAAAAGTATCGCATCGCGAGCGCCCAGCGGGAGGCTGTGCAAGCGGCGCTTTGTGAAACTATGGCGCCGGATGCCTATGGGCGTTCTACCATTACGAGCGTATATTTGGATACGCCGGAGCGCTGGCTCATAACGCGGTCGCTCGAGAAGCCTCTCTATAAAGAGAAGCTGCGGTTGCGCACCTATGGGGCAGCAGCTGGTGATGCCTTGATCGCTGCTCTGCGTCATCCGGAAGCAGTGGCTAAGGATGTTGAAGCTGATCAACCGCTCGTATTTGTGGAGCTTAAAAAGAAGTTCAAAGGCGTGGTCTATAAACGTCGCATTGATTTGCCTTTGAATCAGGCAGTTTATTTTGTGCAGGCAGCGTTGAGTTCCTCTGCGTCAGAAGCGGTGGCTTATCTGGACGAAGCTGGTTGCTTTGCGGATGGTGCGGAGGAGGAAGACGGGCTGGATGCTCAAGGGGCTTTGTCCCGGCGCCATCGCCAAATTGCTCAAGAAATTGCGGTGGCGCTCGGTCGCTATCCGCATCTCGCTCCAGCCTTGGCTATCCGCTGCGAACGCGTAGCGTGGGCGCCCGTATCCCCCGCAGCCGAAGATCTTCGCATTACCTTTGATGATACCTTGAGCTACCTCGATCTCCAGGTGGCCGAAGATTCGTGGCATCCCGTTATCGCCTCTGATGAGTCCATCATGGAAATCAAATGTCCTCAGTCTCTTCCCTTGGATTTGGTGGAAGTGCTGGGCGCTGAAGCGATCTATCCGTCATCTTTTTCCAAATACGGTACTGCACACCAAATTGAGCAAGGGCTCCTGGATGAGTGCGGTGCGCTGTATTGGGAGTCGCAGACTGCACCGCGCCATCGCGTAGTGCCGGGCGCAGCAGCGGCTTCCCATAAAACAGTCCATCGTTCCAACCCGCAGGGGAAAGCCCCCGGCCAAACGGACGATGGCGGGGCACTGCTGCCCCCGAATCACGCATACGTCTCGACGTCTCCGTCACGCCCTTCTCGCCGCGCACACTCCTCGTCTTCACGACCGACCGGCGCAACGACCTTCCCTCGGGAGGGAATCTTTCGCCGACTGACTGAGAAAGTTTTAGCGTCACACCGAAAGGAAGCTCATGTTTGATTCGACCCTCTCCTCCATTTTTGGCAGCAGTGAATCACTGGTGGCAGCCATTACCACTGGGGAATTCCTGGTGTGTTGTGTGGCCTCGATTGTGTTGGGCATGGTCTGTGCGGGCATTTATATGTTTCGCCATAGCTACTCGAAGAATTTCGTGGTCACCCTGGCGCTGCTGCCGTTGATCGTGCAAATGGTCATCACGCTGGTCAATGGCAACCTGGGCGCAGGCATTGCGGTTATGGGTGTCTTTAACCTCGTGCGCTTCCGCTCTATTCCGGGTAGCGCGAAGGACATCGGCAGTGTGTTTTTAGCCATGGCTATTGGTCTTGCTACGGGCATGGGTTTCTTGGCGCTGGCTGTGGTGTTCACGGTCATCGTGGCCATTGTGAATCTGGTCTTTGTGGCCACGCCCTTTGGTCAGCCCAAAGAACAGGCTAAAACGCTCACCATTACCGTTCCCGAAGACCTGGAATTTGATGGCATGTTTGATGAAGTGCTCGAGCGCTTTACGGCTGAATACGAGCTCATTGAGATTCAAACCAAGAACCTTGGGAGTTTGTTCCAACTGTCCTATTTGATTCGCATGAAGGGTCACGGAGAAGAAAAAGCCCTGATTGATTCGCTGCGCTGCCTCAATGGCAACCTGAAAATTGCGCTGGGATGTACTCCTCGTCAGCGCGAAACCCTCTAGCGACCTTCTAATAAGCGGGGAACAGGGTAGCGTGATCCGCTGGTGATCACGGATTGCGCCCCTAGGCTCCACACCGCTCCCATCCCTTCGCTATGCCAATCCTTGTAGCAGTTTCGACAGCTATATCTGTATGAGATAGGAGTTTTACCCTCTATGAAAACCTACTTGTCTGACGCTTCTTTGGCGTCGTTTACCCCTCAGCCGTTTCGGCGTTATGCCGCTACCGGCGCTCTGGTGATGGCTTTGACCTTTGGCTTGGCCGGATGTTCAACCCCCAGCTCCTCGGAAGCCGGTCAGGATACTGTTGCAGAAGCTACTTCTAGCGAAGTGGTGCTCGATGCCTCCGCCGCCGATGTGGAGGGCATGGATTTTGACTACAGCAACCGAGACACCGACCCGAGCTATGACGAAGCCACGGCGACAAAAATCAATCTCAGTGACGGCACTGTTGAGGGGTCGGGAGCCTCGTTTGATGCAACTACTTCCACCTGGACCGTGGACGCGGAGGGAACCTATCTGTTGAGCGGTTCTTTGAGCGAGGGCATGGTGGTAGTCGATGCCGACAAAGACAACGACAAAATTCAGTTGGTGCTTGCTGGTGCCTCTATTACCCACGAAACCGGTCCGGCTATCGAGGTGCTCAGTGCCGACAAAGTGTTTATAACGCTGGCCGACAGCACCACTGACAATCTGCAAAGCGGCGCCAACTTTACCCTTGAAGAGGGCGAAGACGAGCCCCATGCCACGTTGTATTCAAAAGAGGATCTGACTCTCAATGGGACAGGCACGCTCAATGTTGAAGGAGCCTATCGCCATGGTATCGCCTCGAAGGATGACCTGGTCATTACCGGGGGTACCTATGTGATTGAGGCGGCCGAAGATGGTTTGTTCGGCAAAGATTGCATCAAGATTGCCGGGGGCGACATTACGGTTATGGCCGGTAGCGATGGTCTCAAATCGACGAATGACTCCGATCCGGTGCGGGGATTCATCTCCATCGACGGCGGTACCGTGAAGGTCACCGCGGGCGATGATGGTGTGGATGCGCAAACCTATTGGCGTGTAATGGATGGTGCGGTAACGGTGGTGAGCGCAGACGATGCGTTCCACTCCGAAGTCCATGGGCGCATTGCGGGCGGAACATTAGATATTGATGCGGGCGACGACGCCTTTCATGTGGAATACACCCTAACGGTGGATGATGGCGACGTGACCGTGCGCAGTTGCACCGAGGGCTATGAAGGGCAGCAGGTCATCGTGAATGGGGGCAACACCTCCATTGTGGCCAGCGACGATGCAGTGAATGCTTCAGCTCCGGATGCGGGAACTGACAGCCAGGCAGTCGATGGGGAAGGCGACCAAGCGCCGACCATGCCCGAAGGTTTTGAGGGAATAGAGCCTCCGACGGGTATGCCTGGGGCTGACGGATCGGCTCCGCAAGGGGATCCTCAAGCCCAAGGGGCTCCCATGGCTCAAGCTGAGTCTCCCATGGGAAACCCAATGGGAGGAGAAATGCCTGAGGGAGATGGCGTCGCAGGTCAGATGCCCGTGCCTGCCCCAGGTGAAACCTCCACTCAAGGCGAAGTACCAGATGGTGTAACGGCTGATCAGGGATTCGGCGGCCGAGGTGACGCTATGGGTCACCGCAAAGGCGAGTTCGCCCAGTCTGATCAAGAGCAATCTGCGGAAGGTGAAGCCGCAGCTGAACCTTGGGCCAACGGTGAGCGCGGTGGTGGCCGCGGAGGCTTTGGAGGCCCGGGCGGTGGCGGCATGGGTACCGTCTCTGAAGATTGTCTTATTCAAATCAATGGGGGAACACTGATTCTTGATGCCGGTGGTGACGGTATTGACTCCAATGGGTCGGTAGAGATTACGGGCGGCACGGTGCTCGTTTCGGGTCCGGCAAACTCTGCCGATGGTGCACTAGATTACGAGCTTGAGGCTACGATCTCGGGTGGCAGCGTTTTACTAGCAGGACCTGCGGGGATGGCGGCAAGCTTTACCGGTGGGATCCAGCCGTTTGCTCTAGTCTCAGCTCAAGGAGCAGCGGGAAGCACCATTACCCTGAAGAGCGCTCAAGGGGAATCTCTCGTCTCCATGACCGCGGTACGAGCCTTCCAAACAGTGGTGGTTTCAGCTCCTGGATTGACGGAAGGGGAGTCTGTCTCCGTAGTAGTGACGAATGCTTCTGGTCAAGAAAGTACTGCGAGCGCCACGGTTTCGACGGAGCCCTCTGCCCAAGGAGGCTTTGGGGGACCGGCCATGGGCGGGCGCATGAGAGCCTAACGGAACTATGCCAAAGGAGCCGTTTGATAACAGAATTATGAAGGTTTGGGTGAAGAAATAATTCTAGGATGAAACAACTCAACAATTGTGAGAAATTTGAAAATGACGGGAAAAAAGGCCTCGAACTGGGAACTTGGGGTTGCTGACCTAGGGTGCTTGTGGTAAATTTCGACATGGTTTGTAAGGTCGTTTCCGAGTTGTTACCTAGAAACGACAGGCATAAAAAGTGAATTAAGTTATTCGCCAAGGCAGCACCTTACGGTTGTCTTGGCGAGTCGTTCTATCCGATGATGAAAGTGGGTTTATCATGAAGGAGAACGAAGTCCAAAAGAAAGCGCGGTTGCGGCGCAGGCGCACGCGTTTTCAGATTGCCGGAGGCATCGTTGCGGTATGCACGGTGGGCCTCGTGGCGTTCTGCGGTTTAGCCATGTCCTTTGAGGGCCCTGCTCAGGCAGAGACTCCCGCGGTGTATCAGGATGTCATTTTTGGTGACGACGGCAGTGCCTATGTCATTATCGATGGCAAGCAAGTGGCTGTGGATCCGAACACCGGTCAACTGGCAACTACGCCTGAGCCGGCACCAGCACCCGAACCTCCAGCACCGGCCGAGCCCGAAACGCCTGCCGAGCCTGAAGTTCCTGCTACGCCCGAGGTGCCTGAGGCACCGGAGCCTACGACCCCGGTCGATCCTGTTGATCCCGTAGATCCAGTGAATCCGGTTGATCCGGTAGATCCTCCGGTTGACCCAGTTGACCCTGTCGATCCGGTTGATCCGGTTGACCCCGTAGAGCCTACGGATCCCACTGAGCCGACAGATCCCGAGGATCCCACTAAGCCGGTTGATCCTAGCGATCCCACGAAGCCTACGGATCCCGTAGAGCCCACGGATCCTGAGGATCCTGAGCAGCCTGCCGAGCCCGAGACCCCTGCTGAGCCCGAGACCCCCGAGCTTCCTGCCAATCCCATCGTGGGTCCTGACGGCAAAGATCCTTCGGGCGAGCCTCAAGATTTCATCTTTGTGATTGATCCGGCCTACGATCCGCTTCAGGGACCGGAAACCTATCCGGCCTGGTCCTATGCGGGTAGCACGTTCTATGTACCTCGTCACTACACCACCGACATGAACACCGAGAAGTTCATTGCGGTTATCGGTGAGCAAGCCCGCCAGATTGGCCAAGAGCGCGACCTCTATGCTTCCGTCATGATTGCTCAAGCAATCCTGGAATCCGGTTCGGGCACCTCGGCTTTGTCTCAGGCTCCGAACTACAACATCTTTGGCATCAAGGGTTCCTATGATGGCAAGACGGTCACCATGCGTACCCATGAAGATGATGGCACCGGCCAAACCTTCTATGTGCTGGCTAACTTCCGTAAGTACAACAGCTATCGGGAGTCCATGGAAGACTACGCCGATGTGCTGACCACCGGTTTGGCTGCCTATTATGCGCCGGCTCGCAAGAGCAATGCTCCTACCTACGTAGATGCGGCTAACTACCTTGAGGGTCGCTACGCCACGGATACGTTCTATTCCGAGAAGCTACAGGATCTCATTGTTACCTACAATCTGACCCGCTTCGACCAGCCTCTGGATTATGAGTTGGTAACTCCTATTACGGTTCCCACCGTTAACGAAGAAACCGGCAAGGTGGAGCTTGAGAACCGTACCCTGACGGACTTGGTTGCTGAGACCACCGATCAGCTGGGCGTGCCCTATCTCTGGGGCGGCACCACTCCCTTTGGCTTTGACTGCTCTGGTCTCGTGCAATATGCCTATCGCCAGGCGTTGAACGTAGACATTCCGCGTACCACCTACTTCCAGTGCGTGAAGGGCGAAGACGTTGACTTTGCTGATCTGCACATGGGCGACCTGCTCTTCTTCGAGCGCAACGGCCAGGTAGGTCACGTGGCTATGTATCTGGCCGACGGCTACTACATCCAGGCACCCCACACCGGTGACGTGGTAAAGGTAACGGCTATGGAAGATCAGATGCCCACCTTTGCCAAGCGCATCCTTCCGACCAAGCCGGTAGATGCTACCGCTCCGGTGGTGCCCGTTGACGACAACAGCCAGGCATTCAATACGCTGCGCAAGTCCATTGATAACTCTCGCCTGATGACGGCACCGGTTATCGCGTTAGGTCAAGCCATCGCCTAAGTTGCTTCCAGTCAAGAGTTTGTAAGAGGCGCCTTCCTTCGGGAGGGCGCCTTTTTTATGTTGGGGAGAGAAGCTAGGGTGGCCTTCGGGCATTTCGCGGCTATTCGCGCGGGGCTTTCATGAATATCGTCGTTCACTTTAGTCGGGAAGAGTAGAATAGGCAAAGTGGCCAGAGCTTGCGCGAGGGAGAGAGACCGCTGACGCGCTGAAGTGCGCCACTGTTTAACCAAAGAGAAGGGCACGACTATGGCTGATATTGAGGCAGTAGAGTTTATTTGGAAGAATGGCGCCCTCGTTCCCTGGGCAGAAGCCACCACCCATGTGTTATCCCATTCATTGCATTATGGGTCCGGTGTATTTGAGGGCATTCGTTGCTATCAAGACCCGGACACGAAGAAGAGCTTTGTATTCCGCCTGCGCGACCATATGGCGCGTCTTCATCGAAGCTGCAAGATTGCGATGATCGATTTGCCTTATACCGTCGATGAACTCTGCGATGCCACCGTCGAGGTGATCCGAGCCAACAAGCTACCGGCCTGCTACATCCGTCCTTTAGTCTATCGCGGCTATGGCGTCATGGGGGTTGATCCTGCTGATGCGCCCATTGATGTGGTAATTGCTGTGTGGCCCTGGGATGCGTACTTGGGAGACGATGCGCTCAGCAAAGGTGTGTCGGTGGGTATTTCTTCCTGGCGTCAGCGCTCGAACAACGCTATTCCACCTTCGGTAAAAGCCACCGCTTCCTATATGAATTCGATTTTGGCCAAGCTCGAAGCCAAGGCTCATGGCTATGCCGAGGCAATTATGCTGAATGAAGTAGGACTCGTTTGTGAGGGTACGGGTGAGAATCTGTTTATGGTGCGTGATGGCGTACTGTCAACGCCGCCCTTATCCGATGGGCTGCTTGAAGGTATTACCCGCGATACGGTGTTGTGCTTGGCGGATGATTTGAACATCCCCGCTCTCGAAGAAAGCCTTACGCGTTCAGATCTCTACATTGCTGATGAGCTCTTTATGACGGGCTCGGCTGCTGAGCTGACCCCCATCGGCTCCGTTGACGAACGCGAAATTGGTCCCCGCGGTCCCATCACCCAAGCGCTTCAAGAACGCTTCTTCGAAGTGGTGCATGGCAAAGTTGAAGCCTATACGGATTGGTTGACTGAGGTTTAAATGGCAGAAGTAATTCTTTACGACTGCACCCTGCGTGACGGGGAACAGTGCGAAGGGATTTCCCTTTCTCTGGAAGATAAATTGCATATTGCGCGGCGCCTTGATGAGCTGGGCATCGACATTATCGAAGGGGGCTTTCCAGCCTCCAACCCCAAAGATATTGCCTTCTTTAAGGCTATGCGGGAAACGCCGTTGCGCCACGGAAAGATAGCAGCCTTTGGTTCCACCTGTAAAAAGGGCGTAGCTCCCGAAGAGGATCAGGGTTTAGCGGATCTCTTGGCGAGCGGAGCGCCGGTGGTAACCATCGTGGGAAAGACCTGGGATGCCCAAGTCACCCGGGCGCTCCAGACCACATTGGAAGAAAACCTTCGCATGATTGCGGAATCGGTGCGCTACTTAAAGGATGCGGGCCGGACCGTTGTCTTTGATGCCGAACATTACTTTGATGGCATGAAGGCAAACAAGGACTATGCCTTTGCCTGCGTGAAGGCTGCCTCTGATGCAGGTGCCGACTCTATCGACCTTTGTGATACAAACGGGGGATGCCTGCCCCATGAGCTGGACGAGCTGGTGGATCAAACCGTCGTCGCGTTTCCAAGCCAGCAATTCGGTATTCACTGTCATAACGATACGGGCTGTGCTGTGGCCAACGCTCTGAGCGCCCAAGCTCATGGTGTGGTCCAAATTCAAGGCACGGTTAATGGCATTGGCGAGCGCGTGGGTAACACCGATCTGCTGACTGTCATTGCTGACTTGCAGTTAAAGCGAAACGTGCCCTGCGTATCCGACGCTCAGCTGGCGTCTCTCACCAGCGTGGCGCAGTACGTGGCCGAGATGTGCAATATATCGCTTTCGCCCCACCACCCTTACGTGGGATCATCGGCGTTCGCTCACAAAGGAGGGCTGCACGCCAGTGCCATCGCGCGCTTCCCCGAAGCTTACGAACATACCAACCCGGAATGGGTAGGCAATGAAACGCGCATGGTGGTCAGTGAACTTGCAGGCAAAGCGTCGCTCATCCAAAAGGCAGCGGCTCTGGGTTTTGACCTCGAAGCCCAAGGGGTAGATGTCCAAGGCATCTTGGATGACATCAAATATCGCGAATCTCTAGGCTACACCTATGAGGTGGCCGATGGGTCGCTGGCTCTCCTTATCATGCGTCACTTGGGTCATCATGAACCGGCGTTCAAGCTGGAAAGTTTCCGGGTGATTGTGGATGACCGCGAAGACACGGGCGCTTACGCAAAAGATGCTATGTCGGAGGCCACCATTAAGCTTCACGTAGGAACCGAGCGCTTTGTGGCCACTGGTGAGGGGGCGGGCCCGGTAGGTGCCCTCGACAGCGCCCTGCGTCTTGCCATTAGCACGGCCTATCCTGAGATAGCAGCTATGGAACTCATTGACTACAAAGTTCGTTTGTTGGATGAAAGTCAGGGAACCGACGCCATCACTCGGGTTACCATCACTACTGCTGATGGTTTTGGCAGTTGGGGCACCGTTGGCGTATCTGAGAACGTCATCGAGGCTTCCTGGAATGCGTTGGTTGATTCCGTCGAGTATGGACTTTGTCGAAAGAAGGCGCGTGACCATGGGTGATATTCGTACCAAAGAGGTAAACGATCTACTTCGCGTCCTTGCAACCTTGCAGGATGAAGACACCATTTTCGCCCTCCTTGAGGACATGTTCACCATTCGCGAAATCCGAGAGACTTCCCAACGGCTCGCAGTAGCCCGGCTGCTTTCCGAGGGGAAATCCTATGCCTCCATCGAGGAAACAACTGGCGCTTCTGCCACCACCATTGCCCGGGTATCAAAATGCCTCAGCTACGGAACCGGGGGCTATAAAGCTGCCCTGGCCACCCTTGAGGCGAAAGGGGAAAAAGAGTGACCGTTTTATTTGTGAATGCCTGTTTGCGTGGAGAAGACTCGCGCACCTTAGAGCTGTGTCGAGAGTACTTAGAGGGTGTTGACTATACCGAGGTGACCCTCGGCGACTTGAAGCTTGATCCCTTTTATGGGGAATCCGTAGCTTATCGTGCTCAGCTTGAAAAGGCGGGCGTATTTGATGATAGCGTGTTTGACCTGGCAAAACAGTTTGCTGAGGCCGAGGAAATTGTTATCGGCGCGCCCTATTGGGACCTGTCTTTCCCGGCAGCTCTAAAGGTTTATATCGAGCACGTTAGTGTGTGTGAGATTACGTTCCACTACACCGAAGATGCGCGCTGCGAAGGGTTGTGCGCGGCCAAGCGCCTCACCTACATCACCACGGCTGGCGGCTCGTTGACCGGGGCTAATTTTGGCTATGAATACCTCTGTGGCATTGCTGCTATGTTCGGTATTCCGGAAACGCGGATGGTAGCCGCTGAGTGCATGGATGTAGTGGGCGCCGACCATGAGGCCGCCATGGACCAAGCCCGCGCCCAAATCGCGAAACTTCGCTCTGAGTAATTCCCCCGGCTCTTTAGGCAAAGTCCTCTCGGGTTAAAGGATTTTGGGCTAAGTTCAGACGCTGGCGAAGGGTATGGGTGCGTCGTACCGCTTCCAACAAGAGTTGCGCACGGGTTCCGATGGGTGTGGTGTTGGTTTCAAGGAAGTGAGCAACCTCTTCGCGAGCAAGAGTGAACGTTTCTATGAACTCGGACGGCTCGGGTTCAGCCGCGCCATCGGGTTCCACGTAGGCCAATACCACTTGCACGTTCTCTTCAGTGATACCCACGGAAGAGAAGCTCGACTGAGGAAGAGGCATCAGGGGGTCGCGATCAAAGTCGGCGCGTACGCGATAACCTGTTTCTTCGTGGAGCTCCTGGTTTACGCAATCCAGCAGCGACTCTCCAGGCTCCATGAGGCCAGCGGGAAACGCAACGCACCAGCTGTTGATGGGATAGCGGAATTCCCGAATCAAGAGAAGCGAGTCATCGGGGAGAATAGGCACAATGCAAACGGCATCGGGTACGGGCTTTGCTCCTTGGGCTAGTCCTTCCAGTTCCGCCTGATAGGCTTCGGGGCCTTTGCGCGAAACCGCTTCGTAGCTATGAGTTGTGCCATCGGGAAGACGATAGACGAGTTCGTATTTTTTAAGCCATCCATCACTCAGGAGGGTTAAGGATTCAAGAGTAGGAGTCAAACGCTCACTCATAAGGCATCACACTTTCTGTTGCGGCATCCCCTATGGATGCAGATTCTTTATCGTTGTTAATCTGGAGCGATTCTATCATCGATAGATTGAAAGGTTGCCCGTGTAGGCTGCATGTTTCCTCACTGTATACGCTCAATAGCGCACGGACGCTCCTTCGACGGACGAAAACGGACCGGTCTTGTCCGACAGCTTCGCAGTCTTCGCGGTATCCTTTGGTTTGCCGGTAGATCTCGAACGGGGAAGGTAATAAACCCATGAAACGAATAGGCATTCTTTCAGATACTCACGGCTCCCTTGATCCGCGAGCCTATGCTGCTCTTGCGGATTGCGATCTGCTGTTCCATGCCGGCGATATTGGGGATCCGGCAATCTTGCGCGAGCTGGAAACCCTGGCTCCGGTGGTGGCGGTGTTGGGAAATAACGACTTTCCGGAATATGGGGATGGGGTTGGTCGCTTTGCGTTTCCAGAAGTGGAGGGCGTGCACTTTCTCATGACTCATATCCCGCCCCATAAACGGCTGTCGGGACTGGCGGGAGCAGGATTGAAGCCTGGAGATCCGCGTCCCCAGGTAATCATCCATGGCCACACCCATGTCCCGACTTTGGAATGGGGGCCAACTATTCGCCCGGCATCGCTTTTGCTCTGCCCCGGGGCCGTGTTTCGTCCTCGTGGGGGCTATCCTCGCTGTGTGGCAAAAATGGAAGTAGAGGATGGAGCAGTCAAGCGTGCGTGGATCGAGTCCATTGAGGATGATCGCGAAATTGCGCGGTGGCCCGAAACGTCGGGGGTAGCCTAGGGGCAGCCCGGCCCTCCTGCCGCGCAGGAGAGGGAGAGCATGAATTCCTCCCGTTGCGGAGGGGAAGAAGGCCGTTTTGAGCCATATCTCGAGCTGCAACCCAAGCCTTCTCTTGTGTCGTAGCTCGAGCATTGCCCCGGTCCCGAACTCCGTTTGACCGCGCCGTGCCCCAGCTTGGCTGCGACGTGCCCAAACAAAAAAGCGAGCCACCACCGTGGCTCGCTTTCGGAAGCGTAAAAGAGACAAGCTCTTAGAATACGCGGAACTTCTCCTTGGGGCAGAAGCAGATGGGGCACTTCTCAAAGTCGTCGCCCTTGTGGATGTAACCGCAGATGGGGCACAGATAGAATGCGCGATCATCTTCGGCATCAATGTTGTTGTACGCATCCAGGTACAGCTCAGCATGAACAGACTCAGCCAGCTTGGCGCGGGTGAATACCTGCACAGCCTTGGCGTTGCCCTCTTCTTGAGCCTTCTGGATGAAGGTGGGATACATATCAGAGGTCTCGAAGATCTCGCCCAGAGCGCCGGAGATCAGGTTAACGTCGGTCTGGAATGCTTCCATGCTGGGAGCTTCGGGGCGTACGTAATCCGGCTCTTCAGCCTGGATGAGAGCAGCCTCAAGGCCAATGTGGATTTGCTCAGCAGCAGAAGTAGCCTCAAACTGACGAGCGATTTGCTCGAAACCCTGAGCGCGAGCAGCCTCAGCAAAGGCGGCATACTTGGCGGAAGCGCCGGTCTCGCCCGTAACAGCAGACTTCAGGTTCTCAAGAGTGGTGCCGGCAACGGTAGCGCTGTCGGGGACAATATCAAAGTTGCTGCTATTGTCGGGAGTGGGGATTTCCTTGCGGATCTTCATAACCATGAAAGACTCCTTTGTTCGTTTCAGATAAGTTGCTGGGCATAAAAGCCGACTGCTTATTATAGAGAGACCAACACCAACTATAAAGTGAGGATTTCACTTTCCATTTGGGTCGTTACACATTTGGCACTTCAAGGAAACCCAACAAGAGAATGTCATGATGGATTTTCTGGAGATACGGGGAGGATGATTTTCCCAAGAGGGAAGATGGGCGGTAGCCTAAGAGGGAAAGAAATTCAGAGCGTAAACGTTACTAAGGAGCGATGATGGAAAGACCTGTGGCTTGGAAAACCTATGACCATGAAACCTTGGGCAAGGTCGAGGACTTGGCCCAAAGCTACAAAGCATTCATTTCCGAGAACAAAACGGAGCGCGAGTGCGTGCATAGTGCCATTGCTCAAGCGAAGGATGCGGGCTATCAGTCCCTGGAAGAGGCTATTCAGTCAGGTCGGTCGTTACAACCGGGCGATAAGCTCTGGGCTACGGCTCATGGCAAGGCGTTGATCTTGGTTCAGTTGGGCCAGGAGCCCTTGGAGCGAGGCATGAACATCCTTGGTGCGCACATTGATTCGCCGCGCTTGGATTTGAAGCAGAATCCGCTCTATGAATCCAACGGCTTTGTGCTCCTTGATACCCACTATTACGGCGGCATCAAGAACTATCAATGGGTGGCGCTGCCCTTAGCACTCCATGGAGTGGTGGCGAAAAAAGATGGCTCGGTCGTTGAAGTTAATATCGGAGAGGATCCTGATGACCCGGTGTTCTGCGTGACGGATCTTCTTCCCCATCTGGGCAATCAACAAATGGCCAAAAAAGGTACGGAAGTCGTTGAGGGTGAAGACCTGGATGTGCTGGTAGGTAACCGACCTTTGGTGGAAGCGTTGGATGGTGCTGTAACGGCTGCGGAAGAGGCGGCCGCAACCGACGCAGCCGCCACAGGCAAAGAAGGTGAAGGGCAGGACGCCGAAAAGGAGCCGGTGAAGGCGCTCCTCCTAAAGGTACTTTCCGAAAAGTATGCCATGGACGAAGAGGACTTCCTGTCAGCCGAACTTGAAGTGGTGCCAGCAGGGCCTGCTCGCGATCTAGGCTTCGATCGCTCTATGGTGATTGGCTATGGTCAGGATGACCGGGTGTGCGCCTATACGTCGTTACAGGCTCAACTTGCGGTGGCTTCTACGGAGCTTAAGCGCACTGCCGTTACGGTGCTGGTGGACAAAGAAGAAATTGGCTCCGTAGGTGCTACGGGTATGGAGTCGATGTTCTTCGAAAACACCATCGCAGAAATCATGGCCTTGGCAGGTGAAGAAGGGCCCCTGTTGCTCCGTCGCGCTCTCAGCAATTCGTTTATGTTGAGTTCGGATGTCTCTGCGGGCTTTGATCCGGCCTACGCCAGTGTCTATGAGGCGAAAAATAGCGCTTACTTGGGGCGTGGCTTGGTGTTCAACAAATATACCGGCGCTCGAGGCAAGAGCGGCTCTAACGATGCTTCGGCGGAATACATGGCCCGGATTCGTGCCATTATGGATGACGCTTCGGTAAGTTTCCAGACTGCTGAATTGGGCAAAGTTAATGCGGGCGGCGGTGGCACCATTGCCTATATTCCGGCTCGCTACGGCATGAACGTTATTGACTCGGGAGTGCCTGTGCTTTCGATGCATGCGCCCTGGGAGGTAACGTCGAAGGCCGATATCTACGAAGCGAGGCGTGGTTACGAGGCGTTCCTTCGCGCTGAATAACCGTTGCATCACCGGACGCGCCTGGAGTCAAACAGTAAGGTGCCGATTTCTTCCTCTGGCGCTTGCCGTAGCTCAAAGGGTAAACGGGCCGGTATAATGCACTCAATATCGACGCCGCCTGCGAGTGGCGCTACGCACGCTCCGTCGTATATGCGCTCGGAGCGTGCCCATTATAGGGAGCAGTACTAAGGAAAAGGAGAGGCCCGTGGCTTACTATTTCGACGAACCGTCCCGTACGTTTAACGAATACCTTCTTGTTCCGGGGCATACGCCGAGTGACTGCATCCCGGCTGCAGTAAGCCTGAAAACACCCTTAGTGAAATACCGCAAGGGGAAAGAGGAATGTCCCCTGACGCTTAACGTGCCGATGGTCAGTGCCATTATGGCTGCCGTATCCGGTGACAAAATGGGTGTGGCGCTGGCTACGGAAGGCGGTTTGGCTTTCATTTATGGCAACCAATCCATTGAAGATGAAGCTGCCATGGTAATGCGCGTAAAGGATTACAAGGCGGGCTTTGTAACTTCCGACGCAAACCTTTCTCCGGAAATGACCTTAGGTGATGTGGTGCAACTTCACGAGGAATTTGGCCACTCCACCATGCCGGTGACTGATGACGGCACGGCTCACGGCAAGCTGCTTGGTGTGGTGACGGAGCGCGATTATCGCCTGTCCCGCATGAGCCTTGACGAAAAAGTAGCCGACTTCATGACGCCCCGGGATCGCTTGGTGGTGGCTCCCGCTGATACCTCCTTGAAAGAGGCCAACGATATCATCTGGGACCACAAGCTCAATTCTCTGCCTATCGTTGACGCTGATGATCATCTGGTAGCGTTGGTGTTCCGTAAGGACTACGACTCTCATAAGTCCAACCCCAACGAAATGCTCGACGAACATAAGCGCTACATGGTAGGCGCGGGCATCAATTCCCGCGATTACGCCGAGCGCGTGCCGGCGCTGGTGGAAGCCGGTGCTGATGTGCTGTGCATTGATAGCTCTGAGGGCTATTCTGATTGGCAGAAATTCACCATCGAGTGGGTGCGCGAACACTACGGCGATGACGTGAAAATTGGCGCCGGTAACGTCGTTGATGCCGAGGGCTTCCGCTTCTTGGCCGAGGCAGGTGCTGACTTCGTTAAGGTGGGTATTGGCGGCGGCTCTATCTGTATTACCCGTGAAACCAAGGGTATTGGCCGCGGTCAGGCTACGGCGGTTATTGAGGTGGCCAAGGCGCGCGATGAGTACTTCCGTGAAACGGGCGTCTATGTGCCAATCTGCTCTGATGGTGGCATTGTCTACGACCACCATATTTCCCTGGCGTTGGCCATGGGCTCCGACTTCGTGATGTTGGGTCGTTACTTCGCTCGCTTTGATGAGAGTAATTCTTCAAAGGTCATGGTTAACGGCACCTACATGAAGGAATACTGGGGCGAAGGTTCTGCCCGTGCACGCAACTGGGCGCGCTATGACTTGGGCGGCAAGAAAACGCTTACCTTTGAAGAGGGCGTTGACTCCTATGTGCCCTACGCCGGCTCTCTCAAAGACGGCATGGCGGTCACGCTGCTCAAGATCAAGTCCACAATGTGCAACTGCGGCGCGCTGACCATTCCCGAGTTCCAGGACAAGGCAAAACTCACGTTGGTAAGCTCCACTTCCATTGTGGAGGGCGGCGCCCACGACGTTATGCTGAAGGATAAGAACGCCTACGTGTCCTCCACGCGCTAACGGAGATAGTTCCCGCTGGATTCGTGGCCCCGTGGCCAGTGATCTAGTGAGTTCGTGGGCTATCGACCTAACGGCCTCGTGGCTTAGTAGTTCAGGTTCCCGGCTCCATCCCTGATAATTAGAGAGCGTCTCGTCTTTTGGCGAGGCGCTCTTGTTGTGTGAGGGTTCAAGCCATCACCGCAGCCCGGACGCGCTGGCTCGGGGTGCTTGGCATGCTCGTCTGCGGCCTTCGGACGCCTGGTGTGCACGCTGGCAGCCTGCGGACGCTATGGCTTGCTAACGGAACACCGGGCTAGACAGGCTACTTCAACCGAGAAGCGCGTTTATCCCTTGAGCAACGCGTTTAGTTCTCGAAGGCGCTCGCAATGAGGCTGCGCAGCTCATCAACTCCGGTGCCTTTTTCGGCCGACGTCACAATAACAGGGGTGCCCTTCGGCAGATCTAAGGCTTTCACAATAAGCGCACGCTGTTTCTGAGCTTGCTGGGTTGAAAGTTTGTCAGCTTTGGTAAGCGCGATGGCAAAGGGAAGCTCGGCATCTTTCAAGAATTCGACCATGTTGCGATCGAGCGCGGAGGGTTCATGGCGAATGTCTATGAGGGAAACTACCAAGGCGAAATCTCGATCCTGATTGAAATAGCCCTCAATGAGTTCTGACCAACGCCCCAACTCAGCTTTGGAAACTTTCGCATAGCCATAACCAGGAAGATCTACCAAGTCGTGACCATCAACATCGTAGAAATTAATGGTGGCAGTTTTGCCGGGAGTTGAACTTACTTTGGCAAGCCCCTTACGATACATCAACTTATTCAAAAGGGAGGATTTGCCCACATTGGAGCGGCCGGCGAACGATACTTCGGGACCCGAAGAAGGGTTTAGTTGCGCCGAGGTGCCATAGGCGGCATTAAAGCGAGCGTTGTGGAAATTCACCGGTTCTCCTTTAGGGTTGCAGGGGGAGTAGGGCAAGGCATCTTGAGCGGCTCGAGCAAGCGAAGCTGCCGGGAAGATTCGCCTTCCCATAAATTATTTCAGGAGTCCGTATTGTACCATCTGGGCATTCTGGCAGCCCTGCCGCCCTCTTCCGGGGAAAGGCTGATTATAATGATGAGCCACAGATTTTCATTGCAAGGTATCCTTCTCATCTTGTAAGAAGCGTTTCACGGTGGGCATGTCCGTGAGGAGTAGCGTGGCCCTGGATCCCCTGTCTAAAACGGCGGGTCGCTTGGGAGCAGCGCTATTTCGCGGGAGCTTACGCGTGATGAATGAGATGCAGGAGTGCCCGTTTTAGTGCGTCGAAGAGAAGAGGAAGCCTATGAAGCCCTACAATCCCCACGAGATTGAGCCCCGCCTCCAACGGGAATGGGAAGAGGCCGGTCTGTTTGCGGTTCCCGAGCGCTCAGATGCTCCGAAGAAATACGTATTGGAAATGTTCCCCTATCCCTCCGGGGATATTCACATGGGTCATGTGAGTAACTACACCTATGGTGATGTGGTGGCCCGCTATTCTAAGATGCAGGGCTTTGACGTGCTGCATCCTATGGGTTGGGATGCCTTTGGCCTGCCCGCCGAAAATGCGGCCATCAAGCATCATAGCCACCCGGCCCTTTGGACCTACGAAAACATTGATACCCAGCGCGCTTCCTTTAAGCGCATGGGATTCTCCTACGACTGGGATCGTTCAGTGGTAGCCTGCGATCCGGAGTACTATCGCTGGGGTCAGTGGATTTTCCTGGAGTTCTGGAAGCGCGGCTTGGTTGAGCGCCGCAATAGTCCGGTGAATTGGTGCCCTAGCTGCGCGACGGTACTGGCCAACGAGCAGGTGACCGAAGGCCGCTGCTGGCGCTGCGATTCCGAAGTGGAGAAGCGGGACCTGACCCAGTGGTATTACAAGATCACGGATTACGCTCAAGAGCTTCTGGATGACTTGGATAAGTTGCCGGGTTGGCCCGAGCGCGTAAAGCAGCAGCAGGCCAACTGGATTGGTCGCTCGGAAGGCGCCAACGTAGACTTCATTCTCTGCGACAAAGAGGGTAATGCTCCCGAACAGCCCAGCGATGAAGACATCATCACTGTTTTTACCACCCGTGCCGATACCTTGTTTGGCTGCAGCTTCTTCGTGGTGGCTCCTGAGTATGCGGGGGTTGCCGATCTGGTAGCTGGCACCGACTACGAGGCTCCGGTCATGGAGCTCGTTGAGGCCGCCAAGAAGGTCTCTGCGGTGGAGCGCGCCCAGGGCGATTATGAAAAGCATGGTGCTTTTACAGGTCGCTATGTTATCAATCCCATTAATGGCGAAAAGGTGCCTATCTGGGTGGCTGACTATGTGGTGGCTGACTATGGCACTGGCGCGGTGATGGCGGTACCTTGCGGCGACCAGCGTGACTTCGAGTTTGCTCGCAAATATAACCTTCCCATCATCCCCATCATTTTGGGCAAAGATGATCCGCTCTATGAGGAGCTGAAGGATCAGCAGGGGCGCGTGGTTACGGAAGTTCCCTGGTCAGAAGCCTACAATGCTGAAGGAATTTTGGTGCAATCTGGCCCTTATACGGGTCTTGTTGGTGGCAAGCATTCTGAGGGTGAAGAAGCGGTAGTGGCTGCCCTTGAGGCCATGGGTCGTGGCAAGCGGACCGTCGAGTATCGTCTGCGCGATTGGCTTATCAGCCGCCAGCGTTACTGGGGCAATCCGATTCCTGCTATCCACTGTCCGGAATGCGGCGTGGTGCCCGTGCCTGAGGAAGACTTGCCGGTACGGCTTCCTGAGGATATTGATTTGGCGGCGGGCGAAACCTTGGCCACCCATGCGGGCTTTGTGGAGTGCACCTGCCCGGTTTGCGGGGGAGCGGCCAAGCGTGAAACTGACACCATGGATACCTTCACGTGCTCCAGCTGGTATTACATGCGCTATAC
>CAJUNI010000014.1:23165-37675 GCA_910587945.1 uncultured Parvibacter sp.
TAGCTGGATGCCGGTGGACCAATACATCGGCGGCATCGAGCACGCTATTCTTCACTTGCTCTACAGCCGCTTCTTTACCAAAGTGCTGCGGGATATGGGCATGCTTGACTTCGACGAGCCGTTCACGAACTTGCTCTGTCAAGGTATGGTGCTCGATTCCCATGGTGAGGTTATGTCCAAGTCCAAAGGCAATGTGGTCTCGCCGGAGGAAATGATTCGCGAATATGGCGCCGACTCGGTGCGTGCAGCTATGTTGTTCATGGGGCCGCCGGATAAAGAGAAGCTGTGGAACGAAGACGGCCTGGCGGGCATGTATAAGTTCCTGAATCGTCTGTGGCGTCAGGTTTATGATCTGTCGGGCCAGGCAGGCGAAGAGACCTTCTTCCAAAAGGATGCGGGCGAGCAGGCCATTGCTCAAGCAGCGGCAAAGCTCAAGCGGGAACGCCATCGCGTGGTGGAGAAAGTGGCGGCCGACTTCGACCGCAATAACTTCAACACTGCGATTGCTGCCATCATGGAGCTCTCTAATGCGACGGGCGAATACCTTCGGAGCGCATCGCCGGAGTGGCGTGCGGCCCATGAGGACTATGCTGCGCTCGACGCCGAAATCGCTGAAGTGATTGTGAAGCTCATGGCGCCCATTGTGCCGCACTGGGCTGATGAGCTCTGGCGTACGGTGCTTGGTCAAGGAGGCTTTGTTTACAACCAGCCCTGGCCGACGTTCGATCCCGAGCAAGCGAAAGCCGATGAGATTGAATTGGCGGTTCAGCTCAATGGCAAGCTTCGTTGTCGCATTACCGTGGGAGCTCAGGCCGAAGAGGCGGAAGTACTTTCGGTAGCTCACGAGGCTCTGGGGGCCGACTTGGACGGCAAGTCCATTGTGAAGGAGATTTACGTACCCGGTCGTTTGGTAAACATCGTCGCCAAGTAATGGGGCGTTAGGAGGTCTGTAGCGGTCGAAATCACGACGTGCACGCCGGCCTCAGATCCGAACCTGTGATGGGCGCCCCGTGATGACCTTTAGGTCTGGGGGCGCCCCTTAAAAGATTGCTGTTAGCGACGCAGAGCAGCCTTGGTTTCTTCAGCCAGGGCTGCTTTTTTGCTGTAGCCATAGCGATTGCGGAGCGCCACCATAAAGATGATGGCCATGATGGCAGCTGCCAGTTCGGCCACCGACACCGAAAGCCAAATGCCATTGATGCCAAGCACCAAGGGGAGCAGCAACACCGCACCCACTTCAAAGATCAGCGTGCGCACAAAGGCGATGATGGCCGAAACCACGCCGTTGTTGAGGGCGGTGAAGAAGGAAGAACCGTAGATGGGGATGCCCATAACAAGGAACGCAAAGGCGTAGAGCTTGTAAGCACCTACCGTGAGGTCCAGAAGCTCAGGGTCGTAACTTACGAATAGATAGGACAAGGGGCCGGCGAGCCATTGGGCTGCCAAGAACATGATGACACCGGCTACCGATACAAACCCGAGACTCTTCCACAGAATGCTGTGCATTTCTCGATGGTTATGGGCGCCATATTGGTAGCTCATCAAGGGCGCCGCACCAATGGAATAACCCATGAAGATAGCGCTGAACACCATGGCGGTATAGAGGATAACGCTATAGGCCGCAACGCCATCTTCGCCAATATAGGCCAGCAGTTGGAAGTTGTAGAGCACTGCTACCACGTTCATGGCGATATTGGACACCATCTCTGACAAACCATTGAGGCAAGACTTCGCAATGGGCTTGAGTTGGGGTGCCGTAAATGAAAGCCGTAAAAAGCTGGAATTTTTCCGGAAGAAATAGATGAGGGGAATACCTCCGCCTACTACTTGGCCGAGAGCCGTAGCGATGGCGCCGCCTGCCACACCCCAACCAAATCCACAGATGAACAGGGCATCTAAGGCCACATTCGTGACGCCGGCTGCCACAATGACAGCTAGGCCAAGCTGGGGTTTTCCTGCTGTGATGAAGAAGGATTGAAAAGCAAACTGCAGAATGAAGAAGGGAAGAGCTAAGGCGCAGTAGAAACCATAGGTGGCAGTATCAACAAACAACTGGCCGGTGGCCCCTAAAAATGCCGAGAGGGGCTCCATAGCAATGCAGGCAACTACGGCAAGAATGATGCCCAATACCGCGGCCACCTCCACGAGCATGGAAAAATAGCGGTTCGCCCGCGCGTCGTCTCCTTCGCCGCGAGTTTTAGCGACTAAGGCGCTACCACCGGTTCCTACCATAAGACCAATGGTGGCAAATATCATGAGCGCTGGCCAAATGAGGTTGACGGCGGCAAGGGCAGTTTTGCTGACGAAGTTAGAAATAAAGATGCCATCTACCACGGTATAGAGGGAGGTAAAAATCATCATGGCTATGGTGGGCAGCGTGAAGCGCATAAGTCCCGTGAAGCTATAGTGGCGGTTCATATCTTTCGTCATGAGTAATCCTTGGGTCGGGTTGGTGGCGGAAGAATCCGTGGTGTTGAGCGAGGGCAAAGGGGAAAGCTACTCCAGGGCCTCGAAGGCTTCTTGGAGGGCGGTGGTGTAGCGCTCAAGAAGCTCGGGGATTTGTTCGCGAATAGCAGGAGGCAGTGCACTCATTGCCTTGCACTCGGCTTCGATGACCGGGGCAATGTAGCGTTGCACGGTGGCGTGCCCTTCCTCAGTAAGAAAAATGCGAACCATACGCCGGCTTTCGGTTTCGATGCGAACCCAGCCTTTTTCTTGGAGGTGCTTGAGGGAGGAGTGCAGGGTTTGTTTGGTCATAAACGCGGCCTGGGCTAAGTCTTTTTGCTGCCGTCCGTCTTGCTCTGCGAGGGCGTAAAGCACGTCAAAGGCGCTGTCGGAAAGATCAGAGTGGGTGGCATGGCGGTGGTAGATGAGATTACTTGCTTCGTAGAAGCGATTCATGGCACGGGCTGCTTCCAAGGTGGAAGCGTCGAACTGATCGGCGACGGCTGGATCAAGGGAGGGGAAAGAGGTTGAGAGAGTGGTCATAGGAATTGCTTTCGAAGCGGAAGGCTGACAGGAGACGCTCGTCAGAAAGCAGAGAATTCGATGGACCTTGAAGGTCGAGTTAGTCCGCTTTCAGACTGACGAGGGGAAAGTATAGTCTGATTACGGACTAAAATTGCAGTCGCAAACGGGGAGCGGCACAGAGACTTCACATTCCTGGGGAGGGCCACGGGTTGTTGAAAAGCGTGGCAACGCCGTGTGGTGGGGAAGAGGGGGTGCCATTCTCTATTCCCGACATCCTGACTGGTTTGATTAGCGGCGGTGAAGCGGGGAAGGTGGAGCGATGTCTTACGGCAAGGGCTATTCCTGCGCCGACAACAAAAAACCCAGCCGAGGGCTGGGCTTCTTGTATGTGTTTTAGACTAAAGACAATATATGACTAGGTCTAATAAGTGTCAATACCTAATTTATTTTGCCTACGCGAACACCGTGGGATTCGGGCAGCTAACCAGTCCACGAAATGGCTACAGCGCAGCAAAAGTGGAGGAACGCCCTCATGGTTACCCGTTCAGGCGACGAAAGGGGAGCCTAGACTGTAGCTATCGAACGGGGCTCACCAAAAGAAGAAGCCCGTTGGTTCTCTCGGTAAGGAGACAATCATGAGTATTCTTGATAGCTTGAAGCAGACCGGTGCCGACATTGCTGAAGGAGCAAAGAAGGTTGGTTCCGACATCGTTGATGTGGCCCATGACGCGGGTGAAAACCTGTCTGACTTGGCCGATAAGGCTAAGGACACGGCGGGCGATTTGGCAGACAAGGCAAAAGACGTAGCTTCTGCCGCTGGTGATAAGGCAAAGGATTTAGCTGACAAAGCCCATGACGCCGCCGACAAGGCTAAGGATGCAGCAGGCGACGCAGCGGAGAAGGCTAAGGACGCTGCTGCTAAGGCGAAAGACGCTGCAGGTGAGGCCGCAGACAAGGCCAAGGATGCTGCCGATGAAGCTGCTGACAAAGCCAAGGCAGCGACGGAAGCCGCCAAAGACACCAAGTAGACCGCGACACTGCCCGACTAACTGGGCGTGCAATGGTACTACCTATAAGAAGAACGGGTGCTGCGTCCAAGCGGCATCCGTTCTTTTTTGGATGGGGAGTCAAACATCTAAAGGCCAAGGCTATGGGTTAACTTGCGTCGCCCGACCCTTCAAGGTTGTAGGATTCGCCCTCAGGGGCAATGGGTTGGTGCTCTTCGTTGATGGGTACGGAGAAAAGGGCGGCGAAAAAGTCCTTGGTACGTGCAAGCATTTCGCGCAGGCTGTAGTAGTTCTGGTTTTCGTAGAGCCCATGATCGCTGGCTACCCCATAGGCTTCCATGCCCAATTGTTGGGCGGCAAACATGGCGCGATAGAGATGATAGCCCTGGGTCGTGACAATGATGGAATCGGCTCCAAAGACGTGGCGGGCGCGATACATGGATTCGTAGGTGGAGTAGCCGGCGTGATCTTCAAACACATCTTTGGAGGGCACGCCATGTTCTACGCAATAGCGCTTCATAGCTTGGGTTTCGTTGTAATGGGAGGTGCGATTGTCGCCGCTTACAATAATCTTGGGAGCAGCGCCCGCATCATAGAGAGCAATGGCGGTATCCAGCCGGTCGCGCAGCATGTCTGAAGGGGTGCCATCAGGACGAACAGAGGCACCGAGCACCACAATAGCGTCGGCTTCTGGCGCAGCTTCCAGGGTTCCCGCGACGGTGTGTACGTTATCGCGGGTAGAAAGAATCGTAATGGCGTTGGTAGCCCCTACTACTAATGCGGCAAGAACAGCGCAGGCCACCACAATACCCACTACCCAACGGATAGCGCGCCTTAATATACCGGGCGAAGTTGTAGTGGCGGGATTCGTGTGCGTACCCTTTCGTAAGCGGACTTGTTTAGAAGTGTGAAACCTACGGCGCGATAATAGCAGCCCTCATTTTGCTGAGGGTTGTCCATCCCGGGAATCAAGGAAGAATCACATAGGATTAACGGCTTGAATTCGCGCGGGTTCGAATCTTGTCAGCCCTTGGCAACCCATAGTAAGGTGGGGCCTCAATGAAAGGTGGTTTTCATGACCCAAGACTTGCATCGTGGCCCTCGGGGAGGCAACGCGAAACTAAATGCCCAAACCCTAGCCTCAGCTTTTAGTGAGCCCCAAGTGGGACGACGGGAAGCGACTCCGGCTCCTGACGCTGAGCAAGAAACCCAGCAGGCTCGTCGCCGACTTCTCATCAATTGTTTGGCGGGAGTTGCAGTGGTGCTTGTGGTGGTGGGTTTGCTCTTTGTGTTGGCGCGGGGCGTGATGTAATGAGTGAAGTAAGCGCTACTAACGGTGCCCAATTGGTGATTCAGGCACCCTGGGGTTTTCGGGCCGAGCCGGAAGAACCCGGCGCAACACCTCTTGCGGTGGGGATTGAAGGGGATACAATCCTGTGGGTTTGCCCACCGGAAGCGGTGGGAAGTGAGCAAGCTCCCGTGGCTGAAGGAGCGGTTATCGAAACCTACCCTGATGGGTTCCTCATGCCCGGGTTTCACGACGCCCACCTGCACTACTTCCATAGTGCGCTTTATCACTCGCCCTTGGCTGAACAGTTTCTGGGCAGGAGTGAGGCGGACTGTGTAGCCCGACTTGCCCCCTTGGCGGCGCGCCGACCTGAGGGCGCGTGGTTACTTACCCAAGGCTGGCGCGAGTATCGCTGGGATCCTCCGGTGCTTCCCAGTAAAGCGTCATTGGATGCGGCCTATCCTCATCAGCCGGTAGCCATGTATTCGGGAGATGCCCATACGCTGTGGCTCAATAGCTGTGCCTTGGAGCAGCTGGGCATAACAGCCGATAGCGTGGCGCCTGAGGGAGGCTCCTACGACGTTGACGATCAGGGCGAACTTACAGGCATTGTCCGTGAAGCTGCAGCCATGGCGTTAATGCCGCGCATTGTGGCGCAATTCTCTCGGGAAGAACTTTTGGAAGCCTATCGTGACTTCGCCACCTTACTCAATCAGCAGGGGGTGACGGCGGTTTGTGATGTATCGCTCATGGCACTCCCGGGACTCGATTTTGTGCGCGACGATTTGTTTGCCGAACTGGAGCGCCAGGGAGACCTGACGGTTCGAGTATCGCTTTTTCCTACACTGTTGGAGGAAACAACGCGACTCGATGATCTGCAAGCAACGTTGACTTCGCCGCTTTTGCAAGCGCGCGGCTACAAACAATTCTTTGATGGCGTTTCGAGCCAGCATACGGCGTGGCTTCACGAACCCTATAGTAATGCGAATTTTGAGGGAGACTGCGGACGTCCAACCATTGACCCAGAGGCCATGACCCAGCTTGTGTTGAAAGCAGCCGAGGAAGGCCATGGCGTGCGTGTTCATGCTATTGGGGATGAAGCGATTCATGGCATTCTTGATGCCTACGAACAGGGTCGGGCCGTTTATGGCTCACTCGAGCAAGGGGCTCATCCCACCGAGCAACTCACTATTGAACATTTGGAGAATTTTCAGCCGGCGGATCTTGATCGATTGGCACCACTGGATGTGGTTGCTTCGGTGCAGCCCCGTCATATCACGCTTGACCCCGGCGGTCCCGAGCGCGATTTGGGAGAAGCCCGCGTGCCCTATATGTGGCCCTTTGCGACATTGCTTGCCAAAGGGGTAATCTTGGCCTTTGGTACCGACTCCCCGGTTACCCAGACTGATCCTTTGCCGGCCGTCTATACCGCCGTTACGCGCAAAGATGCTGATACTCATCAACCTGAGGGCGGTTGGCTTCCCGCCGAGGCTATTTCGTTAGCCGATGCGTTGCGGGCTTACACGGCCGGAAGCGCTCAGGCAGCTGGTCGAGCTCAGGACCTGGGGCGCTTGCGTCCGGGGATGAAGGCCGATGTGGTGGTATTCGATCGTAACCTATTTGCGCTGGACCCCGAGGAACTTCAAGAGGCTCGGGTGGCGGCTACCTATGTAGGAGGTCGTAAGGTCTATGAGGCCCACAACGCGGCTGCGGACTGACGGCTGAGGCCGGCGGGGGCGCCATCGGTCGACAGCCTCCCGCTGCAGCCGGAAAAGCGCGTTATGCTAGCGCGGTAACTATTTACCGTTGCGCCAGCTTTTGGCCGGTGCCCAGCCCAAAGGGGGCCCTATGTACAAAGTCCACTGCCTCAACAACATTTCTCCTGTTGGTCTTGCGCTCTTGTCAGACAACTATGAGCTCACGGACAACATTGAAGAAGCTGACGCCATTTTGGTGCGCAGTGCCGACATGCATGAGATGGACATCCCGGCAAATCTGAAAGCAGTGGCTCGCGCGGGCGCAGGCGTGAATAACATTCCGCTCGAGAAAATGGCTGAAGCAGGCATTCCGGTTTTCAACACGCCGGGCGCCAATGCAAATGCGGTAAAAGAGCTCACCATTGCCGGCATGTTGCTGGCGTCGCGCGACATTATCGGTGGCGCTCAGTGGTGCAAAGAGAACGCTCAGGACGAAAACATTGGTAAGAGTGCCGAGAAGGCAAAGAAGCAGTTCGCCGGCACTGAGATTACCGACAAGACCCTCGGCATCATTGGTCTGGGCGCTATTGGCAAGCTCATGGTTCCTGCCGTGGAGGCATTGGGCATGAAGGTTGTGGGCTATGACCCCTTCGTCACTCCCGAGCAGGCAGCTGCTATTTCGGAGTCGATGACCTATGTGACCGACTTGAACGACCTCTACGGGGACTCTGATTTTGTGACCCTGCACGTGCCGGCCACGCCGGAGACCACGGGCATGATCAACGATGAGGCCATTGCTGCCATGAAAGAGGGCGCGGTGGTTCTGAACTTTGCTCGCGGCACCTTGGTGGATGATGAGGCCATGGCTCGCGGCTTAGCTGAGGGCAAGTTGCGCGCCTATGTAACCGACTTTGCCAACCCGGCTGTTATGGCAATGGAGGGCGCTATCGTGCTTCCTCACTTGGGCGCCTCCACTGAAGAGGCGGAAGACAATTGCGCCAAGATGGCTGTCGAAGAGATCATGGACTACCTGGAGACGGGCACCAAGACGCATTGCGTCAACATGAAGTAGCACGAAGGACAGACTCGACAATGAGGCGCACGCGGTTCTCACGATTGAGAGCCGAGGCCTCAGGGTCGAAATCGAGGACGGTTACGGGCATCAAAGGGAATTGCTCGGCGAATTCGTAATGAGCCCCGCGAGCCCGTACGTGACCTTTCATACAACCGAAGCTTTGAAGATAGATGACGTGGGCTACCCCTGCTTCTGCAAATTCCTGCAGTGTGTCAAGGTAGCGCACGTCTTCTTGGTAGAGAGCCGTTTCTGCCGGTAACACCACGTCACAGCCGAGCCGCTCGATCAGCTCCACAATGCCATCGTTTAAGAAGGGTTCAAAGACCAGAAGGGGATTGCCGATAAGGCCAATCTTGGGTCGTGACCCGGGGGTAGTGTTCGCAGGCGAAGAGGGAGTAGGGTGAATCTTCGTGCGCTCCCAAATGAGCGGCGGGCAGGTGCCGCGAATAGCGGTGATCATGGCGGGGATGGCTTCGTTCAAGCACTTGAAGCAGGCTTCGGGCAAAATGAGAGCTTCGAGGCTGGGATCTTCTTCCAAAAGTCGAAGGGCCCGGGCGGCCATGATATTGGCGGTGAAGCAGACATCCTTGATAGTTTGGGCGCGCGCTACGGCCAGGTCCTGGCTGTCTAACGGTTTCTCAAGAAGGCGGCCTGTGTGATGGAAGGGCGCGTCCTGAGCTGCACTGGTTGGAGCGTCAGCGCTAAGAGACTGATGCGTGGATGGAGCTGAGTCGGCCGCGGGAAGTGCCGGTGCGGCCTGAACTGTCTCGGCAAGGGTGCGAAGGCGAATGCGCAGGTGAGCCGTTTCCACCATCTCATCCACTTTGAGGGCCGTAAAAGGACGACCGGCAGCTTCGAGCTGGGTGCGCACCTCTTCTAAGAGCACGGCATCATAGCCACAGCCAAAGGATTGCAACGCCACAAGGTCAATAGCCGGATGATCGATGACGAACTGCGTTGCCTTGATGAGACTAGCGGCCGGCTTCCAAAGCACCGTTGCATCGGGGGCGGCCAGAGACGCCAATTGAGACCGTAGGCCGCTGGGGGTCAGCACAGCAAATCCGAGCTCCGTAAGCATGGCATCGATGGCGTGAGTGAGTTCAGGGTCATTATGGTAGGGGCGCCCAGCCAGGATCACGCCGCGGCGAGAATCTTCCTCGGCAATCCAGGCCAGTGCCTGGGCAGTTTGATCCTCAAGAGCGGCCTGATATTGGACCCACTCACTGAGGCCTGCTTGAAGAGCGCGCTCCACTTCGCCTTCTTGGAGCGGGGTATCGCTCAGGGCACAAAGCTCATGGGAGAACTGCTCGAGCACAGCCTTGTCTTCGGCTCTCTCAGCAATGGATTCTGGTTTGACTGTCGAGAAGAGCGGAGCCAAAAACGGAATCTGTCCCGTGCGCAGGGGCTCAACACTGTCGACCAGCGCGTAATGGTAATCCCGGGCGACGGGGCAGTGGCTCCCGCGGCGGGCGCAGGCCATGAAGAGCACAGAGGCCTGTGAATTGATGAGGTCCATCACTTGGACATGAGCGAGCTTCGCCGGATAACAAACCGCCTCAGCAGGCACCGTTTCCCAGGCCGTGGCCTTAAGAGAGGCCGATGCACTGGTGGCGGGAAGCACGATGCTAAATCCCAACTCCTCCAGGAAGCGATACCAGAAGGGAAGAGGCTCATAGCTATCCAAGGCACTCAGAAGCCCCAGGCGAATTTCTCCTCGCCGGGCGGGCGCCTCGCTGGCTTTACGTCGCCGATAGGCGGCACGGAGCGCTTGCTCGAAGGCCACCAGGTTTGGCGGGGTGGCAGCTGTTGGGGATGAAGTTGTGGGTGACTCGGCTGCTGCTTCTGGGGCTTGAAGGCTGGCTTCGGAGCCGCTAGTGGAGGTGGCATCGTGGGAGATTGTATCGCCGGCTTTGTCTATCGGTTTCACCGGTCCCTGGGCGCCGCGCTCACAGCGATTGCCGCTGATGAGCTTTCTTCCTTCTCCAAAGTCCAAAATGGATAACGCGCACTGGTTGCCGCAGCCTTCGCAGCGCTTAGTGAGACGCTTGGGCTTTAAGGCCGCTACTTCCTCTTTACTCAAAAGGCCACTGCGGCATTGAGCCGGGTCGGCCGTGCGCTGTACCCGATCTCGGGCCACCAGCGCCGCCCCAATGGCCCCCATAAGATGAGCGCGATCTGGGCGCAACGCTTCCACACCGCAGGTACGTTCAAAGGCGCGCAGAATCGCATCCGATTTGAATGTACCGCCCTGGACCACGATGGCATCCCCGAGGGTTTTCAGGCGATCCTGGCCAATAATCCGATACAGCGCATTGGAAACCACCGAATAGGCAACGCCTGCCGCAATGTCTTCCACGGAAGCCCCCACTTTTTGCGCGTGCTTTACGTGGGAGGACATGAAGACGGTACAGCGGGTGCCTAAGTCTACGGGCGCTGAGCTGGTGAGCGCCGCTTCGGCAAAGGAAGCACCGCGCTTGTGAAGACTATAGGCCGTACCTTCCACAAACGCACCGCATCCGCTGGAGCAGGCTTCATTAAGAACGGCATCGCTTACGTGGCCGTTTTTAATCCAGAGCGCCTTCATGTCTTGGCCGCCAATGTCCAACACGAAGCTGACATTGGGACAAAACGCCTGAGCTGCTCGTACGTGGGCAGCTGTTTCGACAACGGTGCCATCAACGCCAAAGCCGCTTACCAACATGGTTTCGCCATAGCCGGTAGCTGCCGTTTGCGCAATATAGGGAACCTCTTCTCCGTGAGGTGCACAGGTAGGCAGGGCGGCATAGAGGTCAAGAATCATCTGGCGAAGGGTTTCGGCAGTTTCGCCTCGGCTCGGGCGATAGTCGTGGTAGAGCAGCTTGCCTTCATCATCCACAGCGGCCACTTTTACCGTGGTCGAGCCCGCATCAAAGCCTACATAGACCGGTCCGCGTGCGGTAAACAGGGAGCCACTGGGATAGATGGCTTTGCGGTGGCGCTCCTGGAACGCTTCCAACTCTTCTTCGTTAGCAAAAAGCGGATCGAGGCGGGGAAGATCATCGTCCAAGATCTGAGTAGGAGCAGATTTAAGCATTTCCTCAACCGTTGAGAGCAACACCGGTTGCGCATCCGCAGGAGTGAGAAGAGCAGCTCCCATGGCAGGGAAGAGGTGGGCGTTTTGCGGTTTGACACCCGCCTTGCGATCGAGGTTGAGCGCACTGCGGAAACGGTTGGTCAGTTCGGGTACATATTCGAAGGGGCCTCCCAAAAAAGCCACGTTGCCACGGATGGGGCGTCCACAGGCCAGACCGCCGAGGGTTTGACGTACCACCGCATCAAGAGCGCTCGCTGCAATGTCGGCCTTAGAGGCGCCCGCATTCAGCAGGGGGCGTACGTCAGTTTGGGCAAACACCGCACAGCGACTGGCAATGGGATAGATACGCTGAGCACCCATAGCCAAATTGCTCATCTTATCGGTGCGAACGCCCAGCATAAAGGCGATGGTGTCAATGAAGCCGCCCGTGCCGCCTGCGCAGGTAGCATTCATGCGCTGCTCAAGACCGCCGGTGAGATAGATCACCTTGGCATCTTCGCCGCCGAGTTCTACCACAACATCGGTATCGGGGAGTTTTTGGCGCACCGCTTCGGTTTCGGCGACCACTTCTTGGACAAAGGGAACTGAGAGAAGCTCTGCTACCCGGATGCCGGCGGACCCGGTTACGGTCAAGGTTGCTTCAAAATCGCCTTTGCGCCAAACCAGATCATGGATGATGGTTTGCAGCGTTTCGCGAATGTTGGTGCGATGGCGTTGGTAGGAAGAATGGACGAGGGATCCTTCCTCATCAAGGACCACCACTTTTATCGTTTTTGAGCCGGCGTCTATGCCGATACGCCAGGGTCTGTCGGGGTTGTGTTGCGTCATAAAATCCCCTCTCTGTGTTTCGACTCCAGTCTAGGGGAATTAATTGTTTTTCCAGATAGATAATACAAAATGCAGAAATTGTCGACTAAAGCAACCGCTTGGGCGTCCACGACGCCAATCGTGGTCGTGAAGGCAAAAGGGCGCGAAGGAAACCTCTATACTGCCTATCCAGAAACAACGTTTGGCGGCAATGGCTGCAAGAGTGTAAGAAGCCCGGGAACTTCTTTGACAAGCCGATACCGCCTAATCAAAAGCTCAAGTCGCAGGGTGTAGTGAGACACCAACGCGCGGGGCTTGAGGGAAGCGCTGCGAGTCTTCAGTGAGGCTGCAGCGGCGGAGGGACGCATCGTGTGCTATCGGCCAGCTGATGTTTCAATTAGTAAGGACACCTGCACGTGCCCTTCTTGTGGCCGTACCATTCAAGCTCTTGGGGGCACCTCTCTCAATCAATGCCCGTTCTGCCACGAGATTATTACCGTGGAAGAGGGAGATACCTCATCCTGTGCCATTGACGAGGACGCCTCAAACAGCGAATCTGTTATAACAAGCAATACTGAAAAATCCCCCGCCTCCTCCTCCGCTCCTTCGGACGAGGAGCGTTGTTTGAAGGAGTAGCTTTCATGCTGGCCGAACGGCTTCTTACGCGTATCGTGAAGACTGTGGCAAAATCCCAGCTTCGCCTTGATCCCACCGATGAAACCTCAATGCCTCCGGCAGATCCCGATCGTAAATACATGCTCTATTTGCATGTGCCGTTTTGCCAGGTGCTCTGCCCTTATTGCAGCTTTAATCGCTACCCCTTTAAGGCCGAAATTGCTGGCCCCTACTTTGAGTCCATGCGCAAAGAAATGATGATGCTCAAGGACCTGGGCTACGATTTTGAAAGCCTCTATTTTGGGGGCGGCACACCGACCATCATGATGGATGAGCTTTGTGAAACCATCGATTTGGCGAAAGACAATTTCTCTATTCGCGAAGTGGCCGTGGAAACCAACCCCAATCACTTGACCCCTGAGTATCTGGAACAAATGAAGGGGCGTATTCAGCGGTTGTCCGTGGGGGTTCAAAGCTTTGACAATGATTTGCTGAAGCAGATGGATCGCTATCGCAAGTATGGCAGCGGCGAAGAGATTTTCGAGCGTATTGGCGAAGCGGCGCCCTATTTCGATTCTCTGAACGTAGATATGATCTTCAATTTCCCGTCCCAAACTGAAGACATTCTCTATGCGGACCTTGAGAAGATTGCTGCCTGCGGGGCACGCCAAACAACATTTTCGCCGCTCTATGTGTCCAATGGCACCATGGCCAACATGACCGCGAAGCTCGGCGCCATGGATTACGACCGAGAGTATCGCTATTACCGCATTATCGATGGGGTGCTGGCCCAAGGGGATGACGCACTCTTTGATCGCTCCACCCTGTGGACGTTCACGCGTAAAAACGATCCTATTCCAAAGCTTCCGGGCGTGGGGCTTATCGAGGATCAGATCGATGAGTTCCAAACGAACTACGTGGATTACCCCGCCATCGGTAGTGGTTCCATTACGCACTTGGGTTCAAATCTCTACGTAAATACGTTCTCTATCAGCGAATATAACGATCGCATTGCCTCGGGGGCTATGTCTATCATGGGCAAAACAGAGCTTCCGAAGCGCGATCTAATGCGCTATCGGTTCTTGCTGGATTTGTACAAACTGCGTCTGGATAAGCGCGAGTTCCGTGAAGTGTTCGGCTGCTCGGTGGAGCGCGGGCTTCCGGCCGAGATGGCTTTTATGCGCTTGAACGGTGCGTTTGAAACCGATAACGCCGAGGAGCTGACCCTGACGGAACGCGGTCGCTATCTGGTAGTGGTGATGTATCGCCAGTTCTTAAGTGGCATGAACAATCTGCGCGAACAAGCCCGCAATGCGCTGGATGGCGAAGAGAGGATCTTGTTGTTTGGAGACGAGAACTTCGTGCCCCTGGAGACGCCAGACAATTTGTAGTCTCGGGTTTGCAGCGGGAAACTGTGAGAACTTCAAGGAGATCGGCCGCCTGTGGCCGAACCATTGCATCTTTCATTTGAATCTCGGTCCAAGCTGTGAGAGAATGCGTATTCGCAGCGTTCAAGCTCGTGCTTGGACATGCAACTTAAGGTCGGTTGGCGCAGCGGGAGCGCAGGTGCCTTACAAGCACAAGGTCGGGGGTTCAAATCCCTCACCGACCACCATGAATGACACCAGGCCAGTTCCTTTACGGAGCTGGCCTGATTGCTTTTGAGGGACGGCTTGGGATTCGTGAGTCCCCGTGGTGGAGCGATTCGAAATCTGGGGGCCGCTTGGGATTGGCTCCTGTTGCGAGTTGCCTCTCCTGCCAGGAAATCCCACTTTGGTACGCGGTGCGAAGGATTCCGGTTTGCTATCTCATCTGCGTATAGCTCTCATCTGAGGAAACGTCCGTCCGTAAAATACGACCCCGAGCACCGTCGCGCCTGACAAGCAAAAACCACTCGAAATTGCCCCCTAGCGCGTACCAAAGGGGGGTGCGGCAGAATATTGGACATGCTCAATCCACATAACCAAGGCGTTTTCTG
>CAJUNI010000015.1:0-8773 GCA_910587945.1 uncultured Parvibacter sp.
AAAACGCGTAAGTTCTGAGAAAGAGGAGAGGAGGAACCATGACCCAGTACGGATTTCTTTTCGATATGAACCGTTGCTATGCATGTCAAGCATGCAGCGTAGCTTGCAAAGACTGGAACGGCATTGATCCTGGTGCCGAGAAGTGGATGACTGTCTACGAATGGGAAAATGGCACGTTCCCCAACATTCGTTTACATGCACTCGCATTCCCTTGCGCCCACTGCGAAGATCCTTCCTGCGTGAAGGTGTGCCCCAACGGCGCGATTTACAAAGAGGACGAGTTCGGCGCTGTTCTGGTTGACCAGGACAAGTGCGATGGCTGCCGCAAGTGCTATGACGCATGCCCCTATGGCGCTCCGAAGTTCGCGAGCGACGAGCCCTCTGCCAAGATGAGCAAGTGCACCATGTGTATTGACCGCTTGGCTGAAGGCAATCAGCCGGTCTGCACGCTGAGCTGCCCGCTGCGCGCCTTTGACTTTGGCCCGCTTGACGAGCTTATCGAGAAGTATGGCGACGTGCGTTACTGCGAAGGTATGCCGAGCCCCGACGCCACGAAGCCGGCCTATCTCATCTGGAATCCTCGCGAGAAAACTCCGCTTTTGCCCTATGACCCGGCTGAGGCTATTGCCTTGAATCAGCAGCGTGGTGATTTGGGCACGATGTTCGAGAGCGAAGAGGATCTTACGACCTTTGATGAGGGCACCATTCGTCGCGACAAGCTTGTGATGAAGCATGCCACCAACATCGACCTTATGCGTGCAACCCGTAACGACATGGCCTAAGCCACGGTTGCGGTTCTAATTCAGAGGGTGGGCTTGGGCTCTGCTTGAGGTGCTTGAGCCCCACCTTCTGACCTTGCACCAACTATGTCCGCTTCTGGATTGGAGGAGCTGGAAGCGGGCTTAGGGGATATATAACCTGTTTTTGAAAGGGGAAAGAAATGGAGTGGATTGGAGTACTCGGCATTATCGTCGGTCTCGTCTTCTTCGTCGTTGCAGCCATGAAGGGGTGGAACGTACTTATTACGTCCATCGTGACTGCAATCGTCATCGCACTTACCAATGGCATGGACATCATGAATTCCATGGTTGGTGCAGAATCATCTTACGTTACGGGCCTTGCAGGCTTTATCCGTGGCAACTTACTGATCTTCATGGGCGGCGCCATCATGGGCGAGTTCATGGACAAGTCTGGTGCTGCTAAGGCCATCGCTCAGTTCGTTATGAACAAGGTTGGCACCAAGAGCCCTTATCTGGTGCTTCTGGGTATTGCTGCTGTAGGCGCTGTGCTTACCTACGCTGGCATCTCCATGTTCGTTGCTATGTTCGCCTTGATTCCGTTGGCTCGCCCGATGTTCCGCGAGTGCAACATTCCGTGGCATCTGTTCTGCGCGGCATGGTCTTTGGCTGCTTGCTCGTTCACCATGGCTATGATCCCGGGCGTTCCGGCTGTAGCTTGGATTAATGCTGCTAATGGCTGCGGCGTTTCTCTGACCGCTGCTCCCATCATGGGTATCGTAGGCTCCATCATCGCTATTGTCGTGAGCTGCATCTACATCAAGTTTGCCTTGAAGCGCGCTCAGGCTAAGGGCGAGCACTTCGTGGCAGACGCTGATGACGTGGCTGTGGAAGAAGACAAGAATATCCCGCCGGTAGGCCTGGCTCTTCTTCCCTTGATCGTGCTCATCGCTGTGATCATTGGTCTGTCTGCAACGGGCATGAAGAACGTTGTCTACATCGGCATGCTCGCTGGCATCATCGTTTCCATGATCTGCTTCTTCAAGTATGTGCCTTCCATGCGCGACACCCTGGGCAAGGGCGCTGTGGCTGGCGTAGGTCCTGCCGTATTCACCTCTGCTGCTGTAGGTGTTGGCACCGTTGCTGCCGCATCCGTTGGCTTCACGGTTATCTATGAGGCTATCTTCAACATGCCTGGTGGCACCTATGTATCTGCCGCTACCATGGCTGCTGCTCTCGGTGGCATCATGGGTTCTGGCTCTGGCGCTGTGGGCATCATCTCCCAGAACTTCTTGGCTCCTTATCTAGCCACCGGTGTTGATCCTGCTGCGTTGGCAAAGATCATCGCCACCTCTGCCACCATCGGTGGCGCTCTGCCGAACTCCGGCGCTATGTTCGGCATGCTGGCTGCTATGGGCTTGAATCACAAGAATTCCTACAAGCACATCGCTGCCATTTCGATCGGTGCTGGTCTCTGCGCTTTGATCGTCATGATCATCATGGCCAACATCGGCATCGTCTAAGTTTCTTCACTATCGAGACGAGCAGGGTGTTAGGCCAGTCCTAACACCCTGGGATTTACAGGCTGAGTGGTGAGACTCAGATGCAACCCTGAAAAGCCCTATTCATCGTCTTAATTCCTTGTCTGACCTTGCTCATGATCCTACTCGTCCTCCGGAATGGATCTATGAGCTTCCTCAGAGAGTAAAGGAGACCTCTCATGTGTTTTAGACCTGCTACTGCCGGTGCCCCCACCGGACCGACCAACTGTCCTGAGTGCGGCAAAGAGCTGCAAATTATGCCGGGTATGGACTTGAAGGAATGCCCGTTCTGTCATTGCGACTTTACGCCTTACAAGAATGCTCCTGGCGCCCCTGGCGCTCCGGCAGCCCCCGGTGCCCCGGGTGCCCCGAAAGCTCCGGGCGCTCCTGGTGTCCCGGCCGCTCCTAAGGCTCCTGGTGCCTAAGAGTTTTGATGCCTCCGCTTACCTCTAGGGATAAGGGAGGCTTGCCCGCGCCATTGACGGGCAGAGGAATTGGGCTGAGCAATTACTCTCAGCCCCTTTCCCGAACGAGTCAGTGCTGCTGATTTGTTCGGGAAGGGGATAGGACGCCTGACTACCGATCCACAGATGTAGAACGGCGCGCCATAAGGGAACGACGCGCCCAAGCGAGGGGAGTCACCCATGACTGGAAAACAATCCACCAATTCAAAAGGAAAGCCCACCGTGGAGGTGAAAGCGCCTGCTCAAGGTCGTGCACCCTCGGGCAACTCTGATGGGGGAGAAGGAACTACGCCCGCCGACACCTCAGGCGGCTCAGGCAGCGGTAAAGTTTCGCTTTTTGAGAAAGTTCCCGAAAGCGAACGGCTTGCCTGGCCTGATATTGCCGCCATTTTATCGGGAGTAGTTTCAAGCTTGTCAAAGCTTATGGGCGGCGGCATCGTAGCGTTTTATGCTGGCTGCCAGCTGGGTGGTTTGGCCGTGGCCATCACCTTTGCTCTTTCTTTTGTGCTGACCTACTTTGTCGGTAAGATTTGCTTCCGCGAAGGTCTGCCCAATAACGTGGTTTCCCGTTTCTATATTTTCGGTAAGAAGGGTTCTGCCGCGGGTTCTCTTATCTGGATTTTTGTATTGGTCGGCGTACTTGCCGTAGGTACCGTTCAGCTCGGTAATGCTATTCTTTTCGCTTTTGGCTGGGAAAGCGAAATGGCCCGCTGGCTCCTCTTTATTGGCATCTCCTGCGTGTGGGTAATCATGGCGCTGTTTGGCACCAAGATCATTGCCCGCATGAATGCGGTGTTTGTGGTAGCGCTGTTCTGCGTCATGGGCTATGTGGTCTATCTGATTGCCTCTGAAGGACAGCTCGTCGAAGCGGCAACCCATGGCATTCTGATTCCCGGCGTCGGACCCGTAGAGGGTTTTGCCTATTCCGTGAACTACGCCATTATGACTTCTGGTTTGTTGGCTTTATTCGCGGCCGACTTCACTCGTTTTGCCCGCAAAGAAAAGGACCTAGTTCCCATCTCACTTGTGGGTAGTCTCTTTGCCATTATTACCTACATCTTTGGTGCTCTCATCACGTTCTATGGGTTTACGAAGTCCGTTGAGTACTTTACTCAGATGGGCTATGAAGGCGCGGCTGCCGCCAATATGGCGGTAACTAACCCGGGTGTTTCTCTGGTACTAGCAGCAGGCGGTATTGGCTTGGCCATCATCTGTCTCTCCCAAATGAAAGTGGAGACGTCAAACTCTATTGGTGGCGCGAATGCCGTATCCAATCTCATTCACTCCACAACCGGCAAATCGGTGCCCTGGGCTGTGGCAGTTATCGTGGCGAACGCCATCGGCCTTGCCTTTATCCTGGGCGGTATTTTGGAGCAGATCAATGCCTTCATGAGCTATGGCTCAATCTTGACCTCTTCGTGGTGTGTGCTGTTGATTACTGATTATTACATCGTCCGCGGCAAAATGGGCATTGGTAAACAGGGTATTAATGTAGGCCAAGAAGAGTTCGGTGTGAATTGGCGCGGCGTAACTACCTTAGCGGTAGTTACGGTGATAGGAAGTTCGCTCTACGCTACGGGCATTGTGTCGGTGCCGTTCTTGGTGGTGGCTCCCTTATCGATGGTTATGTATATCATCGTGAGCTACTGTGTCCGTGAAAAAGTACGGAGTGGCCAGATTGCCTAAGCGGTCTACTTGTTAAACTTGTAGCAATGAAAATGCGGGGCAGCCAGGAGCTGCCCCGCATTCTATGGTGCAAAGCGAAGGGATTCCGCTCAGAAGCTTCGCAGCCTTCGCTCCACCCTTCGCTTTGCGCAGAGTAGCGTAATGCAGGATTCATCTAGGATCTCAGCTCGGGCCTTGGGGATAAAAGCGAAGGGATTTCGCTCAGAAGCTTCGCAGCCTTCGCTCCACCCTTCGCTTTTATTGAGGGAGAAGCTACCCTCTCTTAAGGTTCACCAGGAGAGCCCGCTTAGGCCAGGCGTGTCTTGCCCGTTACCGGGCAGCGAATTTCGCCTCCTTGATGGAGGAAATGAATCAAAAAGCCAATGCCTGCTAAAGCGAGGGCAGCGCCAAGGCCCGTATAGAAAAAGGCTACAAACCAGCCAGGCACAATGTCGGCAGCGCGCAGGCCAATGCCGCCGCTCATCATAATGGCCATGATGATATAGCCCTTGATATCGAAAAACTTCAGGACATGCATGCGATTTTCGCCATAGCTGCGGATGCGATCAGCGTGTTTTCCCACCAAACGACTAAACATCGCATGGAAAAGAATAAACACCACGGGGATGCCAATGAGCCACAGCCAAAGCGATCCTTCGCCGGCCAGGATGGAGAGAATACCCAGGCGAAGGATATTGATGCCGGCTACAAACCAGACCGCAGCAGCAATGAGGAGAAGATATTTGGCACGAACTTTCATGACGGATCCTTGGGAACACGCAGCTTACTTTTGAGGAAGGGCCACAATCCAATAGATGGCAGAGCCGTGGCCGAATTCTACATCGAGACGATAGAGGGCCTGGGGAGTCATGGAAAGGGTTACCTCGCCATCAACAACGCTGCAGGACTGGGCTTCACTGCCTTGGGCCAAATCTACCATCGTGTCGCCGTCGGCAGCATAGACCGGAATGGAAGAGGACTGGGCGCTGAGTACAGGGAAATCAAAACCTAAGGTGATATCGGTGGTGCCGTCAATGTGCACATCGGGCACCGAGGGAGCTAACACTCCGGCTTCATTGAAGGCACTAATGTCCTCGCTTACAACCTCATCACCCGCTTCGTTAACATAGGAGGCGCTAAAAGGCGTAAGCATGACGCTTACATTAGCTAAAGAGGTTTGGTAAGACGCATTGCCTACCGGCGGCTCGTCTTGGCTCGGGGTCACGAGGACTTCGGCCACTAAGCTCTCGAAGCGGTCTTTGTCGGCCTCCGTACCTTCAGCAATGCGCACGAGCTTAGAAACGCCCGGGTATTGGCCGGGATAGCTCTCAAGCATGATGCCATTGCCGGTTACTTCTAAGGTATCTCCCGGATTGAGGGCGTCAAGAGCAACGGAGGCGCCGTCGCTGTCGCTGATGCCGCCTTCAGGAATAGGGGCAAAGTAGGGGGTTTCGTTGTCTGCATCGACCAAGAGCAGGGAATCCTCTTGGACGGCGGCTACGTAGGCGCGGGATACCAACTCATTGGTGGCGGTGCTGCGATCTTGGCTGGTGGTGTCAGAGGTTGTCTCGGGGACGTTGTCCGCAGCTCCGGTAATGAGGGGAGAGCATCCTCCTAAAACCCCGGTGAGGGCAAGCGTGGCTACCGCGATGGCTACGGGGCGGCCTTTGGCCTTGAGATCAAAGCTCTGAGATGAGGTCACAATAACTCCTTTAACGCATAAGAACTTTTGCCGATTATAGCGGGTTGGCGAGGGACCGATCTCACGGAGCGGGTTTCTCAGGAAAGCCGCATAATCGAGGGGCGTATCTAGTGCCGTTCGGGGGAGAGGGTTCCGGGTGCGGGGGTCGCCGCTCCTAGGGTCTTCTCATGATGGCGAAGGGTGTACAGCACAAGGGCGCCACCTAGTACCACGGCACCGGCAAGAATGCCATAGGCAGAAACATAGCTTCCCGTAGCTGCTGCCATGAACCCGGGAATCATGTTAAACAGAAAGCCGCCAATGGCATAGGCAATTTGGAAGCTGCGGACGAGCTGCATGCGCTCTTCCGGGCGGGAGAGCTCCAGGGCCCAAACCGACGAGCCGGTAGGGATAACTCCCATGCCAAGACCATAAAAGAGTGCAGCGAAAAATCCCACACTTTGATTGCCGCCGCCGAGACCGCAGCAAAGACCAAATCCAATCAACAGAATGAGGAAAAAGACCACGGAACCCTTGAGCGAGCCGACCAGGTCAAAGACCCAACCACAGGCAAGCTTTGAAAAGGTCAAGCCAATGCCGAGCAGTGACGTAAAAAGCGCAGCTAAGCCCAGGCCGATACCGTTGGAAGTAAGGAGTACTGAGAAGTAGGCATTGCCTGCGACAGCCACACCGCCAAGCAAAATGAGGGCGATAAACATACGACGACGATCTTGCTTTGAGGCGGTGACGGCACCGATAGTAACTTTTCGACCGCGGCTTTGGGCGTAGGCATCGGTTTCTTGCTTGGGGGAAAGACCCACATCTTCGGGTCGTGAGCGCAAGATGAGCGCTACCAACAGGGCAAGAAGGAGGGCAAGACCCGCTTCGCAGAAAAATGCAGCATTCAGGCCGTAAGCTGCAATGATGGCAGCGATGGCGGTAGGGAGGAAGATACTGGCGACGCCACTACCCATGCCCGCCGTGCCGATGGCGGTGCCAATGTGTCCCCGGAACCACTGCCCGATAAGCATGGTGACAGCGGCCATGGCACCGAAGCTATAGCCCACGCCAGCAAAGACGCTCCCTACCAAATAAACGGGCAGGGTGTCGGCCCATCCGTAGATGATAAAGCCGAGGGCCGTAAGTACCATGGCCCCTACCGTTCCGAGGCGCAAACTGACATGGCGGTAGAACACCCCCACAAAGAACATGGTGATCAGGGAAACTAACGTGCGGACGGTGATAATCAGTGAGCCACCTACATCGCCAAGACCCGGTTCGGCCACCAAATAGCTTTGGTAGACATTAAAGGCGGTAGCTACCATGCCTTGATTGACAAACAAGATAAAGAAGCAGCAGCCGACGATGGCTGTCGGATAAAACCGCTGTTTGAACCTAAGCGATGGAGTGTCTGTGGGGGCGCTAGGACGAGAGGTGCTCATAGCAGATCGCCGTGCTTGAGAACGTGGCGTACAGCAGAATCCACCGGCAGCCAATTCACATCGTCGAGGCTCTCGCGATCGAGCCAGCGAGCTGCGCTATGTTCTGATAACACCACATGATCGCTATCAAGGGTGCAGAGGTAGCAGTGGGTCACTAAATGACCGCCCTCGTAGTCGTTTTCGGCACTGGTGAGGTATTCGCCGACCGTAATAGCTGCGTCAAGCTCTTCATGGATTTCGCGCTCTAAGGCGTACTCAGGGGACTCCCCAGGTTTTACTTTGCCTCCCGGAAACTCCCAGCCTCCTTTGTTGGAGCCTTCCCCTCGTTGAGTGGCCAAGACCTTTGCGTCTTTAAGGATCACGGCAGCAACAGCTTCAATAGTAGTCATGGCGCACCCCCTTTACCTGTCCGTTTGCCATGGACGTAGCTAACCCTCATGCTACACGCAAATAACGGAGTAACACGGGGCTTTTGGTTCGGTGAAAGAGGGGATGCTGAAGCGTCACCGGAGTGTTGGTCTAGTGCGCCGCCCCTAACAGAGCGTCAATTTTCTCTACCTTGGTCTGAATGGTGTGATCGTGACCAGGGCGAATGTCGGCCTTGAGTATTACTTCGGTACGAATGCCCTGTTCTGCTAAGGCGAAGGTAGCCTCTTTGACGACGGCCATGACCTCATCCCATTCCCCTTCGATTTCGGTAAACATGGAAGTGGTTTTGTAGGGAAGACCTGATTCACGAATGATGGCAATGGCTTCGGCTACGTAGGGAGCAAGCTCGTCTCCAACGCCAAAGGGAGCAATGGCTACGGCAATAAGGGTATTCATGGGAACGCCTTTCAAGAGGAAGGGATAACGGCGGAGTGCCTTGTGGGTGGTTGTGCGGGTAGAGTCGGGGCCGTGGTTGGGTTTCGCATAAGTCTCTCAGGTCGCGGACCGACAGGTGGAAAGGGGCAGATTCGGTTACCGCACCGGCGTGATGGTGAAGGGGCAGGACGCTATGGTGCGAGGGCCTAAATTAGCCACCTGATCCAAGAAGGCGACCTTAAAACTGGCAGGTCCCTGGGAGATCTTCAAGGCTTCGTTGGCGGCGATATTGTAGAGAGCGCTTCCGGCGCACGCAGCGACAAGGGGAGTGGCGGTGGCTGCATAAACGGCCATAACGCCCCCGAGTGAGCAACCAAAACCGGTAACCCGCTCCATCAGGGGACTTCCTCCCCGTAGGCGCACGATCTGGGCGCCATCG
>CAJUNI010000015.1:8783-15563 GCA_910587945.1 uncultured Parvibacter sp.
GTCCTGGGCGCCCGATACGGCCACAGCGCCCCCGGTAAACCGTGCCAGAGCCACCGCAGCCTCCTCAGCGCTTTCCACGTCATCAGTGGCATCAACGCCATGGACCACGGTGGCATCTCCACTCGGGTGCCAGAGATCCCAGGTCTCGGCCAAGGCGCGAATTTCAGAGGCATTGCCCCGCACAATAGAGGGCGGGGTGTGTCGTAGGGCTGCAAGGATGGCCTCGCGCACTTCCCCTAAGCCAATGCCCACCGGATCTAATACCCAAGGGGTAGCGGAGGCATTGCAGCAGGCAGCAACCGCTGGAATTGATTCTTTGTGCACAGGAAGTAACGTTCCTAAGTTCACATAAAACGAAGCGCCCAGTTCGGCCAACCCGCAGGCCTCATCGGCCAGATAGATCATGGCTGCTGAGCCTCCGGCGGCCAGTTGAGCATTAGCTACAAAATCCACGGTCACGCTGTTGGTGATAGAGGGGGTAAGCGGATGGGTGTGCTGGGCGGTCTCTATTGCTACCTCCATAGCTTGAGCGAGGCTGTCGGGGGTGTAGAGCGGAGTGTCGGCCATAGGTGTTCTCCTTGGGATCAAACGACGAATGGCTCCATCTTAGAACTCTTCGAAAACACCCATCGCAAAAACCAGACAAAGAGCTTCGAGCTGTACTTAGGTGGGCGTGGGGGGAAGGTGCTCGAGACATAAAAAATGAGGCAAAAACTTGAGAGCTTTTACCTCATGAATTCTGATTATTGTACTTCTGCGTCAAAGGAGAGAGAGGAGCGCAGATGTGGGTTGATTACAGGCTCTGGCGCCCGAATCACTCAAAGGCTTTACGCCTCTTTGTACACGACGTAGGTTTGCTTTACCTGGCCGTTTGCATCAAAAGCAGCAATTTCTTCGGTGCTCTTGAACTCCAAGTCATCGTCTTTGTAGCCATAGTTGGAATTATTCATGGTGTACATGTAGCCGTAGATGATGCCACCTTCTTCAGCACCCTTGTCCTGATTGTTGACAAGCTCCTGAGCGGCCTCTTTGCACTTGTCTAGCTCTTTGGGGTTCCAAAGCCGATCTCCGCCGAGTGGTCCTAACATGGAATGCTCCTTTCCTAAAGGGTATGCGTTGGGTGCATACTACGGCCTTTTCTCTGGAAAAGCAGTAGTTTTGGGTACAACGAAAGCGGGGGCTAGACCCACAAAATGTGGTCGATGGGTTTTGACCTGAAAACCCAGCATAAAAGGGAAGAAGAAAGGGCCCCTATCGGCTCTGAGGCTGTGTACCCGACCACCCTCAAAGATTTGTTGTGCTGACCTCAACGCGGCGATGCTGTATTCCTTTGCCACTGCAATCTATGCTTTTTGCAAGCTCAATGCAGAGCGGCGCAACGCTCTAATTTGTTTGCGCCTTTCAGGTTGCTATGAAGGAGGACGAGATGTGTTTTAGACCCGCAGCCATCGCCAGTGACAAAATAGCCTGCCCCATGTGCGGCCATGAGAATCCCATTTCCGCCACCGTGTGCGAAGAGTGTGGCTTTGCTGCCAAGGGAGCCGCTTCTGCGCCTGCCGCCCCTGGTGCTCCGAAAGCTCCGGGCGCCCCTGCGGCCCCGGGCGCTCCTAAAGCTCCGGGAGCCCCTGCAGCCCCTGGCGCTCCCAAGGCGCCGCAAGCCTAAGGGAAGGCGGATACTTGGTGCTAAAAGCCAAGGAGTAACAACAGCCAAATAAACGAAGAGGACTGAAGCGTTCAGTCCTCTTTCTTTTGGGCTGTAGGGCGCAGGATGGGGCTTAATGGCACAGTTCGTATAGGCCTGAATCTAAATGAGCTTCGTAGAAGCTATCAAGGATGGCTTTCAGGCTTTTGAATACGTCGGAATCGAGATCTTTCTCGAGGCCCGCAAACCCAATTTCTACCTCATAGGGTCGCTCCATGGGTTTGAGCACGAAGCTTGGATCTTCGGGAGCGGTCAGCTCGGCAATGGCTGGCAAAAAAGATATTGCAGCATTGCTAGCTACCAGTTGACGTCGCAAAGAGAAGCTGGGGCTCGAGAGAGAAATCGCTGATTGGCCGTAGCGGCGAGCGAGAATGCTATAGAGGTGGCTGTTCGTGGCTACAATGGGTTGTGCGCCAATGACCTCATCGGAGAGCACATCCATCGAGGCTAAGGCCGAGCCGCTATTTACCATGACTTCATCATAGGTGCGCAAATAGGGGCGGTATTGAAAGCCCGCTTCTTCAAGGGAGGTAATAGCAGCCTCGTCAGTATTTCGTTCGTGGTTAAAGAAGCAAAAGAGGCCGATCGAGGGGATACGGCTCGCTCCCTGTTCACTGACGCTGGCTAAGAGGTCTTGGCGAATTTGAGAGTTTTGGGATTCACGGAAAATAATCTCGTCGCTCGCAAGAATAAACTCCTTAGCCTCCTGAATAAGGAATGCCAACATTGCAACGTTTTGGCAGTCAAGAAGCAGGGTTCCTTCGCGTCCTGGCTCGGGATGGCATTTGGCAGCTGCTAGTTCAAGGAGTTCGCGATAGTCGTCCACTACACGCGACGTAATGCTAATGAGTTCTTCACCAACGGGGGAGAGACTTAATTTATTGGAATAGCGAAAGAAGAGCTGACATCCGAGCTCTTTCTCCAGTTCGCCCATCGCGCGACTCATACCTTGAGAAGAGATGAAATTAAGCTTGGCAGCTTGGGCAATAGAGTGGGTTTTCGCGACGTCTAAGAAGTAATGAAGATACTCGATGTTCATTAAGCCCCCTTCGGTGGTACACCCATGCGCAAGAGAAGTAGGCCCTCTCTTTTGTTCTCTCTCGTTTATTGGGAAGTGCCGCATGCAAGCGAAGGCACCCCTCAATCAGTGATGACGTTTTCATTGTACGCAAGCTCCGGGCACTCGACCCCTATTGAATGAGACCTAGCGCAACGGATCGTTGTGCTAGCCCACAGAAACAAGAATTCTTCTAACGCGAGATTGACCAGCGCTTACTTGGTTTTCATCTTTGTCTATAGCCCTCGATAAGGGCATCCCCAACGAAATCGGGGGGTAGCGCAACAGCGCGTTTATTTTCCTTCTCCCCAGAGGTTTTTAGACTGCAAAGCAGAGATTCGGAATGTTCATCAACCGCGCGCGAGGAAGAGGAGATTCCAATCAGCTTGCAGCTTCTGACGTCAAGACCGGGCTGTTGGGGTGAAGTGGTTTCTGTGGGTGACGCCAGCTAGAGAAACCGCCTTGATCTTTTTGAGCGTGATTCAAAAGGTCAAGGGGATATGGACGAGAAAGTAGGAGGAGCATGAAAACATCTGATAAGACAGTGTATAAGAACATGTCCCTATGCTCTTTTGGTAACGGCGCAAACCTTACCGCTGTCGATTCTATGGATGGACGGGTGGTTCGTATGCGCCCGGTTCATTTCGACGAGCATTACACCAAAGAGGATCTTAATTACTGGACGATTGAGGCGCGCGGCCATACCTTTGAGCCCGGTATGAAGACCCTGAATTCGCCGTTTACCTTTATCTACAAGACTCGCACCTATTCGCCAAATCGTATTCCGTTCCCCTTAAAGCGCGTGGACTGGGATCCGAAGGGTGAGCGTCATCCGGAGAATCGCGGAAAGTCCAAGTTTGAGCGTATCAGCTGGGATGAAGCCACTGATATCATTGCCTCTGAAATTGTACGTATTGATGAAACCTACGGCCGCAATTCTATCTTCTGCCAAGGAGATGGTCATGGCGAGACGGGCTCCATTCATGGGCCCCATGGCACTATGGCCAACCTGTTGGATATGACCGGTGGCCTGACCATGCAAGCGCGCCAGCCTGACTCCTGGGAAGGCTGGTATTGGGGTGCTAAGCATGCTTGGGGCAACGAGCCTTTAGGTCAAAATACCCATCAGCACAACCTGTTTAAAGATATTTCTGAGAACTCCGATGCGGTGCTGTTCTGGGGCTGCGATCCGGAAACGACCCCCTGGGGTTGGTCGGGTCAGCAGGCAAGTCGTCTGTGCTTCTGGTTTAGTGAAATTGGGGTTAAGCAAATTCATATTGCTCCTGATGTGAACTACGCCAATGCGGTGCACTCGGATATGTGGATTCCCATTCTTCCTAATACCGACGCTGCTATGCAGCTGGCTATTGCCTATGTGTGGATGACGGAAGGCACCTATGATAAAGACTATGTTGCTACCCATACCGATGGCTTTGACTGGTTTGAGTACTACGTTTTAGGCAATGAGGATGGCATTCCGAAGACTCCGGAATGGGCTGAAGAAAAGTGCCATGTCCCGGCCTATCGTATTAAGGCTCTGGCCCGCTACTGGGCAAAGCACAATGTGTCTATCGGCCACTGCAACGGCGGTTCCTATATCCGCTCCTGCTACTCCCATGAGCCGGCTCGTTTGGAAGTCTATCTGCTGGCCATGCAGGCAGTAGGAAAGCCCGGCCGCAACCAAGTTAAGTTCATTGAATGGGCGTTGATTGGCATGGACTCCTTCAATCCGCTGCCTCCGGGACACTTCCTGCCTGAAGTACGTGCTTGCTATCACGGGTCGGTCTTGGGCGAGCTTCCCGCTTCCTTTATCCCGAAGACGTTGGTGCCCCAGTGCATTACCGTGGGTGAAGGCGAAAAGGTGGAATGGTATGGCCATACCACCAGCCGCCATCATCGTACCGACCAATTCAAGAAGTTCCAGTTCCCTCAAGAAGGCGACCATGGCATTCGCATGATTTGGTCGGACAGCCCCTGCTGGTCCACCTGCTGGAACGGTGGCAATAAGTTCCAAGATGCACTTACTCATCCCAACCTTGAGTTCTTCTTAGTGGAGCATCCGTGGATGGAGAATGACACCCTGTTTGCGGACATGATCCTTCCGATTTCCACCACCTTAGAGCTAGACGACTTTGGCGTGGATACCTATTCGGGTCAATTCAACTCCATCATTTGGGAACGCCACGCCTGCGATCGTCAGCATGAGTCGCTCTCCGACTATGAAGCGGTGCTGGAAGTAGCTAAGAAGCTGGAGAAGTATGGCGGCATCTATGAGGATTGCGCGAGCCATCTGTCCGGCGACATGACGGTTGAGGAATGGCAAGAAGTGGGCTATCAGGGATCTGGTTTGCCTGAGGAGGAGCAAGACCTTGAGCTCATCAAAGAGCAGGGTTATCAGATGCTTCCGACCCGTGAAGGCTGGGACACCGAGCCGGCTGGCATGATTGAGTTCTACGAGGATCCGGAGAACAATCCCATGGAAACCCCGACGGGCAAGATTGAGTTCTATTCCACGGGTCTGGCTAACTTCTTCCCCGATGATCCCGAGCGCCAGCCCGTGGCGAAGTGGATTGAGGAATCCGAAACCCATCACGAGCGTCTCTCCTGCGAGCGGGCCAAAGAGTATCCCTTCTTACTGGTATCAAACCATCCGCGTTGGCGCATCCATGCCAATTTTGATGACTGCCCTTGGACCCGCGAAATTGAAACCTGCAAGGTTATTGGTAAGGACGGCTATGCCTATGAGCCTGTCTGGATCAACCCGGTGGATGCTGAGCGCTTAGGCATTGTTGATGGTGACATTGTTGAGGTATTCAACGAGCGTGGCACGGTTCTAGGTGGCGCCTATATCACGGAGCGCATTATTCCGGGTGCGGTATTGCAAGATCATGGTGCCGAGACCGATCCCATTGTGCCGGGTGTTGGCGGCATCGACCGCGGTGGCGCAAACAATCTGATTGCTCCTTCCGCTACCTCCTCGAAGAATGCAGCAGGCGAAGTGACCGGCGGCTTCTTGGTGGGAGTGAAGAAGTGTGACATCGACGCTTTGATGGAGCGCTATCCCGAAGCATTCCAGGCTGAGCACTACACCGTTGAGACGGGCACGAACGTCTACGACTATCTTCAGGAGGACTAAATGAAAGCAATTCTGTTTGATTCAAGCCTCTGCAATGGCTGCTATGGCTGCCAGATGGCTTGCAAGGATGAGCACTGTGGCAATAGCTGGCTTCCCATTGCTGCTGAAGAACCGCTGACCGGCCAGTTCTGGTGCCGCGTGGATCAAGAGACCCGCGGCAAGACCCCGGAAGTGAAGGTGCAATACACCCCGGTACTCTGCGCTCACTGCGACAATGCCCCGTGTATTGAGGCGGGCGAAGAAGGGGCGGTTTATCGCCGCGAAGACGGACTGGTCATTATCGATCCTGAGAAGTCCAAGGGTCAGCGTCAAATTGTGGATTCCTGCCCGGCTCACGTGATCTATTGGAATGACGAGTTGGAGATTCCCCAGAAGTGCACCGGCTGCGCCCATCTGTTAGATGATGGCTGGGAAGTGCCTCGCTGCGTTGATGTTTGTGCTACGGGTGCGTTGACCTACGTGGATGAGGAAGATATTCCTGAGGATGCTGAGCCGATGCCGGTATTGGCTGATAACCATCCCCATGTGTATTACTGGCACATTCCTCGTCGCTGGGTCTATGGAGTGCTGGTGGATCGCGTGATCAATGAGGTCATCATTGGAGCTACGGTGCGTCTTGAGGATGCAGAGGGCAATCAAGTGGCCGTGCTTACCACCGATGATTTTGGCGAGTTCCGGTTTAAGGAATTGGCTAGTGCGCCGCATACCGTGCGCGCTTCCGTAGAGGGGTACGAAGACGTGGTTCTTGAAGCTGATACCACCGATGAGGACGTGGTGTTAGGCGACATCTTCCTGAAGGCACTGGCCTAATACGTATTGAGAGGAAATCCAGGGTGTTCGATGAGCGCCCTGGATTTCTAAAGCTATGGATGGGGGAGTTATGGC
>CAJUNI010000015.1:15573-36596 GCA_910587945.1 uncultured Parvibacter sp.
TTCTTTTTAAGTGGATCTGGATTATCGTTGCTATCGTCTTGATTCTTATTGGTCAATTTGGACCGCTGTGGGATGCAGGTTTAAGCCGTGCTGGTCAGTCAGCCATTATGGTGTTAATTGCAGCGGTAGTTATGTGGGCCACGGAAGCCCTTCCGCTGCCCATTACCTCGTTGGTGATGGTGGCTCTTTGCGGCTTTTTAGGAATTGCCTCCTATAACGAAATCTGGGCGGCCACCTTTACGGGTTCTCTCTGGATGTTCGTTGGTATCTTTGGTTTCACCACGTTTTTGGCTCAATCCACCTTCCCGCAGCGTTTGATTGCGAAGATGGTGGAGCTTGTCAAAGGCGATGTGAACAAAGTTATCTTGGGCTTCATGGTTATCTGCTGTGTGATCTCGGTGGTTATGTCAAACATCGCCCTGACCGCCATCATGATGGGCTTTGCGGGAACCCTGCTCAAGGCTGCAGGAGCAAAGCCGGGGGAGTCTAACCTCGGTCGTTGTATGGCCATGGCTATTCCCTTTGCCGTTATGTTCGGTGGCTGCCTTTTGCCTTCAGGCACGCCCATTAACGTAGTAGTGCTGGGTTTGGCTGAATCGGCCTGCGGGGTCACCATTACCTTTGCCCAGTGGTTTGCCTTCATGGTAGTTCCTGTGGTGCTGAGCCTTATTGCTTCCTGGCTCATTCTGATTAAGGTCTATAAGCCGGAGCCCTTGAGCAAAGAAACGGTGGATACGTTCTTAGGTGAAGTTAAGGGCCTGCCGCCTATGGACTTCAAAGAGAAGTTCAATATCGGCGTGCTATTGGTAGCGTTGGTGTGCTGGATTGCAAGCTCCTGGCTGCCTATTCTCAATACGACGCTGGTGGCCTTGGTGGCCTTGGGTCTGCTCTTCTTGCCGGGTACGTCCATGATTACGATGAAGCAATATCGCTCCGACAGCCCCTGGGACATTCTGCTTATGATGGCCTCCATCAATGGTATTGTGGCTGCCATGTCGGCAGCGGGCTCGGTGGCCTGGCTCGTGAGCCTGTTGCTCGGTGTTACCAACGGCATGAGCTTCTTCGCCTTGTTCATGGTGATTAGCGTGGTACTGGCTCTTGTCCACAACTTCTTCCCCTCAGGCCCGGGCTTGGCGGCGTTGGTTACCGCTCCGGTGCTGGGTTTGGTAGGCGCCGTATCGGGCAATTACACGGCTACGATTCTGATGATTGCTTTGTGGTGTGCACTCTGCTTTTTGGTTCCGCTGGATTCCGTTTTGCTGGTTTCCTATGCAGGCGGCTATTACAAGTTCAATGAAATGTGGAAAGGTGGCTTGCCTATTACCATTGCCACGATGGTTTTCTTTAGCGCCTTTTTGCTGTTAGTGTGCCCCATGGTGGGAGCGGCATAAGAAAGAGAGAGAAAGGGTCGCAGATGTAAAATGCCTGCGGCCCTTTTGGTGTAACGATCGATGGGGGTCGATCATGGCAGAGCAACTCAAACAATCGTTGTTTCGACCGCGAAGTTTAGTATGCTTCGCTCTTGCAGCGATTATTATCGCCGTAGCGTCTCTTTCTCCGCTTACGCCGGGATTAACCTATGAGGGACGCATGGTGTTGGCTATTTTGGGCGCAGGTATCCTGTTGTGGATTACCGAGTCGATGCCGCTGCCGGCTACCGCCCTTCTTATTCTGATATTGATGCCTCTGACTGGCGTCTGTAGCTTTGAAGCGGCCTATGCCAACGCCATGGGCTCTACGGTCTTTTTCCTAATGGGTACCTTTGCGTTTACGGTCGCCTTAGATGCTACAACGGTGCCTACGCGCATTGCGGCCTGGGTCCTGCGCTGGTCGGGAACCTCCACGCCAAAAATGCTCTTTGGCTTTATGGCGGCCACGGCGTTTTTATCCTTCTTCATGTCTGATGTGGCTGCCTGTGGTGTATTCATCTCGGTTGGCAAGCGTCTGTTGGAATTAAATAATGCCGAAAAAATGCAGTCGCCCTTGGGAAAAGCCATGATGATTGCGATTCCCTGGGCTTCCTATGCCGGAGGCTGTGCGGTTATGACAGGCAATGGCTGTAACGTAGTCACGGTGGGACTGTTTGCGGAGCTATTTGGTGTGAAGATGAGCTTCATTGAGTGGTCCATGTTGGGCATTCCCTTCTGTCTCATCATGCTGTTTGTGGCTTGGGCTGTACTAGTACTGGTATTTAAACCCGAACCCATTAGCCCTGATTCGATCCGGGCCACAGATGCTGAAGCATCAGCCCTTGGCCCCATGGCCTTACCTGAAAAAGGCACCTTAGCCATTATTGGCTGTGCCATGCTTGCCTGGATTGCGAGTTCCTGGGTGCCCGCCCTTAATACGGCCATGATTGCTATTGTGGCGGTGGTGCTCTTGTCGCTTCCGGGTGGTTCCACATTGCCATTCAAAGAGCTGATCTCGCGTATGAACTGGGGCGTCCTCGTCATGATCATGTGCATCTTGTCGGTGGCTCATTTTGTGGTGGAAACGGGCGCGGGAGATTGGATGGTAGAGGCCATCATGGGCGCGCTCCCGGCGAGCTGGAAAACCCCGATCGTGATACTGCTGGTGCTCTCGGCCGTAGGGGCGGTAGTTCACAATATTGTGCCGGTAGGACCCGCGGTGGCAGGCATTCTGGCCTACCCCTTTGGTGTGATTGCGGGGGATTTTGGGATTTCGATGTACTGCATGCTGATGGTGGTGGCATGGCAAGCGTCGCTGGCCTATATCCTGCCTCTTGATTGTGTGCCTATTCTCACCTATTCAACGGGCTACTATTCCATGGCCGACATGGCAAAAGTTGGTTGGATTCCCACGGTGGTGTTGGTGGTGTTGACCGCCACTTTATTGCCGGGACTCTGCCTGTTATTTGGCATGCAGTAACCCTGATAGGCAGTACATCTGATGTGTAAAAACGAAGGGATTACGCTCAGAAGCTTTTCCGATGTTATATATCAGATGTATATCCTAAGGGCTCAGCGGTAAAAGGCGCCGAGTGTAGAGGCTCTGTTCCTCTGCACTCGGCTTTTTTGCAGGGTGAACCGTTAGGGCTGGGGACATGCCAAGGGTTTGCGATCCATTGATTCATCGGCGTGTAGTCGGGGTGAGCCTGTTACGGTGCTGCCCCCTCCTTCAAAGGTTATTTTTGCCAACGGGTTGCTACCGCGTTGGCTCTAAGCAAGACGGTTGGGTCTCAGTAGAGTAGAATGCTTCGGAACGTTTTTCAGTTCTGGCAGTCATTGTGGGACTGTCAGCGCCCGCGAGAGCGCGGGTGTCCTTGAGGCAAGGAGCATTCATGATTCGAGACATCATTACAGATGACGACGTATTATCGGTGGCCTGTGAGCCTGCTACCGCGGAAGATGCGCAGCTGGCAACGGATTTGGTAGAAACGCTGCTCGCGAATGAGGAAGCAGCTTGTCTTGCCGCGAATCAGGTAGGGGAGACCAAGGCCCTGTTTGCATACTTGACCGAGGCGGATCGCCCGGTGGTGATGTTTAACCCTCAAATCGTTCAGAAGCTCAAGCCGTTCACCACGGTGGAAACCTGCATGTCCCAAGAGGATCCTGCAGCAGTTACGCGCTATAAGTGGATTCGTGTGTCCTATGATGTGCTCGTAAATGGCAAGCTTGAGCCGCGCAAGAAGAAGTTTGAGGGCTGGACGGCCCAAATCGTGCAGCACATGATTGACCACTGCAACGGCGTATTGGTGTAGTGACTCGTCCATGAATACCGGCGAAGAGTTTTCCCCGCAAACCGATCCTGAGTTTCAGGCAGAGCAAGCCCATCTGAGCGCTACCTATGACCAGCTTGAGGCCATCCAGGCTGCCGCATTTGAATCCATGAAAGAACTGGCATTAGCGGCGGCGGCCGACAAGGAATCTATGGCTGAGGAGCTGGCTACCAATTACGCTACCTGGGATGATGCCATGGAAACCCATGCGGACTTCGTGGCACTCAATGCCATCATTGATAGCTACAACCTCTCCCATAGTGTACAAGCTCAGCGCTTTAATGATGCGGAGTTACTCTTGCGTCAGCCCTACTTCGCGAAGATTCTCTTAAAACTTGCGAGTACCGGCAAAGAGCGGGAGGTTTATATTGGCGCTGCCGGCATTGCGGGGGATGACTGTAAGCGCTTGGTGGTAGATTGGCGCTCTCCGGTCGCTGAGGTCTATTACAACCAACAAATGGGCCCTACTTCCTACAAGGTTGATGGGCGAACCGTGGCGGTGGATTTGAAATTGCGCCGTCAGTTTGATATTGATCGCAACAAGCTTCTGGCCTACTTTGATTCTGATGTGGCCATTCAGGATTCGCTATTGCTGCAGTCCCTGTCTCGTCAGCACTCCAACGCGATGCGCGCTATTACGGCTACTATTCAGCGCGAACAGAATGCGGTGGTGCGCCACGAGGATGTCCCGGTGCTCTTGGTGAACGGGATTGCAGGCTCGGGCAAAACGTCGGTGTTGATGCAGCGCATTGCCTATTTGTTCTACCAAGAACGGGCAGCCCTTACGCCCGAGAACGTGATGCTCTTCTCTCCCAATGACGTCTTCGCTACCTATATTGCCTCCGTACTCCCGGAGATGGGGGAGAGCAATCCCACAACGGTGACCTGGGCCCAATTTGCTGAAGGGTTGTTGCCCCCGGATCGCGGTGTCGGCTCCAATGAGGTGCCGCCCGGTGCCATGGAGGCCATTGACGCAGCTGTGGCGTCCTTTGAATTTGATAGCCGCGACTTTGTGCCGGTGGTGTGGAACGACGTCGAGCTTTTGAGCGCCGACACCATTCGGCGCATCAATGAGCGGTTTAGCTCCACGCCGGCGGGATCCCATCGGGTCGCGTTGATTCGCGAAGAGCTCCTTGAGCGCTTTGATAATCGACTGCGTTCTATGGCTATGAGTACGGCGCTCCTAGATGAGATTTCCCTTATGGCTCCCAATGAGCAGATCCAAATTTTTGGGCGCGCCATTGATTCCACCGATGAGGATGGTGCCCAAGAAGTAGCGCTGGACTACGTGAAGCTACGCTTTGGGGAAGCACGCTCACTGGTGGAGAACGATCGCTGGCTTGACGTGGATCACCTAGGGCTTCATCTGCTGGGTCGGGAAGGCCTTACCTCGGTGGAATGGATCTATCTGAAGCTCAAGGTTTGTGGTCTTGCTCGTCCTGAGGTGCGCTATGTCATGGTGGATGAGGTGCAAGACTATACCCTGGCTCAGTTGCTAGTGTTGGGGACTTACTTTAGGCGGGCTCACTTCTTGTTGCTGGGTGATCCTAACCAGGCCATTGTGGATACCACCGCTACCTTTGATGAAATTCAAGAACTCTTTGAGCGTCTGCGGGGCGAAGTGGCGCGCTGTTCGCTCATGACGAGCTACCGCTCAACGCCTGCCATCACGGATTTCTTTGCCCGTCTTGCCATGGATCGCGACAAGATGACCATCACTTCGGTCCAGCGCGACGATGAGCCTGTTTCGGTAATAGAGACCGAAGATAAAACGGCCTATCATGAGACCCTGACTTCATTGGTGGCGAAAGCGGCTGATCACCCGGGGCTTACGGCTGTGATTGTGCCCTGGCCCTCGGAGGCGAAACGCCTGGCTAAAGAGCTCGGAGCGGCAGCCCCACTGGTCTTAGACGAAGAGGGAACCTTACCCGAAGCCGGTCCTGTGATTTTGCCTTTGAAACTGGCCAAGGGCCTTGAGTTTGATAGCGTCATCATTCCCGATGGCTCCAAGCGCGTGTTTCCCGATACACCCCTCGGGCGTCGTCAACTCTATACGGCAGCGTCTCGGGCCACCATGAATCTGACGATTTTGGTACCTCCTCAAAGTGTGTCTCCGCTTTTGGAGGGTGTGGCCTCGACCGTCGTCTCCTAAGTGTTTGCGGGATGGAATAGGTGAGAGATCCCGCCTGGGGATGTAAGGGCGGGATCTTTTTATGGGAAAGGAAGCGTCATGGCTTCATCAGCAAAGCCTTCAACCACGCGCCGAACCCTGCACTACTACTGGCAGGTGACGCGCAAGCACGGTGGTCTCTTTGCACTGCTCGTGTTGACCACCATTGGGTTTTGCGGACTTTTATCCTACGGCAATCCCTATGTCATGAGTTTGGTGGTGGACCGGATTAGTGCTGCACCAGTAGCGGCTGATCAGGTATTTGTGGTGTTTGGTCCCTATATTGCCGCTCTCATTCTCATTAACGCGGTGGGCCTTGCCTGTTCAAAGTTGCAGGACTACGCCTTTTGGAAGCTGCAGATTTCTGCTAACTATGATTTAGCCACCATGGCCTTTGATGCCCTAGCCAATCAGTCCATGACGTTCCATAACAACCGCTTTGGGGGAACCCTGGTTACGCAAACAACGAAGTTCATGAACGGCTATACGCTCATGATTAACAATATCACCTTCCCGTTCTTGCCGATTTTATGTTCGGTAGTATTTACTTGCAGTTTGCTGGCTCCGGTAGTGCCCTTGTATACCGTGGTGTTGATGGTCCTATTGGTTATCTATGGTGCAGTGTCCTACCTCATGTACAAGCGCATTTTGCACTTGAATGAGAAGGCGGCAGGAGCGCAAAACCAACTCTCCGGTGAGCTTTCCGATGCGGTCACCAACATCTTGGCTGTAAAAACCTATGGCCGGGAAGACTATGAGCGTCAGCTCTTCGACCAAGCCAATCAAGAGGTGGTGCGCCGGGATTCGCAACGGATGCGCTCTTCTCTTACCCGCGGCATCATTACGGCCTTGATTACGCTGGTGGTAATGAGCGTAGTCACCATCTTTATTACGGGCGGCAATGCCTGGTTTGGTATTACTCCCGGTACCGTGGTCATTATGTTTACCTACACCTATACGGTAACCAACCAATTCAACTTCATTAATCAAGGACTGCAGCGGTTCAATCAGGCCTTTGGCGAAGCATCGGGTATGACGGCCGTGCTGGATGAGCCGCGACTGGTGGCTGATAGCCCGGATGCCAAGCCTTTGGTGGTAGAACTTGGGGATATTCGCTTTTCTTCTCTTAATTTCTGGTACACCGACGGCAATACAAAAACCCAAGTCTTTGATGACTTCAATCTCTCTATTCCTGCGGGTCAGCGTATTGGTTTAGTGGGAATGTCGGGAGCGGGGAAGACCACGCTCACCAAGCTTCTGCTGCGCTTAGCTGACATCCAAGAAGGGGAGATTCTGGTAGATGGACAGAATGTGGCCGAGGTCACCCAGCAAAGCCTTCGTCGTCAAATTGCCTATGTGCCTCAAGAAGCTCTGCTGTTCCATCGCTCCATTGCGGAGAATATCTCCTATGGACGGCCCGATGCCACCCGAGAAGAAATCCGAGAAGCGGCTCGTATGGCGAATGCACTGGAATTTATCGAGCAGCTCCCCCAAAGCTTTGACACCATTACGGGTGAGCGCGGCGTGAAGCTATCCGGCGGTCAGCGCCAGCGTATTGCCATTGCGCGCGCCATGCTCGCCGATGCTCCCATTCTGGTTTTGGATGAAGCTACCTCCGCCTTGGATTCCGAAAGTGAGGCAGCCGTGCAAGAGGCCCTGGGACGGCTCATGGAGAATCGCACCGCCATCGTGGTGGCTCATCGTCTGTCAACGGTGGCCGCCTTGGATCGGATTGTGGTGCTCTCTCACGGAAAGATTGTAGAAGACGGCCCGCATAGCGAACTCGTCGAGCGCAATGGCGAATATGCCCGCCTCTGGAGTCGCCAAACCGGCGCCTATGAGGAAGTGGAGGAAGAGTCTGCGCGGGCTTAATCCTCCAGCAGGTCTTCAATAAATCCGACCTTGAAGTTTTTGAATACCACATCTCCGGATTCCTGGGTTGCATCGAGGTCCACATCGGCCACTATCTGGAAATCCTGATCCCCATCGGGATCGTCAAAGATTTGGCGCACCTGCCAGCGATGCTCGGTGGCTTCTGGGCTTTCATCCACAAAGAAATAGCGCGTCGATCGTGCGTCGGCATCGGTGAGCACTTGGTCGTGAACGGCGTAATAGTCCTCGAGAGCCTCACTCCAGCGGCGCTCTCCAAAGCCCCACTCTCCGTCGAGGGCTCCGAGGCCAGCAGCATCCTGCTGAGCTGCCAGCAGAACGCGGGAGAACAGCGCGTTGCGAACGAGAATGGTAAGGCCGTGGCGATCGGTGACCACGGCAGCAGCGTCTTCGGGGGGCGCCAGAGCGGCGGAGGCTCCGGCACCAGACCATTCGTCCATCAAGCTCGAGTCAGTGGTGCGGACAATAAAGCCCAGCCAGGCAATAATGTCGCTTAAACGCTCATCCACCGCATCCGGTGGGATGGTGCGGGCCAGTACGCGCCAGAGGTCGGTTAAATAGCGCAGCAGCGTACCTTCGCAGCGGGCGAGGCCATAGCGACCCACATAGTCTTTGAATCCACTGGCGGTTTCTATCATGTCGCGCAAAATGGACTTGGGTTCGGGCAGGTAGTCGCGCGCCCATGGAACCCCAATGCAATAAGTTTCAAAGCTCACCTCAATGAGGTCTTCTAAGGGCTTGGGGTAGGTGATATCCGCGAGACGTTCCATGCGCTCTTCGTACTCGATACCCTCCATTTTCATTTCGGCCATGGCGCGATCTTTAGCCTTGCGCTCTTGGGCCCGAAGAATCTGTCGCGGATTCTCCAAGGTGGCTTCAGCGAGGGAGATAACATCCAGCGCGTAGGTGGGATCTTCCGGATCCAGTAAGTCCAGGGCGGCAAGCAAATAGGGAGAAAGGGGCTGGTCGAGGGCAAAATCCTCGGGGAGGTCAACGGTCAACGTGCAATCAATGGCGCCTGACTCATCGCGGCTTTCTATGAGCACGCCGGTATCCAGCAGAGTGGTGAAGATCTCTTCGGCCCGCTGTAACAGCGCCGCTTTCTCCTCAGGGGATTGCGCAGAGGATTCCACTAGCTGGCGCACCCGGGCGCGGCCATCCCCTCCTTGGGAGGCAAGGCTCAGCACCATGGCGTGGGTCATGCGCATGCGCGGATGGAGGGGCTCGGGCTGCGCCTCAATGAGGCGGTTGAACGTATTCTCGTCCCAGGTGACAAAGCCCTCGGGGGGACGTTTCTTGCGAATCTTGCGCTGCTTCTTAGGATCCCCGCCAGCTTTGATGAGAGCCCGGTGGTTCTCGATTTCGTAATCGGGAGCAAGGGCTACACACAGACCTTCGGTGTCAAAACCTGCACGTCCCGCGCGTCCGGCAATTTGGTGGAATTCCCGGGCTTTGAGGCGCCGCATACGCTCGCCATCAAACTTGGTGAGTTGGGTGAGTACGACCGTATGAATAGGCACATTGATGCCCACCCCCAAGGTATCGGTGCCGCAAATGACGGGCAACAAACCCTGCTGGGCAAGCTTTTCTACTAAGAGGCGGTAGCGGGGAAGCATGCCCGCATGATGGACCCCTACACCACAACTGAGCAAGCGGTGCAGAACCCGGCCAAAGGCGGTGGTGAAGCGCGTGCCTTTGCAAGCTTGCTTGATGGCTTCCCGTTGCGCCTTAGTGGCTACCCCATAACTCGCCAGGGCTTGGGCTGAACCAATGGCTGCTTCTTGGGAAAAGTGCACCACATAAAGCGGTCCTTCTCCTTGACGAAGGGCTAATTCTACGGTTCCTTCCAAGGTTTCCAGTTCGTAGTTGAAGGATAAGGGTACTGGGCGAGGCGCATTCATGATGATGTCCACAGGCCGGGCGGTATCCTCTTCGAGTTTCTGAGCGATGCGAGATACATCGCCTAAGGTAGCGCTCATAAGTAGAAATTGGCTATGGGGAAGGGTAATGAGCGGCACCTGCCAGGCCCAACCGCGGTCAGGATCGCCGTAGTAATGAAACTCATCAGCAATCACGCAGGCTGCATCACAATCTTCTCCCTCCCGCAAGGCAAGGTTGGCCAGAATTTCTGCGGTGCAACAGATCACGGGCGCATCGCCGTTTATGGCTCCGTCACCAGTAACCATGCCCACGTTTTCGCGGCCCAGCGCATCTACCATGGCGAAGAACTTCTCGCTCACCAGTGCTTTGATGGGGGCCGTATAGTAGGCTCGCCGACCGGTGGCTACGGCCATAAAACAAAACCCTAAGGCCACTAAGGATTTGCCGGACCCGGTGGGCGTTCCCAGAATCACCGAATTCCCAACGGCTAGATCCATGAGCGCATCTTCTTGGTGGGGCCAGGGTTCGATCGAGCGATCGGCAACCCAGTCCAGAAATACTTCCAATGCGTCGGAGGGACTCAAAAGATCTCCCTCACCAGTTTCTGCCCAGGGCAGGCGCCAGCCTAAGGATCCCGGCTCGAAGGGATCGTCTTCAAGAGGAGTGGCTTCAAGTTCGATAGGTACTGTATTGGTTTCAGAGGATGTCATAGGTTTCCTTGAGAGCGAGGCGGGTGAGGGGGAGCAAGGCACGCAGGAGCGCAAGCTAATGGAGAGCAAGCTGTCGCGCATTTGTTTGTAAGTGACCATTATATGCTCGGGTGAAAACGCGGCGACCACTGTTTGGTGTCTCTGAGAAACGTTTTTCGGTTGCGCCTAAGGGGGATTTCGCTGGGGTCGTAGAGTGAAGGCAGCAAAACCCGTTTCAGGATAAGCGGCTTTCAGATTCGCTTGGAGCGAAAGCGAATTTCTTAGGATATAAAGGAGATGTCGCTATGGTTGAACAGTTAACGGAAGAGGATTTTGACGCAAAAGTCCTTCAAGCCTCGGGCAAGGTAGTGGTGGAGTTTTTTGCAACCTGGTGCCCCCATTGCCAGCGGATGAACCCCATTGTGGCCGATGTCGCCCATCGGTTGGAAGGCGAAGCGGCGGTCTATCAGGTTGATGTGGATCGGTGTCCCTCGCTGGCGGCGGAGTATGCACCCCATGGTGTTCCTACCTTCGTGCTTTTTGACAATGGTACGTTGGTGCAGCGCATGGTGGGCGAACAGCAGGAGCAAAGCCTGTTGAACCTGGCTGCCTGAGGACGAAGCGCGCGAATCTGCTTCTAGGCAGGGAAGGCTGTAATGGTACCTAGTCCATCCCAAACGCGCTCGACGCGGCAGCGTTACCGGAAGGCAAAGGCCCCGGTTTCGCGGCAGAAATGCATCACGGGATGCAAACTTTGGCGAAGCGGTACGGAGCATTGCTCCGTACCGCTTTTGCGTAGCGCGACCCCTTAACCCGTTCTCTCTTCCTATGGAGATCATGAACCCGTAAACCCTCGCTATTAGGTGTACTATAGGTCGTTCATTTTCATTAGTTGTTAGAGACCTACGGGAACTCTGAGTGCGTTAAGGATGGTTGGAAGCTATGGAGAAGGGCAATGTGAAGGCACTGCTGCCCATTGGCGTGTTTTTAGTGCTCTACTTAGGGTTGGGCATTCTCTTTGAATACGGTCTTGGGATCCCTATGGGGTTCTACAACATTCCCATTGTGGTTATCTTCTTGGTCGCGTTGATGGTGGCCTGCTTCCAGAATAAGAATCTAACGTTTGACGACAAGCTCGTGATCATGGGACGCGGCATTGGCGATAAAACCATTGTCACTATGATCCTCATCTTCATGGCTGCCGGTGTGTTTGTGGGTACGGTGGGCCGCGGAAGTGCGGAGTCGGTAGCCTTCTTTATGCTCGATATTATTCCGGCCGAATTCTCGGTAGCGGTTCTGTTTGTGGTGAGTTGTTTTGTGTCGGTATCCATGGGTACCTCTGTAGGCACGATTACGCTTATTACTCCCATTGCCGTGGCCGTGGCTACGGCCTCAGGTTACAGCTTGCCGCTCTGCGTGGCATCCGTTATGGGTGGCGCGATGTTTGGCGACAATCTCTCCTTCATTTCCGACACCACCATCGCTGCCTGTCAGGGTCAAGGGGTAGCCATGAAGGACAAGTTCCGAGAGAACTTCAAAATTGCTCTTCCTGCAGCCATTGCCACAGTGGTCGTCATTCTCGTGCTGACCTTGGGCCAGGGCAGCGCTCAGCCCATGCACCAAAGCTACGAGTTGGTGGAATTGATTCCCTATCTCATCGTGCTCGTGGGCGGCATTATCGGCATCAACGTATTCATCGTGTTGTTGTTAGGCATTGTGTTTGGCTCTCTGATTGTGGTGGCTACCGGCACCACCGCCCCCATTGATCTGGTGGCGTCTATGGGAAGCGGCGCTGCGGGTATGTTTGAGACGGCCATGGTGGCTATCTTGGTAAGTGCCATCTGTGCGCTCATTCGTGAGTATGGCGGGTTCCGGGCGCTGTTGAATGGTATTAAGAGTCTGTTCAAGTCTAAGCGTGGCGGCCAATTAGGTATGGGTCTTCTGGTATGTGCCATGGACATAGCTACCGCCAATAACACGGTGGCCATTGTTATGGCCAATCCGATTGCCAAAGAGATGTCTGAGACCTACGACATCTCGCCGCGCAAAACAGCATCGCTTTTGGATACGTTCTCTTGTGTGTCCCAGGGCATCATCCCTTACGGCGCTCAAATGCTTGTGGCGCTTTCTGCCTGTGCAGAACTGGGGCAAGTCATCTCGGCATTCCAGGTGATTCCCTTTTTGTTCTACCCGTTCTTGCTGCTCTTAAGCTCCCTCGTGTTCATTTTCCTCATTCCTGATCGGCGTGGGTTTAATGATGGGTCTCAGGTAGAGGTTCAGCCCCAGTCTTAAAGGCGGTCGGGTTCGCCTTCTGGGAGGCAACTCTCTGGGGTGGCTGCTCTTTGTAGGCTTGGCAACAAAGGAAAAGCGATGGGGTTGCCGCCGTCTTCGAATGGCAACTAAACTGCTAAACTTTTCGCGAAATAAGAGCGATTACGGGGAGGCAGCCATGCTGCAAATCCAAAACGAAGCGGTCAAAGCGTTATTACTGACCGGCCATTTTGGCCTTGAGAAAGAGAGCCTTCGCATTGAGCCGGAAGGGTTTTTGGCTCAAACGCCGTGCAACTTTGCCGATGATGTGCACATTGTGCGCGACTTTAGCGAAAACCAGGTAGAGGTTAATACGCCCCCGGTGGACTCGCCGGAAGAAGCTGTTGCCTCGTTGGAGCATTACAACACCATCGTCCAGCAAACGCTCCATAATCTGCGGGATCGGGAATACCTCTGGCCCTTTTCCAATCCGCCTTATATTCGTTCTGAGAGAGATATTCCCATTGCGCAATACACCGGAGATGAAGCGGGAAAAACGGAGTATCGCGAATACCTCTCAGATCGTTATGGCCGCTACAAGATGGCATTCTCTGGCATTCATTTGAATTACTCATTTTCCGATGAGTTACTCCAAGCCAATTGGGAAGCTAGTGTGGCGTTAGCTCAAGAGAGCGGGGTCGAGCCTCCAAGCTTTGATGAGCTGCGCGACCAGCTCTATGTAACCTTAGCCAAGCGGAGTGTGGCCTATGGCTGGATTTTGACGGCCATAACCGCTGCGAGCCCGGTTATGGACTCATCCTTTGTAGAGAAGGGAAAGATTGGTGGCGAGCTCTTCCAGGGATTGGCCACGGTGCGCTGCTCGGAGTTGGGATATTGGAATTTCTTCGCGCCAATCTTGCGCTACGACTCAGCGGCGGCCTATGCCGATAGCATCCAGGAATACATTGATCTGGGGCTGATTAAATACCCCTCGGAGCTCTACTATCCCATTCGATTGAAGCCGCGCGGCGCCTATGGTCTTGAGGCGCTCAAAGACGGCATCAGCCACATTGAGCTTCGTATGATTGACCTCAACCCGCTGGTGCGCGCTGGTATTGATGTGCGGGATGTGCGTTTTTGCCAGCTCTTTTTGGTGTGGCTGGCTTCAACCCCTGATGAGCCCTTAAGCGTCAAAGACCAGGTGCAAGCAGTGCAGAATTTTAAGAATGCTGCCCACTATGATCTGAAGACGGTAAAAATTGTCACCCCGGACGGGGAGGCTTTCTCTGTGGTCAAAGCCGCCAAGCGTGTTATTGACTGGATGGAAGAGTTCTACCAGACCATGAATGTAGGGCCAGAAGTCTTTGAGTGCTTGGCCTTTGAGCGGGAGAAATTTGAGAATCCGGAATGTCGCTACGCCTGGAAGATTCGCCAGGAATACGGCGAAGGATTTGTGGCCCGCGGGGTAGAACTTGCACGAAAGCGTCAGCGTGAGTATTGCCCGGATGGGGATAGGGTCGCGGAAGCGGAGCGCTTGTAAAGGTAGCGTTGGACTCCAGAGCTCACTAAGTGCTAGATGTAGGCTGCTGGCAGGCGTTTTGCTGTAGCGATCTTGAAGTAATGAAAGAAAACCCCCGAAGCGTGAAGGCTTCGGGGGTTTGTTTATCGGAATGGAAAGAAGTGCAGCGACTTCTTCGCGAGTAGCTCTTAGTAATTCTGAGCACGAATCTCGAAATGGCCGCGCGGGTGAGCGCAAACAGGACATTTCTCCGGAGCTTCTTTGCCAATGTGAATATGACCACATACGGTGCAGACCCAGACCTGAACCTCTTCGCGCTTAAAGACTTCGTCATCCTTAATGCGTTGCATTAATAAGTCGAAGCGCTCCTGATGGCTATGTTCGATGGCTGCTAAGCCTTCAAAGAAACGAGCTAAATCAGTGAAGCCCTCTTCATCGGCTTCTTTTGCGAACTCCTTGTATTGGACATCCCACTCGTAATGTTCGGAGTCGTGGGCTAATTGGAGGCAATCCTCAGTGGGCGGTACGGCGCCATCATGTAGCTTCTTGAAAAGGAGCTTGGCATGATGCAGTTCATTGTCGGCAGTCTCTTGGAAGATGTTGGAGATTTGGGTGTAGCCGTCTTTGGCTGCCTGCTGGCTATAGAAGACATACTCAACGTAGGCCAGCGCTTCGGCATTTAAAGCGGTCTCGATGTTTTTCCAAGATTGAGAATCTTTGAGCTCCATGGTGGTTCCTTTCGCTACGTGGTTTGTAACATGGTTTGTATTTTCGTCGTCTCAATCATGCGCTGAGTGATCTACTCCACATTGCCGATATTTGATTAACGCCGTGTTGGCGGCCTGTAACCTTAACGCGCCGGTCGCAAAAAGAGGGCAATCATCCCAGTGTGTTCTGCCGTAGGGCTTCCCAGAGCTCGGTCCTTAGGTTGGGCAGCGAGGGGAGATCTTGAAGAAATAGGCTATGCTTTGGGAAAGATAGGTCGAGCCAGCACACAGAAAGGCGCAATTATGCGAGCACTATTGCAACGGGTGTCCCAAGCTTCAGTGAGGGTAGAGGGGGAACTGGAAGGCTCCATCGGGCGCGGTTATCTTATTTTGCTCGGAGTAGGACCCCAAGATACCGAAGAAACTGCTGCGGCGCTCTGGCAAAAGATTTTGAAGTTACGTCTCTTTGAAGATGCCCAAGGAAAAACCAATCTCAGCCTTGGCGATGTGGGTGGAGCGGTATTGGTGGTGAGCCAATTCACTCTCTATGCTAACTGCCGAAAAGGGAATCGCCCTTCTTTTACTGAAGCAGGGGATCCTCAAACGGCTGAAGCGCTCTATGAGTATTTTGCCCAGTGCGTGCGCCAATCCTTGGGCACGGTTGAAACCGGGAGGTTCGGCGCCATGATGGAGGTGGCGTTAGTCAACGATGGGCCGTTTACCATCTGGCTTGATACGGACCAGTTGTTCTAAGAATCACCAGGTAACGGCGGCGCGGGAAACAAACGTGTATCGCCTCTGGTTTGGAGACTTTTAATCCTGATTTCTTACCTTAGGATTTTATCTATTCAAAGTTTGAGGTGGAAGGAAGCATCGCTATGGCGAAAAAAGTAGCAGTTATGTTGGCTGATGGCTTTGAGCCCGTTGAGGTAGTGGCGCCCGTAGATGTAATGCGGCGCGCAGGGCTCGAGGTGGCTTTGGTCTCGATCTCCAATGATCCGAGGGTGCGGGGCGCTCAGGGTATTGAACTTAATTGTGGCGCTCTGCTCGGCGAGGTAGATCTCGATGATTTTGATTTGGTGATACTGCCCGGCGGCTCCGATGGTGTTGAGCGGTTGAGCGCCTGTGAGCCTTTGGGTGAAGCGCTCAAGCATCGCGCCCAAACCGATGGGGCCCTGGCCTCAATTTGTGCCGGTCCGATGGTTTTAGATGGACTGGGCTTGCTCGCGGGGAAACGTGCCGTGTGTTATCCCGGTTGCCAAACGGATTTCCCTCAAGGGCTGTATCAAGAGGCCGTGGATGTTTGTGTGGATGGGCATTTGGTTACCGCTACGGGCCCTGCGACAGCGTTGCCCTTTGGGGTAGAGTGCGTGCGCTTGCTCTGTGGAAGCGAGATTGCCGATTCCGTTGCAGAGGCCATGTTGATTAACCAAGCTGCGTTTGTGGTGTGTTCCAACGACGTGGCTAACCGTTAAGGTAAAAGCTTTCTTTTGTAGGGGTGCCTAGGCCAAAGAGCTGGGTTCTGAGGCGATGTCTCCGTTGTGAAATGGCTCAGAAAGCGAGTCTATCGTGCTAAACATCAAGCGAGTCATAGCAAGTAAACCTAAGGCCCATGATGTGGGTAAGCCGAACCGTCTTCTGACTCCTTGGGGTGAGGCCTTAGATCCTGTTGCAGTGCGCCAAGAGCACCCGCGCCCGCTCTGTGCGCGGGATTCGGTGCGGATGCTGAATGGTTGTTGGGAGTACGCTATTACTCCAGGAGGAAATGCTCAGAGCTGGCAAACTGCTAAAGCTCCTGAAACCTGGGAGGGCTCCATTGTGGTGCCTTTTTCTCCTGAGTCGCTGCTGTCAGGGGTAGGCCATAGGGTCATGCCTGATGAGTTACTTTGGTATGGCTATAGCCTTCCTATTGACGAAACCATGGCCGCTACCGTGGAAGCCCAGGGGCAGGTTGTGTTGCACTTTGAGGCGGTGGACTATTGCTGCGCTTTGTGGGTTCAAGGGAAGAAGCTTGGCACCCATCGGGGAGGCTATCTTCCCTTTAGTTTTGATTTGACGTCAGTGGTTCAGGAGGCTCTTGCGGCGGATGCGGCCACCTCATCGTCGACCGATGAAGCACAGTCAGCCCCTCAACCCTCGTTAGATGTGCGGCTTTGCGTATGGGACCCTACCGACCAAGGCACCCAGCTACGGGGTAAACAAAAGCTTGAGAATGGCGGTATTTGGTACAGCGCCCAAAGCGGCATTTGGCAGCCGGTGTGGCTTGAGTTGCGGCCTTCCTCCTGGGTGGAATGGCTCGAGTGGCGTGCAACCCCGGCTCTTGATGGTTTGGAAGGTACGTTGATTTTTGGCGGGGATCCTCAAGATGTCGAAATTCAGGCCGTGGATGAGCAGGGCCGCGAATTCCGTTGCTCTATTCCCGCTTCTGAACTTACTCCCTATAAACCGTCCGTGGCACCCTATTGGGATGAGCGGGTTGAAGAGGAGCAAGCGGCGTTTACGCCACAGCGCTATCAGGCGAGCGTCACGCTCCATTTTGATGCACCGTTGCTGTGGACGCCAGAAACCCCGGCGCTCTACGACCTTACGATTACCTATGGCTCAGATCAGGTAACAAGCTATGGGGCGGTGCGCCAGGTTCAGTTGGCCCAGGATGAGTCCGGTCATTGGCGTTTGTATTTGAACGGGAAGCCCTATCATGCGCGCGGCGTGCTGGATCAGGGCTATTGGCCTGACGGTCTTATGACGGCGCCTGCTGAGGAAGCCTTCGTCTTTGATATCCAAGCTATGAAGGATGCCGGATTCAACATGCTACGCAAGCACATCAAAATTGAATCCGAGCGCTGGTATTACCTTTGTGATCGTCTGGGTATGCTGGTATGGCAAGATATGGTAAGCGGGGGAGGTCCCCTGGATCAGTGGCTGGTCACCTATCAGCCAACATTCTTCAGCCGCCGCTGGGGTGCTTATCGTGACACTACCGCTGCTCATCAGCGCAAACTGGCGGCAGGCGACCCTGCCTATCGTCAGGAGTGGCTCGATACCACGGCGCGGGCGGTCACACGGCTGGCCAATCATCCCTCCATTGTATGTTGGGTGCTGTTCAATGAAAGCTGGGGCCAGTTTGATGCCTTTGCGGCCACAAAAATGGTGGCGGGCTTAGATAACTCGCGGCTCATTGACTCCGTCAGTGGTTGGTACGATCAGCACTGTGGCGACATCCTGAGTGTTCATGATTACTTTCGAGATCTTCATATCTATCCTGACAATCCGGCAAAACTTCAAGGCCGCGCTCGCACACGAGGGGGTCGCGCCTTTTCAATTTCAGAGTTTGGGGGTTTGGCCTATCCGGTAGCGGGACACACCTACTATCAGCAGGCCTATGGCTACGATGTATTCCGCGATCCTCATCTGTGGCGCCAAGGGGTTCATGATGTCATGAAAGAGGCCGATGATCTGGTGCCCTTAGGGTTGGCGGCGTCAGTCTACACGCAATTGAGTGATGTGGAAGAAGAGGTAAATGGTCTCCTGACCTACGATCGTCGTCGTAACAAGCTCACCGATGCTCCGGAGCGTTTGGCTCCCGATGCAGGGTTGCCTGTGGCGGGGGAGCCGGATGCTCAACAACTGTTCCCGCCGTCGCTTCGTCGGCAGCTTGACCAGCAGTTTGAGCGGGCGTTCTCTGATGACGCACATTCTGGCTCTCGTCGGATTTATGTGGCAGCTCCCGGGCGCGTGGAAATTGCGGGCAATCACGTCGATCATCAAGGGGGCCAGGTTATTTCTGGGGCCATCGCCAAGCATATCTATGTTTGCGCCCAGGAAACCAGCACCCCTGAACTGGTGGTAGAAAGTGAAGGCTTTGGGCGTGCGGTAGTGGATCTGAAGGATCCAGGCTGGTCAACACCCCGGCCTGAAGAGAAGAAAACGTTTCAAGCGCTCGTCCGCGGGGTCGCGGCTGCTCAGGCGGCGCGGGGAATTCCTGTGGCGGGCACCGCCATGGTAGTGGAAGCGACGTTGCCCTGTGGCGCGGGATTATCCTCATCCGCTGCCTTTGAAGTGGCGGTAGGCTTTGCTCTTGAGGTGTTGCGGGGGTCGTCGACGCAATTCCCGGAAGGTGGCTTGCTTCGGCCTGAGGATCCCGTGGCCTTGGCGTTAGCGGGGCAGAAGGCCGAAGGAGAATACTTCGGGAAGCCCACCGGCGCCCAAGATCAACTAGCCAGCGCCTTAGGGGGCGTGTCGTTGCTCGATTTCTCCGTCACACCTCCCCATGCCACAGCCCTTCCTTTTAATGCTGACCAAGCAGGCTTCAGCTTGGTGCTAATTGACTCAGCCATCGATCACAGCGCTCATACCGATGCATTCAATAGCATCCCCCAAGCCATGCATACCGTAGCCGCAGTCTTTGGTAAGACGCGACTCTCCGAGGTTGCCCGCGAAGACTTTTTTGCTTCCCTGGCCAAGGTGCATGCTGCCTGTGGGGGCGATGCCTGTCTGCGTGCGATTCATTACTATGACGAGGTTGAGCGCGTACGCATGCAATGTGAGAGTCTGATGAATCAGGAGTTCGATCGTTTTGTGGAATTGGCGCGGTTGTCAGGGGCTTCATCGGCGGAGTTTTTGCGAAGCCTTGAGGAGTCAACACAGGCTGCTTCCTCCGATGAGCATCCCTTGGCACTTATTTCAGCTTTGTGTTGTCACCTGTTAGAAGATGCCGGTGCGTGGCGGATTCATGGGGGTGGCTTTGGGGGCGGCATCTTGGCCTTTGTGCCTCAAGAGCTTACCCCAGGGTTCATCGAGGCCATGAACGGCATGCTCGGCGATTCGCGCTGTACGGTTGTTGAGCCGGGAGCCTTTGGGGTTTGCGCACTGGTGAGAGAACCATGAGAGCAGAGGGTTGCATCGCGGGGACTTCTCCTCGGAAAGCGGAATTGTTGGTAACGAGCGGAGAGTCTGTAGAGGCTTCTCTGAATTCTCCTGAGACAGTTCATGAACACTTTCAGGAGCTATTTGCTTCTCAAGGAGGTCAAGCGGCAGCAGCCTATTTGTGGGAATTGGAGCAGGTTTGTGGATATTTGCATACGCCGGCCACCCAATCCTCTTGGTATTGGCAGAAGCCGGTAGGAGACACCCGACTTGAAATCAGTGTGAACCAACGAAAGCCCGAAAAAGACCCGAGGGCCATTGCTCGGGCTGCTCGAACGAACGGCGTGGATGCGGGGCAGGTAACAGGGACTCTGGTATCCCAGGCGTCGGATCGTGAACCTCAATGTGACCTCTGTTGGGAGAATGAAGGCTGGTCAGGTAACGAGCGCCATCCTGCAAAGCCGGGATTGCGTATTGGGCCGCTATCGCTTCAGGGGGAGCGGTGGGGCTTTCAGTATTCGCCCTATGGCTATTTTGATGAGCACTGCATTGTGCTTACGGCCGAGCATCGCCCTATGGCTGTGGGAGACGCTACGGTACCGGCGTTGCTTGAACTGGCAGATGATTTCCCCGCCTACTTTTTTGGCTCCAATGCAGATCTTCCCATTGTGGGCGGTTCCATCTTGAGTCACGAACACTATCAAGGAGGTCGCCATCAGTTTCCTATGATGGAGGCGAAGGGCCGCTGCATCGTCCCGTTGAAAGACCACCCTGACGTTCAGACCGAAGTGCTTGAGTGGCCTGCTGCTGCTCTTCGTCTGCGCTCTTCCTCGGCAGAAGCTCTGTGCGCCGCTGCTCAAACTCTGGTGCACCGTTGGGAGGACTTTGAAGATCCGGCCTGTGCGATTCAACCCTATTCCATAGATGGCCAGGGACATCGCCTTCGTCATAATGCCTGGAATCCCATTGTGCGGAAAACGGCTGAGAGCTATGAACTTTATCTGGTGCTTCGCAACAACCGCACTACACCCAAACGACCCTTTGGCTTATTTCATCCGGCCGAGCAGTACTTCTTCCTAAAGAAAGAAAACATTGGGCTCATTGAAATTATGGGTCTGGCTATTTTGCCGGGGCGCCTCGCTCAAGAATTACCTGCACTACAGGAGATTCTCTATCAAAGTGCTGCCGAGCAATTATCGGTACCTGAGATGAAAGAGCGACTTGCAGCGTGTCCGCACCTTCATCCCTTTGCATGGTGGGCAGAAGAGGTCTATGGACGTCGGTTTAGTGCCTTGCGGGAGGAGGCACAGGC
>CAJUNI010000016.1 GCA_910587945.1 uncultured Parvibacter sp.
CTCTGGTTTTTGGTACCAGCTATCTAGGTTCGAATCCTGGTACCCCAGCCACTTTTCTCGATAGTAAAAACGCGCTGACCTTGTGGCCAGCGCGTTTTGTTTGTTGCCCGAGATTGGGGTGGCGTTGCGGCTTAAATGCCGAGGCCTAGGCCATGCCCATCCAGAGAAGTATCTTTGGCACGTAACCCATAATGAAAATAATAATGATCAGGATGGGAAGCCCAAAGGCGAGCCAGCCATGAGCCCAACGGGGGAAGCGCGGTCCGCTGCCCGCATCGGCGGCGGCAAGGAAGTTTTGCCAGCCCCAGCCATTTTTCGACAGGCAGAAAATGACGTAGAGCAAGCTTCCCAAGGGCAGTAGGTTGTTCGAGACAATGAAGGCTTCGATGGACTGAATGTCACCGATGCCTGGAACCGTAACGCCTGCTAGCACATTAAAGCCAAGGGCGCAGGGCAAGCTTAAGACGGTCACCAGTACGGCGGTGCGGGCGATGGCGGTCGAGCGCGTAACGTTCCACTTCTCCATGGTGAAGGTAATGAGATTTTCGAATACCGCAATGATGGTGGAGAGTGCCGCAAAACTCATAAACACGAAGAACAGTGCACCCCAGAGCTGACCTAAGGGCATTTGGCCAAAGACGTTCGGGAGCGTGACAAAAACGAGAGCCGGTCCTTGATCCGGCGCCACCGCAAAGGCAAAGCAGGTGGGGAAAATAATCAGGCCGGCAATGATGGCCACAACGGTATCAAGACCGCAGATGCGCAGGGCTTCGCCGGTAAGAGAGTGGGCATCTCCAATGCGGCTGCCGAATACTTCCATAGCGCCAATACCCAACGAGAGCGTGAAGAAGGCTTGGCCCATGGCGGCATAGACGGCATCACCAAATCCGGCCCATCCGCCAGCAAACATGTGACCAAAATCGGGCACCAGGTAGAACTCCAGACCTTCGGCGGCCCCGGGGAGGGTAATAGCGCGAATGGCTAGAATAATCATGACGCCTAGTAAGCAAACCATCATGACCTTCGTGACGCGCTCAACGCCCTTCTGAAGTCCTAAGCTGCATACCAAAAAGCCAATGACGATAACGGCTAGCATCCAGCCGATGAGTTCAGTGGGATTGCCAAGCATGGTGGCAAACACACCGCCTACTCCCTCAGCATCAAGACCCTCAAAGGTTCCCGTAGCCATTTTTGCGGTGTAGGCCAGCATCCAGCCGCAGACCGTGGTGTAGAACATCATGAGCAGCATGCAACCGATGTAACTCCACCAGCCAAACCAATTCCAGCGACCCGAGGGCTGCAGCACACCAAAGGCTTTCGCGCAGCTTCGCTGGCTGGCGCGTCCAATGGCAAACTCCATCACCATAACGGGCAGACCTAAAATCACCAGGAAGATGAGGTAGAGCAAAATGAATGCAGCGCCGCCGTATTCGCCCACGATGTAGGGAAACCGCCAGACGTTGCCAAGGCCAATGGCGCACCCCGCACTAATAAGAATGAAGCCGAGACGCGAGGCAAAGTGTTCGCGCGGTTGCTTTGCGGGGGTAGCGGTGGATGGGGAAGGGGCGGGACTGCTTGCCATAGAAATCTCCCTTAGAGCACGAAAGCCGGAGCGCCACTGCCTGGGCTGTGCTGCTTCCGACGTTTGAACAAAATTGCAGCGTTATTGTAATGATAAGGAGAAGGGTCATCGGTGGGGATCTGCCTTGAGTGGCTATCGCATGGCCCAAGCGGGGCTCGAATGTCGCGATACGCCTTAGCGAGATATGTTATGAAGAGAATTGCCGACAAGAAAGAGCTTTGGTGTAGCGAAACCTCAGGAGGGGAGTTGCTCTCGATCGACTCTTGCGCTAGAATGCGTCCCTGCATGGAACCTAAGAGGTTTCCTTTTTCACCGACAAGGCGGTGGCGCTCCTTGGTTAGGGCGCAAGTACCTGGCGGCTCCTTACGTTCAGAGAGCTGCGCGGCATGCCAGCCGCAGGCCTGACAAGCAGGTCAGAAAAAACCAGCACCGCCGGTTGTTGGTTTTGTGCGCTCGTTCGCAATTTTCTCTTTCCTTTCCCCAAATTCGTGCTAATATTCGACGTTGCTGTGTAATGGACTTCGCTTGGGGGTTACTTTTGGCTAAGGAAGATGTAATCGAGCTTGAGGGCACGGTGCTTGAGGCACTGCCGAACGCTATGTTTCGTGTCGAACTCGAAAATGGCCACAATATCCTTGCTCACATCTCTGGCAAGATGCGTATGCACTACATCAAAATTTTGCCGGGGGATAAGGTGACGGTGGAACTTTCTGTTTACGACCTGAATCGCGGTCGCATCACCTATCGCTTTAAGTAGCAACTAAGCCGCCAGAAGCGGCACTGGGGTGCCCCGGCAGAGCCGGTGCACTTTTTTGCGCTCCAAATAAGATGAGAGCCGAATCGTCGGAGAGCAAAAGGTCTGCGGGAAACCGCAGGTCGTGGGTAGTAAAAACAACCGTCTGCGGCTGGACGTGGAAGATAGAGGAACGTCACATAACCGAAAGGAAAGAATTATGAAGGTACGTCCTTCGGTCAAGAAAATGTGCGACAAGTGCAAGATCATTCGACGCCATGGCAAGGTCCTCGTGATTTGCGAGAACCCGCGCCACAAGCAGCGTCAGGGTTAGGAAGAAAGGGAATAACACATGGCACGTCTTGTTGGTGTCGATCTTCCTCGCAATAAGCGCATTGAGATCGCCTTGACCTACATCTATGGTATCGGCCTGACTACTTCAAAGAAGATTCTCGCCGCCACCGGCATCAATCCTGATCTGCGCACCGACGACCTCACCGAAGAGGATCTCGTTCGTCTGCGCGACTACATCCAAGCCAACCTCACGGTTGAGGGCGACCTGCGTCGTGAGAACACGCAGAACGTGAAGCGCCTGATGGAGATCGGCTGCTATCGTGGCCTTCGTCATCGTCGTGGTCTTCCGGTCCGCGGCCAGCGCACTCATACCAATGCTCGCACCCGTAAGGGCCCGCGTAAGCAAATCGGCGGAAAGAAGAAGTGAGGTAGCTAGCAGTGGCTAAGAAAAACGTACGCAACACGCGCATCAAGCGCTCGGAGCGCAAGAACATCGCGGTGGGTGCTGCTCACATTAAGTCGACGTTCAATAACACTATCGTCAGCATTACCGATCCCCAGGGCAATGTAATCTCTTGGCAGTCTGCCGGCACCGTAGGGTTCAAGGGCTCCCGTAAGTCCACTCCCTTCGCGGCTCAGATGGCTGCCGAGGCTGCTGCCAAAACGGCCATGGAGCACGGCCTGCGTAAGGTTTCCGTGTTCGTTAAGGGCCCGGGCTCTGGCCGTGAGACTGCTATCCGCTCTCTCCAGGCCGCTGGTCTCGAGATTGCCAGCATCCAAGATTGCACCCCCATCCCGCACAACGGTTGCCGTCCGCGCAAGCGTCGTCGCGTGTAACTGAAAGGATCATTGAATATGGCTCGATACACTGGAGCGGATTGCAGACTGTGCCGCCGCGAGGACGCAAAGTTGTTCCTCAAGGGCGACCGCTGCTATACCGAGAAATGTGCCATGGAGCGTCGCGCCTATGCCCCCGGCGAGGCTGGCAAAAAGCGCGTGAAGGAAAGCGAATATCGCACCCAGCTCCGTGAGAAGCAAAAGACCAAGCGCATCTATGGTGTGCTCGAAAAGCAGTTCCGTCATTACTATGACGTGGCTAACCGTCAGCAAGGCATTACGGGTGAAAACCTGCTTCGCCTTCTGGAAAGCCGCCTGGACAACGTGGTTTATCGTCTGGGTTTTGCGAAGTCTCGTGCCGAGGCTCGTCAGCAAGTTCGTCATGGTCACATCAACGTTAATGGCCGTCGCGTGGACATCCCGTCGTTCCTCGTGCGTCCTGGCGACCTGATCTCTGTAGCTCCGAAGGCCAAGGATATGTTGGTCATCAAGAGCGCTCTGATCTCCAATGAGCGCGTTCAGGTTCCTGCGTGGCTTGAGGTTGATATCGAAAAGCTGCAGGGCAGCGTTCTTGCCCTTCCCCAGCGCGATCAGATTGATTCCGACATCCGCGAACAACTTATCGTCGAACTTTACTCGAAATAATCGCGCTTTACTAAGGAGGCTCATTACACATGACGGAGTTCATGAGGCCTACTGTTACAACGGAAGAGGTCAACGATACCGTTGCTCGCTACATTGTCGAACCGCTCGAGCGTGGTTATGGCAATACCTTGGGCAACTCTATGCGTCGCGTGCTTCTTTCCTCTTTGGACGGCGCCAAAGCCACCGCTATTCAGATCGAAGGGGTGCAACACGAGTTCACCACTGCTGAAGGCGTTATTGAGGATATCACCGACATCGTGCTTAACGTGAAGGGCTTAGTCTTCGCCGCTTTAAATGAAGAAGTGGCAGAGGCCGTGGCTCACGTGTCTGCTGAAGGTCCGTGCATTGTTACTGGTGCCGACCTGGAGGTTCCTACGGAGTTCACGCTGATCAACCCTGATCACGTTATTGCTACGGTAGCCGATGGTGGACAGCTGGATATGTCCATTCGCATCGGTGTGGGTCGCGGCTATGTATCCGCCGAGCGCAACAAGCGCACCGAGGATCCCATCGGCATCATTCATGTCGACTCGCTGTTCTCGCCTGTGCGTCGTTGCACCATGAGCGTTTCTGACACCCGTGTGGGTCAGCGGACCGACTACGACAAGCTGGTTCTTGAGGTTGAGACCGACGGCAGCATTAAGCCTACCGAGGCTGTGTGCCGCGCCGCCAACATCATCAATCAGTACATGGGTGCATTCCTGGCTCTCTCTGAGTCCGAGGACGAAGAGCTGGACGAGATTCCGTCCATCTTCGCTCCCGAGGGTCAAGAGACCAACGCCGAGCTGGACAAGCAAATTGAGGACCTGGACCTTTCGGTGCGTTCCTACAACTGCTTGAAGCGTGCAGGCATTCATTCGGTGCGTCAGCTGGTTGAGTTCTCCGAGAACGACCTGCTTAACATCAGAAACTTTGGCGCGAAGTCCATCGAGGAAGTGAAGGACAAGCTCATTTCCATGGACCTCAACTTAAAGCTTTAGGAGATACGAGAACATGAGACACAACAAGAAGGGGCGCAAGCTTGGCACCGACTGGAGCCACACTCATGCCATGAAGCGCAGCTTGGTGCAGGCGCTGTTCCTCAACGACCGCATCAAGACGGTGGAGTCGCGCGCCAAGGAAATTCGTCCCGACGTCGACCGCGTTATTACTTGGGCAAAGAAGGGCGACCTGCATTCTCGCCGCCTGGCCATTGCCTATCTGAATGACAAAGAACTCGTGCGCGAGATCTTTGAGAAGGTTAGCCAGGGCATGTTTGCTGACCGTCAGGGCGGCTACACCCGCATCATGAAGCTTGGCTTCCGCAAGGGCGACAACGCTCCCATGGTAATCATGGAGCTGGTGACCGAGCCCGTAGCCAAGAAGGGTGCTAAGGCTGACGCTAAGGCTGCTAAGCCGGCTAAGAAGAAGGCCACCCCGAAGAAGGTTTCTAAGTCTGAGGAATTAGCTGAGGACTTGGGCTTTGAAGAGGATGGCACCAAAGAGCAGCTCGAGGCCGTAGACGCCACTGAGGTTGTAGAGACCGAAGGTGCTGAGCTCACCGATGCCGAAAAGGTTGAGGCCATTGAAGAGGCTAAGGCTGAGGCTAAGGAAGAGTTTGAGGCTGCTGTCGAGGGTGAGCCTGCAGGCGATGTTAAAGAAGCTGCTAAAGAAGAGGCTGAAGAGGCCGAAGCTGAGGCTGCTAAGGATGCTGAGACTCCTGAGGTCGAAAAGGCCGAGGAAGAGCAGGCAGACGTTAAAGCCTAGGCTTTTCGCCACCTATAGAGCATGCATGGAAAGCGCTACGGATTGCCGTGGCGCTTTCTTTTCGTTGAGGCAACGGCTTTGTGATGACTCGGGTTTGTCGTCGCCCCGAGCAAGGGGTCTTTCCTATGGTTATCTTTACCAAGGGAAGTAGGTGTTATGGATAGGCAGCAGAGTCAGTCAGAGAGCCCGAAGAAGGCATCGCCTCAGCAAAGCTCTCAAGAGATCACTCGGGAGCACCCCGAGTCATCTCCTGCGCCGTCCAAAACCTCTCACGAGCGGAAGGCAACGAAACCGCACGGGCTCCAAGAGCGCGAAGCCAACGAAGAGCGCAACGCCTACCAACAGTTTCGCCATCAAGTGTATTTAGCCCTCGAACGCCCCTTGAAGGCAAAGCCTTTAGGTCGCATTATAGGTGTTGGACTTATTTTGCTCATTGCAGCTAATGCGGTGCTTGTCGGTACGGTGGGCATGGATCTGCCTCCGGATATTACATTCGCTTTGACGGCATTCACGCACTTTTCCACTATCAGTTTTGCGGTGGAATACTGCTGTCGGCTTTGGATTGCTGACATGATATATCCTCACCAAACCAAAGCACGAGCGCGGCTTCATTATGCGCTGTCGCCCTTAGGTATTATCGACTTCTTGGCTTTCGCTCCCATGATTGTTATGTGGTATGTACCACTGTCGGGCGGCATCATTGCAGCTATCCGCATTTTGCGCATGATGCGTCTGGTGAAAATTTCCCGCTACATGAAAGGCTTGCGGTCTATCGTGCGGGTGGCCGAGCGGCGTCACCGGGAAATCGTGGCAGCCTTTATGGCCATCATGCTGCTTTGCGTTGCAGCTAGTGTTTTGATGTACGAAGCTGAGCATAATGCCCAGCCGGATAAATTCAATAATGTGTTCACCGGTCTCTATTGGGCTATCACTACGGTTACCGGCACCGGTTATGGCGACCTCGTTCCCATTACGCCCTGGGGGCGGTTCTTGGGATGTGTGACCATGCTGCTTTCGGTAGCTCTGGCTGCTATTCCCGCTGGTATTTTTTCTTCAGGCTTCATCGTGGAATTCCGTCATGCAGATCGGGAATCTGAGAGCCGGCGCAATAAGGCGAAGTCCAACGATCAACAAACCTTAAAGGATGCCATTGATGCCAATGATGTGGAAGCAGCAGTAGGGGCCTTGTACCGCTTGCTCTACGATGACGAAACACCTAAAGAGCGTCGGGAAGAAAAGCACGACCCTAAAGACTTCGCAGATTCGGTCAAAGCGGCCCGGGCTCACGAAAGTCAGGCGGAAGAAGGCCCTGAAAAGAAATCATGAGTAAAGTTGTCTACCATTTCGCACCTATCCCGTTACCCTGCGGTGGTGGTTGTAGGTTTCTTAGGTTCGTAGAATGCTTTGTAGACGTTGCAGAACGGCGTGCTGATTGCGAATAGTTCTCAAACAGCTTGAGGCTTGGTTTTCAGTAAGATTCACGGGCAACACGCTATTGCTGCTACGCGTAAGCGAAATGAAATGCTCATGGCGAAAGGAGCCGGGATCATGACTGACAAGACGGTAACTGAATTTGCAGAGGCTGAAGCAGCAAAGACTCAAGACGCAATCAAGGATTTGGAGCGCATTGAGGAAGAAGTAATGGCTGAGGCTGAGGCTTCTGTAGACGATTTCGATGCAATGAAGGACGAAGGCAAGGCCGCTGCTGCTGCAGAGACGGCATTCACGTTTGACAATGCAGAAATCGAGACTGAAATGCTCGAGGGCGAACTGGAAGAAGACGCTCAGTAGTTTTCGATATCTCCTAGCCATGCTGCTCTCTAGCAGCACTCCTGCAAGGGCACACCTTAGGGTGTGCCCTTTTTCATGGGTCAGGGCCGGTATACTGATTTCATGACTGATTTTTCTCCCACAACTGCAGATGCGTTAAATTCACCGTCTCGGGGTCTTCAGGCCCTGGATAGTCGCGTGAAGATCGTGCTCTTGATGGCGATTACCATTACGGTCTTTTTTATTGATAGTCCGTTGGTGTTAGCGCTGTTGGCATTGGGCTTGGGCGTGCTTCTCGGCCGTGCGCGCTGTGAGTTCGCTCAGGTCTTTAAGTGGTTGCTCCCTATCTTGTTTATTGGGTTATTTACGCTGCTCTTTAATAGTTTTAGCGGGAATGGTCAGGATGGGGGCGTGGCATTTACGGTCGAAGGCGCTCTGCGGGGGCTCACCTTTGCACTGCGCATGGTGGACTTAGCCCTCGCAAGTTTTGTGATTACCGTCACCACGTCACCGGAGCAGCTGATGAGTGCGTTCCGGTGGTTCTTGCGTCCCTTTGCAGCTTTGGGGGTACCTGTGGATGATATTGCGGTCACCTTGAGCTTGGCCCTTCGCTTTATTCCTTTGGTTGCTCAGGAGTATGGCGCGATCCGTCAAGCTCAGTGGTGCCGAGGAGCCTCGATAGGAGAGGGGTGTTTGGGGGCACGGCTGCAAGCAGCGACGGCGTCTATCGCGCCCTTGTTTGCGGGGCTCTTCCGGCGGGGTACCTTGATGGCTCAAGCCATGGATGCTCGCTGCTATGGTGGCACCTCCCGGCGCAGTGAGTTGCAGCCAGTGAGGGCAACGGGCTTTGATGGGATAGTGCTGCTGTTGGGGTTGGCGCTCTGTGTGGCCCTTGCGTGGTGCTAGGGGCTGAGCTAACTGCGAGCGTGCCCGTAGACTGCGCGCTTCCAAGAACAGGCTCAGCTACCTTCTCGCCATTAACTCTTCCCCGTCGCTTTCGTCCAATTTGCGCGTTCTCGGTGCGCTTCAGGTAGAGCGGGTCTACGGACGAACTGCCCATGCTATGATAGAAAAGTTGCTGGTTTGTCGTGCTCGGAAGTGGCGCAGAGAGCGTTGCTCTCTGCTAGGCAAGCAAGCAACCCCTAGGTCAGGTTTAGTTCCAAGGAGGAAATCCATGAGCGTCATCATTGATGTGTACGGACGCGAAGTACTTGACTCCCGTGGCAACCCCACGGTTGAGGTTGAAGTGGTATTGGAAGATGGCGCCTATGGCCGCGCAATGGTTCCGTCCGGTGCTTCGACGGGCGCATTCGAGGCGGTAGAGCTGCGCGATTGCGATAAGAATCGCTATATGGGCAAAGGTACGCAGGATGCAGTCGCCCATGTGAATGAGGAAATTTCTGAAGCACTGTTGGGCTTGGAGGCTGATGATCAGCGTGCTGTGGATGCGGCAATGTTGAAGGCTGACGGGACCGACAATAAGGGCGCCCTGGGTGCTAACGCGATTCTTGGGGCTTCTTTGGCTGTAGCCCGTGCCGCGGCGGATTCTGCCGAGCTGCCGCTTTACAAATATGTGGGTGGCGTTAATGCTCATCTGCTGCCGACCCCAATGATGAACATTCTCAACGGTGGTGTTCACGCCGACAACAACGTGGACTTCCAGGAGTACATGATTATGCCGGTGGGCGCTCAGACCTTTGCCGAAGCTCTTCGTTGGTGCGTTGAAATTTATCACACCCTGAAGAAGGTGCTTCATGATGCCGGTCTTGGTGGCGGCGTTGGTGACGAGGGCGGCTTTGCTCCGAACCTCAAAGACAACGAGGAGCCTCTGAAGTACATCACTGAGGCTTGCGAAAAGGCTGGTTACAAGCCAGGAAAAGACATCATGTTTGCCATGGATCCGGCCTCTACCGAGTTCTACAACGCCGAAACGGGCAAATATGAGCTGAAGGGCGAAGGCCGCGAGCTCACCAGCGATGAGATGGTAGATTACTGGGCCGCATTGGTGGAGAAGTATCCCATCATCTCCATCGAAGACGGTATGGCCGAAGAGGATTGGGATGGCTGGAAGGCTTTGACCGATCGCATTGGTAATAAGGTTCAGCTGGTGGGCGACGACTTGTTTGTTACCAACTCTAAGCGTCTGGCCAAGGGTATCGAGCTTGGGTGCGCTAACGCTATCCTCATCAAGGTAAACCAGATTGGTTCCTTGAGTGAGACCTTGGATGCCATTCAGATGGCGAAGCAGGCGGGCTATGCCTGCGTCATGAGCCATCGTTCTGGTGAGACGGAAGACACCACCATCGCTGACTTGGCAGTGGCCTGCAACACGGGTCAAATCAAGACCGGCGCTCCGGCTCGCTCCGACCGGGTGGCTAAGTACAACCAGTTGCTTCGCATTGAAGAGCAGCTGGATAGTCAGGCGGCCTATGCTGGCATGAATGCGTTCTACAACCTGAAGTAGACGCTTGGTCAAGCAATAAGGCACAAGAGAACTTCTCTACAGATTAAAAGAGGCTGTGGCCCAAAAGGCTGCAGCCTCTTTTTCTGTTCGTGAATAACTCAACTTATTCCCAGTGAATTCATTTCTGTCGAGTAAGCGAGGGACAGGGTGAGTGACGCTTCCTATGGCATGGCCGAATCTCTTCGTTGTCCCGTAGCGGGGGAGCCAACGGTTCTCCAACAAGGGCGCAACAGCAAGGGAGAAACCCCTGGTTCTCTGGGGTATTACTGAGGCATCTCCTTACTATTGAACTCAGATCTTATACACAGTTTTGGCTGGTTAGGAGCATGCTATGTACTATTCAAGCGGTAACTATGAAGCCTTTGCCCATCCCTTAAAGCCTGAAGGAGTGGATGCGAAGCAAGCCTATATCATCGGATCGGGTTTGGCAGGATTGACGGCTGCGTGCTATCTGATTCGCGATGGTCAAATGGAGGGCAAGCGCATTCATATCCTCGAGCGTGATCCGCGTGCAGGCGGTGCCTGCGATGGTTGGGATTATGCGCAGCTGGGCTATACCATGCGTGGTGGCCGCGAGATGGATAACCACTTCGAGGTAATGTGGGATTTGTATCGTGACATTCCCTCTATCGAGGATCCCAACGTGAGCGTGCTGGATTACTACTACTGGCTGAATAAGCGCGACCCCAATTACTCGTTATGTCGTGCTACCGTGGATCGCGGTAAGGATGCCCATACCGACAACAAGTTCGACCTGTCCGACAAGGGCTGCATGGAAATCATGAATCTCTTCTTTACTCCTGAAGAGGATCTCCAGGACAAAAAGATTACCGAGTACTTCTCGGATGAGGTGCTCAATTCTAACTTCTGGCTCTATTGGCGCACGATGTTTGCCTTTGAAAACTGGCACAGCGCCCTTGAGATGAAGCGCTACATCACTCGCTTTATTCATCATGTGGGCGGGCTACCCGACTTCAGTGCGTTGCGTTTTACCCGGTACAACCAGTATGAATCTATGATTCTGCCTATGGTGAAGTATCTGGAGGCTCACGGCGTTGACTTCCAATTTAATACCCATGTAGTTGACGTGCGGTTCTCTTGCGATGAGTCTAAGGATGACGCTCGCAAGGTTGCCACGCAAATTACGCTGCGTCGCAACGAAAGCCAAGCAGCTCAAGATGCAGCCACGGGCGTTCAAGGGGGAGGGGCTGTGAAAGTAGCCCCCGAAGAGACCATTGCGTTGACGGAAAATGATCTGGTCTTTATTACACCCGGTAGCTGTGTGGCGCATTCTTCCTTCGGATCTCAGGAGGCGCCGGCAAAGTTTGATCCGGAGCTGGTAGCAGGCGATGGTTGGGATCTCTGGAAGCGCATTGCGGCTCAGAACCCTGCCTTCGGCCATCCGGAGAAGTTCTGCGGGAATCCCGAACAGAGCAATTGGGAAAGCGCCACGGTGACCACTCTTGACGACAAGATCCTTCCCTATATTGAGGCTATTTGTAAGCGCGATCCGCTTTCGGGTGATGTGGTTACCGGCGGTATCGTGTCCGTTAAGGACTCGAGCTGGCTCTTGAGCTGGACTATCAATCGCCAACCTCAGTTCCGCGATCAGAAGCCTGGCACTGTTTGCGTGTGGGTCTATAGCCTCTTTACTGACAAGCCCGGCGACTATGTGAAAAAGGCCATGCGCGATTGTACGGGCGAAGAGATTTGCCAAGAGTGGCTGTATCATCTGGGCGTTCCTGAGGATCAAATTGAGGATTTGGCGAAGCATAGTGCCAATACCGTCCCGTGCATGATGCCTTACATCACGGCATTCTTCATGCCTCGTGCTGAGGGCGATCGTCCGCAGGTGGTACCCGAGGGCGCCGTCAACTTTGCCTTTATCGGCCAGTTTGCCGAGACGCCGCGCGATACCATCTTCACCACCGAGTATTCCATGCGTACGGGCATGGAGGCCGTGTACACCCTGTTGGATATTGATCGTGGTGTCCCTGAGGTCTGGGGAAGTGTCTTTGACTTGCGCTGCTTGCTGAACGCTACCGTGTTGCTGCGTGATGGTAAGCCGGCAACCGATATGAACATGAGCCTTATTGAGAAGCTCTTGCTGGCAAAGGGCCTCGATGAGATTAAAGATACCGATATCTATGGCTTGTTGCGCGAATACGGGGTCATTCCCACAACGCCGAAGAATGAGGACATCCCCGGACCTGCTACCGGAGCGGTCTGGCCGGGTATTCACTAAGTGACAGTTTGACGTTGCGCTAGCGCGGGGTTTAGAACGACCGGCGCTTGAGTTGGTTGCAGTATGAAACGAGTCAGACGGTTGTCTGGCTCACGGCATGACCCGACGGCCCTCGGGCGCGCAATAAAAACAGGGACGGAAATTGAGGTTTCCGTCCCTGTTTGATGTTGCGGGTGAAGGGAAAGTGGCAAGCAAATGCCGTTTCAGTAGAGGAGGCTAGGCGCCTACAGGCATATCACTATCAATAGCACGATCTTGATCGCTCGGGCCTTCAATACCCTCGGGGTCGCCGAGCTCACGACGACGAGCGGCTTCAGCTTCTCGTGCGGCAATTTCTTCCTTCGTGAAGCCCTTCCAGGTAGGCTTGATGCCCTTCTTCTTGTCTTGGGCGGCCGAAATCAGGCCCGGCACAATGTAGGCAAGCCAGCAGAGGATGGCTCCCCAAAGATTGACGCCCAGGAAGTTGGCATACTTGCCCTCACCAATGTTCATAAAGGACAGCGAGGACGGATCCACAACATCCCAAATGCCCAAAATCATGCCAATCCAGAAGGCCAACATAAAGCCGAGGTTGGTGGGCTTTACCACACCATGGAGCAAGAAGATGGGGCCGAGACCCATAATCATGGTGCCCGAAATAGTGGTTGCGGTGATGATGCTGGCGCCCATGATCATAGGGAGATTGCCGATCACACCAAAGATAATCATGGCGCCGATGCTGATCATACGAACGTTTTCCGGGGTGATGTTGATGATGCCCGGAAGATCGCGGGAGCAAAGCTTTCCGAGTGAGGTAAACGTAGAGTCAAGAGTGGAGCCAGCAGTTGAAATCATGATGACCGCCACAATGAAGAAGGCGAAGATACCCAAGGAGCGCGCCACAATAACGGGGGCATCGGAGCCGCTGCGAGAGATGCCATCTAAGAACAGATCCACGCCTACTAAAGAGAACAAGGTGATGGCAACAAAGCCAAGGAGGCCAGCTACGATGAAGGCCTTGAGCATCTTCTTCTCTTCGCATAAAAAGCCGCGGTCAGTAAGAACGGCATCATGAAAGCCATAGGACAGGCACTGCAATCCGGCACCGATGATAAAGTCAACGCCGCCCTCTAGCGACCAAACACCACTGGTGGCATAGGCGTCAATGCCATGCTGGGGCACAATCATGATGAGTACGCCAATAAGCAAAACGGCAAATAGCACTGCCTGAGCAATATCGGTAATCAGCGAACCACGCATGCCGCCTTTGCAGCAGTAGGCAATGGTAATGAATGTCATGAGCAGTGCTGCGATGATGAAGGGGGCGCTGCCGGAGTCACCATAGTAGGCGCCAATGACGGAGGTGTTTGACCAAACTTCGTTGAACAGACGCACCAGAATAGCTGCGGAGAAGCAGAAGGCAGCGGTAACGCCATAGTGCTCGGTGAGGAAGCTCACCATGCCGGTGGCGCCAAACTTGCGGCGCAAGCGATAGAGTGCCCAGCCGGTGAGCGGGATACACAGCCAATACACGGCATAGCCAATACCGCCGACAATGCCGAAATCGGCGCCCATATTGGCAGCATTCGTGACGGATTTCGCGAAGATCCAGGCAATGAACACTGACGCCATGATCATCCAGGGATTGGCGTCTTTGCCCTGACGGTTTTCGCCGCGGAAGAATCCACCCACGGTCACAGTCTTTGGCGAAATCAAGAACATCGCTACACCATAGACAATGAGAAAACCCCAAAATAGTAGGCCAGTCCAGTCAGTCATAGTTACTCCTTCCGATAAGAATCATGTCGCCTTAGAGGAGACGATCGAGGGGCGCGATCGGCTCACCCAAGGGGACAACTCGGGCGCTTTACTGGGGAAAGAAAAGCACGCCGCGCTAGCATGCCTTCTTTAGTGGACGATGTCTAATATATGAATCGGTCTATTAGGTAAGCGGTCGTTTGGCGGTTTTGAGAAGCATCGGGCTAATTCGCTTCGGGGTGCGCCTCAGAGCCTTGCACGAGCGTCCCGCCGCAGCTGGAACCAAACCCGGCCGTACAGGCATAGCAGTGATTGGCGAATACAATGGGGCGCCGCAGGGAGCGAGTGGGGTCCTGGGCAAAGTCGAAAATTGTCAGCGGTTTCCCTTCAGAACTTAAGAGAGCGCGATCGATGGCTGAACGGGTAAGCGGACCCTCAGGCAAGGTGGCCGAAGAAGCACCCAACTTCATGGCGTGATTGAAATCGCAATCATAGATGCGACCATCCCAGCCGACGTTCATTTGGTGGCGGCACATGAGCTCGGCGCCCGTGGCGGGGTTGAAGGCATCGATGAGCGTTTCCATGTAGTTGTCGAACGAGCCGTCATCCAGAAGCTTGGCGCCATAGCGGCCAATGGGGTTATTGGCCACGGCAAACAGATTGTCGAACTGAATACCTAACGCCCCCAGGCGGCGACGATACATGGCTTCGAGGTCCTCTTGCAGCGGCGGTAGTACCGGTTCTTGGGGGTTGAAAACCACATCCAAGATATGGGTACCATCGACGCCGTAGCCGCGCCGATTCAGTTCTCGCAGTAACTCCAGGGTAACGTCGTAGGTATTGCGCCCTCGTTGGGCATCAGCTTCGGCTTCAAACACGTTCGGGAGGGAGACTACTAACTCGACGGCCAGTTCATCCATAACCTCCAGTAGCGGGGCATAGGCCGGATCTTGGAGAATTACCAAATTAGAGCGCAGCATAACTCGGGGAACGCGCTTGGTGGCTTCGCGCAAGAACCACTCAATTTCAGGATGCATTTCCGGTGCGCCACCCGTGATATCAATGGTTTCCATGGCATAGGCGCTCGCTACCTGCAAAATGGCCTCAAGGGTCTCATGGCTCATGGCTTCGCGCCGCATGGGGCTCGATTCCACATGGCAATGGGTGCAGGCCAAATTGCATCGAGCGGTGATATTCACTTGCAGCGTTTTGTAATGGGGGTCGGTCACGCGGTCCTCATCCGATGCCAACATCTCTTCGAAATAAAGAAGCGACTCAAGGGCGTGGTGAACATCGGCATTGGTGGCTTTGGGCAGGGCGCCTTCGGTTTCCAGAAGCGCTTCCCGACGTCCTTGCTCTTCGGCCCGGCCCGCAGCTCCTAACGTGAAGCCGCCCAACAGGGAATCGCGAATGTGATCTTCAGGCCCAGACACGATACGATCGCGGTAGGAGAGGGCGGCCGCAGACGTGGGTGCCCACAGGGCATCAAACCATTGCAGGTAGGCAGTCTGGTCGTAGCGAAGAGGAATGGCTTGAACAAAGAGCCCATCTAGTTCGCATTCGAACAGGCTGTCTTCCTGAGGGGTGGTGGCAATGCGGATGCAAAGGCCGTAGTCTTGGTCCTCAAAGTTGGGCAGACCCGCAGCGCCATTGTTGATAACGACTCCGCGCGCTAACCGCAACGCAGCGGGGGCGCAGGTATGGGTGGTGGTAAATACGTCCAGGTTTTGAGCGGCCATGAATTGGTCGACTTCGTCTTGGCGCAGGATGTCTTGGAGTGTTTCGCGGGAGTTGTCCCAGCCCCCTAAAAGCTTTTCGTCGCCGTGGGTGATGCCAATGCGCCGTCCAGCCACCGATGCTACGAGGGTAGCAGGCCGTCCTTCCAGGCAGGTTTTAAGGGAAGGAGTGCACTCAAGGGCAAAGGAAAGCATCTTGTGAATGCGATTCGAGCGCGCCACAGCGTCGTCAGCCGTGCAATCCGGATAGGCGCAACCGCATCCCACGCCAATGTCATCTTGGCGTCGGAGCTCGGCTTCCACATTGCCCACGAGGGGCGTGTAGGAGCTGATTCGATTCTCGATATTGGCAAAGTTTTCTGCGGTTTTGTCGAACCAGTGAATGTCGCCGTTGAGCACCACCTCTACCCGAGGGTCTTCAGGCGCTGCTTTGTCGCGGGCAACCAGGGCTTCCAGGGCATCCAAGGCGAAGGGATTTCCGTAGAGGCCGCCGACCACGTAGAGCACATCGCAGTCAAGGGTGGCGTCTCCGGAAAAGGCATCCGATGGAATGCGGTAGTCGATGGGGCATGCCCGTCCCGCATCGGTGAAGATACGTCGCTTCTGACCAGGGGCTGCACAGGATGCCATGGGTACTCCTTATTGGGCTGAAACTACGAAGGTGTAGGGGCGGGGTCCTGTCGGCTTGTAAGGGAGAGCGGGCAGAACCCGAGAGCTGTGACCTTCGTCCAAATCTGTTGGGTCGGATAATAGCGAACTCTACTGATTAGTGGGAGGTGAAGTGAGGTGGACGATGTCTAATAGTGGATAAAAACCACGTTCGGTTCCGATTCTGTTTTGTGGGTGTATGCGAATATTGAGCTGCCCTCCTCTGGCATTATCCTTCTTCCGCTATAATGCTCTCAGACAAAAGAGACTGCTCGGTGTGCAGATTGGTTGGTACTGATACTGTAGAGGAGCAGGTAAGACTCGAAAGGAATTGCCATGGCTCTAGAAGATGTACCCTCAATGATTTCGTTGGAAGAGGCGCGCGCTCTTGTGCTCGACGCGGTGGCACCTATGGCTATTGAAGATGTGCCGCTGCTTGATGCGGTGGGGCGGGTAGCTGCCAAGCCTTTGACCAGCGACATTGATGTAACCCCCTTTGCTCATTCAGCCATGGATGGCTATGCCCTGCGCGCTTCAGAGCTGGAAATGGCTTCTAATGAAATGCCCGTTGCTCTCAAAGTGGTCGGCCTCATTGGGGCGGGCAGTGTGTTTGAAGGCACCATTGAAGAGGGTCAGTGCGTGCGCATCATGACGGGCGCCCCGCTGCCGGCTGATGCTGATGCGGTGGTGAAGTATGAAGTGGTCACAACGCTTTCCGGTGACGGTGGCGAAGGTTCCGTGGTGGCATTTATGGATCCGGTGAATCCGGGGAATAACGTCCGCCCTGCTGGTGAGGAAGCTCAAGCGGGCGAAGTGGTCATTCAGCCGGGCGAGGTTATTGGTTGTGCGGGCGTGGGCTTTTTGGCCAGCTGCGGAGTTACTGAAGTGCCCACCTATAAGCATCCGCGCGTGGCCATTATTGCCACGGGCAGCGAACTGGTGGACGCCAATACGGTGCCCGGACCAGGTCAAATTCGCAATTCGAATAGCTATGCCATGGCTGCTTGCGCTCAAGAAGCCGGGGCTATTCCTACGATGGAGCCTATCTGTGCTGACACCTATGAGGGGTTGCGCGATGCGGTAGCCAAGGCTGCCAAGGACTACGACTTTGTCATTACTACCGGCGGTGCTGCCAATGGCGACTTCGACTTCATCAAGCCTGTGGTGGATGAGTTGGGCACCTTGATGATGACAACGGTAAATATGCGACCGGGCAAGGCGCAAACCTTTGGTTTGGTAGAGGGTACGCCTGTCTTCGGACTGCCAGGCAACCCCGCTGCGGCTTACATTGGCTTTGAGATGCTCATTCGTCCTGCTCTTCGCAAGATGCAAGGCTATAGCACCTACGAGCATCCTTCCGTAAAGGCACGGCTTACCACAGATGTTAAGAAGAAGGATCCTCGTCGCATTTTCACGCGAGCAACCATTGTTCGCGGTGAAGATGGGGATCTGGAAGTAACTCCTGCTAAGAATCAGAGCTCGGGACTCTTTGGTGTTATCCAGCGGAGTAATGCGCTGGTGGTTATGGAAGAGGGTAAAGAATCAAAGCATGCAGGGGACGAAGTAACCTGCGTTTTGTTGGATATCCCTGAGGGTGTTGTGATCTAAATCTGCCCCTCATTACTAGTGCGAAAGAGGAACTCCCATGAGCGAACAACCCATTACCTTTGCAATTGTCACCTGCTCCGATACACGATCCATGGCCGAAGATGCTGCAGGAGCTGCGCTGGAGCAGCTTATTGCGGACAATGGCTGGACCTGTGTGTCTCATGTGGTGGTGAAAGACGAGCGCCAGCAAATTGCCGAAGCTATCATGAAAGCAGCTGATGATCCGCGCACTGATGTGGTTCTAACCTGCGGCGGAAGCGGGCTTTCCCTGCGCGATGTAACACCGGAGGCTACCCAAGATGTTTGCGATCGCAACGTGCCCGGCATCGCGGAGGCTATGCGCGCCCACAGCCTGGCTATTACTCCCTACGCTATGCTCTCCCGGGCGTTGTGTATGCAGCGCGGCCGTACCTTGGTGCTCAATTTACCTGGCTCTACCAAGGCAGCCAAGGAGAACTGGGAAGGTGTGGTGCAGGCACTTCCTCACGCCGTCAAAATGATGGCGGGCGGCGGCCACGAATAGCTACCACCCCCAAACCAATAGCAACCGAAAACGCACCCTGAGGCAGCTGTGATACAGGGTGCGGGGATGGTTGCGGTGCGCCGTTGAAGGGATTGCCTCATGGTGGTTCAGGCCCAACTCCTCAGCAACCATCCTAGGGATCCTCAGACCCGGCACGGGGTTGAAAAGTCCCGAGGGCAACGCCTGCGCTATACTGATTTTCACACAAGAAACCGATGGTGAGGTGGCGTTGGCCACAAATCTGAAGGTGAAAATCCATGACTAGCTCTTTAAATGGTTTTACGGGACGGCCGCGCAAGGATCCCGGATTTGTTTCTGCGGGCCAGGCAATGCGGCAATCGGAGACGGCTGCGCGTTTCGCCTCCTCAGACCCCAGTTATCAGCAGGCAGCTCAAGCCCGAGCACGGGAAGCGAATGCGCGTATATTCTCGGCTTCCTCTGGTGCCGATAGTGCCACCTATGGTCAAGGCTACCGAACGAGCGCTTCAGGGGCTGCCATCTTGAGCTATGGATCTACCACCGATGGTTCGTTCTCGTTTAACCCTGAAAAACTGGAGGCCATCCCGGAGGTGGAGCGCCGCTGGTCCTGGGTCGAAATTGATCTGAACGCCATTCGCTTTAATGCGTCTATGGTAAAGAGTCGCCTTTCGCCGGGTACGCGGCTTATGGCGGTCGTAAAAGCCGATGGTTATGGTCACGGTGCGGTGCAGTGCGCAAAGACAGCGTTAAACTCGGGCGCTGAATATTTGGGCGTGGCGACGGTGGACGAAGCCATTGAACTGCGCGAAGCGCGGGTGTTTGCCCCTATTCTGGTGCTGGCCGAACCCCCAATGAGTGCCATTCCGCTGCTCTTGGGTTACAAGATTATGCCGGCTATCTATTCGCCGGAATTCGCTATTTCCTACGCAGAAGCAGCAGACGCCATTGGCTGTCGGGCACCGTTTCATCTGGCGGTTAATACGGGGATGAACCGTATTGGTGTGCGCTACGACGAAGTGGTGCCGTTCATGCAGCAGGTAGGGTTCCATCGGGCCTTGGAACTGGTGGGTACCTTTACTCACTATGCCACTGCTGACTGCGCCGAAACCCTCGATTTCCAGATTCAGACCCGCCACTTTATTGAGGCCGTTAATGCGTTGCGTCAGGCGGGCTTTAATCCAGGTATTGTCCATGCGGCCAATTCAGCGGCAGCCATTCGCTATCCCGATGTGCAGTTTGACATGGTGCGTCTGGGCATTTCGCTCTATGGTTATTACCCCTGCCCCGAGGCCTTTACGCTCATTGAGTTGAAGCCGGCTATGCGTGTGAAGGCACGAATCACTGACACGCGCCTTGTGCCTATGAGTGAGGGCGTGAGCTACGGCCTTCACTATCGATCTCCGGGCAGTGTCAAAATTTGCACGCTGCCCATTGGTTATGGCGATGGATTGCGCCGCGGTCTCTCAAGCAAAATTGACTTTTTGTGCGGGGGTGCGCGGGTGCGCCAGGTGGGCAATATATGTATGGACCAGTGCATGTTTGAAGTGGATATGCGCAGTTTTGGTACGCGTCAGCGGATAGACCCGCAGATTGGCGATGTGGTTACCATCATTGGTGAAGAAGGCGATGCGGCGGTTACGGTAGAGGCCATGTGTGAGGTGCTTGGTACTATTCCGCATGAGGTGACCATTGGTCTCGGGAACTCGCGCATGCCGCGGCTCTATCGCTAGGGGATCGTGATGACGAAGCCTTCCATTCCTCTTTCTGAGCTTCAGGCTGAAGTGCAAGCCTGTCATCGCTGCCCCTTGGCTGACGGACGCACGCAGACCGTGTTTGGGGTAGGAAACCCTGATGCGCGGGTACTCATTGTGGGAGAGGCTCCGGGTAAAAACGAAGATCTTCAAGGCGAACCCTTTGTGGGTGCGGCGGGAAAGTATCTTGATCAGCTATTGGCCGTGGCCGGGCTCACGCGCGAGGACGTCTACATTGCCAACGTGCTCAAATGCCGCCCTCCGGGAAATCGCGATCCGCGACCGGAGGAGATCGAAGAGTGCACGCCCTATTTGCGTGAACAAACGCGCACGATCTCGCCTGAGGTGATTGTGACGCTTGGGAATTTCGCCACGAAGTTCATCCTGAAGACCGAAGTAGGTATTACTCGTTTGCACGGCGTAGCTAAGCAGGCGGGTCGCTTTAAAGTGTTTCCGGTCTATCATCCGGCAGCAGCGCTCTATGACCCAAAGAAGCGAGAAGCCCTCGAAGAGGACTTCGCCCACTTGGGTGCACTGTTGGGTACGGTGCCTAGGGCTGAGTAATCTAACAGCCCGTGCGACCCAGAGAGATATCCCGGTTGGGAGCCGATAGGTCTGCCCCTAAAGCCATTTCTTCCAGCGATAGAAGGCAAGTAAGCCGCCAGTGCTCACAATGGCGAAGATGATGATGCACATCCATAGCGGCTCCCAATCAAGGCCGGGTAGCACCGTCAGGTTCATGCCAAACCATCCGGTGATGAGGGTGAGCGGGGCAAACAACACTGTGACAATGGTAAAGACTTGCATGATGCGGTTTTGGCGCATATCAATGTGGGTCTGATGAAGCTCGTGGAGCTGGTTGCTGTATTCCTTGATGGTTTCGGCGCGGTCAATTAAGCGGTCGCTTAGGGTAACAACCCGCTGGAAACTTTGGGCATCGGCATGGCTCATGATTTGGTTTTCGTTGTCCACAAGGACCGTGGCCATGGCGGATGTCTGCTGATAGTAACTACGCAGTCGTGCAGAACTGCGGCGATAATCCATAACCTTTTCAGTGGTGGTATCGATATCCGTTTCAATCATGGCCTCTTCAAGATCTTCCATCTGATCTTCCAGCCGCCCCAGATAACCGAGGTCATTTACCAGCAGCGTGCGGAAGAAGGCATAGAGGGCATGGGCCGTGGTAAGCGAGCGTAGGGTGCCCCCTTGGGTGATGGCCGAGGTGACGGTATTAACCAGAGTGCCATCTTCGACAAACATCAGATGTTGGCGATCGATATAGAAGGAAAAGAGGCTCGGCTCTCCGGAAGGATCGTTTTTGTCGGGTACCGCAAACGAACCCATGGAGTAATGGGGATAGGTTTCAACGTAGGTACTTTCGGCGCTGGTGAGACTGCGCATATTGTTGCGCGCCTCCTCATCCATCACATCGCTGGCTTCAAATTCTTCAGGCGTTAGGATAATGAGAACAGGGGCGCCGTCATCGGTACCGGTATTGGCGTCCACTTCTACAATCTTGTCTCTAAGTTCTAATTGCGTACTCATAGTTGAATCCCTTGGGCCGATATTGGTTTAAAAACTCCTCGAGCAGGGGCAGCCCGCTGTTCAGGAGGCTTGGAGCCACCGCCCTCAAGCGCTCTGGCTTCGCTTGGTTCTACGTCCTACTCGCTATCGGTAACATTCCCTTCTCAATTGATCGGCGTCAATCTCGATGAGGTTACTCATCAATTAGGGTAGCGCCAATAATTACGGGTGACAGAAACAGGAAAGTATCTGTTGACTGTATGGAAACATAGTTGCGCTAAGGTGACTCGTAACGACCTGCGTATACTGGGGATTTCTCACTACCGCTCGGGTGCAAACGTGGTAGGTTACCCAGAGCGTTCTTTTGAGTCCAAAGAGCTCACCAAGGCCCAGGATTCAATGGAGTTTTATAAGTAGTGCAAGTTGAGGAGTTGAGGTTTCGATGTATCGAATTGAAAGCGTTGAGGCGCTTAACGACGAAGTAACCCGTATGGTGGTCAGTGCTCCTGACATTGCTCAAAAAATACAGCCGGGCCAGTTCATTATGCTGCGCATTGATGAAGAGGGCGAACGCATTCCGCTCACTATGAACGAATGCGATCCGGAAGCGGGTACGGTCACCATCGTATTCCAGGCAGTTGGCGCCACCACTATGCATCTTTCCATGCTCCAGCCGGGCGATGAGCTGCTGGATTTTGTGGGCCCGCTCGGCAACCCGACAGAGCTTGAGGGAGCCAAGCGTGCTTGTGTTATTGGCGGCGGACTTGGTACGGCCATTGCCTATCCTCAGGCAAAATGGCTGGCCGATCATGGATGTCAAGTGGATGTTATCACCGGCTTTCGCACCAAGGACTTGATCCTTTTCGAAGACGAGCTGGAAGCGGTGGCTCATCGTTTGATGGTTATGACCGATGATGGCTCTAATGGCAATAAAGGCGTGGTGACTCAGCCGCTGGCTCAGTGGATTGAAGAGGGTACGGACTATGACCTGGTGTTAGCAGTAGGTCCGGTCATCATGATGAAGTTCGTGGCAAAAACCACCGAGCCCTATGGTATTAAAACCTTAGTGTCTTTAAATCCCATCATGATTGATGGCACGGGCATGTGCGGTGGTTGTCGTGTCAAGGTGGGCGACGAATATCTCCATGCTTGCGTAGATGGTCCAGACTTTGACGGCCATTTAGTGGATTATGACGACGCTATGCGCCGAGGCGTCATGTATCGCGGCTACGAAGAGTCTGCCCGTAATGAAATGCGCAAGCGACTGATTTCTGAGGGTCGTGAGTGTGGGGGTAAGCCTGCAGCTTCTGAGGAAGAGACAAAGAAGCGGCCACGTATTACCTTAGATGCCGAAACTGAGGCGCAATTAGCGGCTATGGATCCGGAAAAGGCAAAGAAGGTTCGTGCAGCTCTGGAAGCACGGGCGGCTCGTTCGGCTGCGGCGGTGGCTGCTGCTGAGGCAGAGCAAGCGGGTGCCGGGCAAGCTCCGGTGGATGAAGAGGGGGAGTAGGCAATGGCTACTCTTAATTACAATCGTCAAGGCTATAAAACACCGATGCCCGTGCTTGATCCTATGGAGCGGGCCCATACCTTCTCGGAAGTGTCTCTTGGTTACAACGCTGACCGGGCGGTTAATGAGGCCCGTCGCTGCATTCAGTGCAACTCACGTCCTTGTGTGGCTGGATGCCCGGTAGGCGTACCGGTTCGTGAATTTATTGCCCACATCGCTCAGCGAGATTTTGCGGCAGCCTATGCAGCCGTCAAAGACGCCAATGCCCTGCCGGCTATTTGCGGTCGCGTGTGCCCCCAAGAAACCCAGTGCGAAGGGGTATGCATGCGCGGGCGCAAGGGCGAAGCCGTGGGTATTGGTCGCTTGGAGCGTTTTGTAGCAGACTGGGCTGCTGAGCATCCGGTGGAGGCCGCACAAGCCTTGGAAGACCGTCAACATGCGTTGCGCCAGGTAGCTAAAGGCAGTTCGAAAGATCAAAAAGGTGCTGCCGAGTTTGCGGCCCTTGGTGGCAAGGCGGTGCCTGCGATTCCTCCGGGATTGGATCTGTCGGAGTTTAAGGTAGCCATGATTGGCTCGGGTCCGGCTTCCCTTACCTGCGCAGGGGAGCTCGCAAAACACGGTGCCCAGGTGACCGTATTTGAGGCGCTCCATGAAGTGGGCGGTGTGTTGTCCTACGGCATTCCGGAATTCCGCCTGCCCAAAAGCTTGGTGGCTCGCGAGGTGGCGGCCATTGAAGCCTTAGGCGTGAAGTTTGAGGTAAACGCCGTTGTGGGCAAAGTCTTCGACATCGAAGAACTTATGGCCGAGCGTGGTTTTGATGCGGTCTTTGTGGCTACGGGCGCCGGTCTTCCCAGCTATTTAGGAATTCCCGGTGAAGGTCTGAATGGCGTGTCGGTGGCCAATGAGCTTCTTACCCGCGTAAACCTCATGAAAGCCTATCAGTTCCCTGAGCATGCAACACCCGTGTTTGCGGGTCAGCATTGCGTGGTGGTGGGAGCGGGCAACGTGGCTATGGATGCCGCTCGTACTGCCAAGCGCTTAGGGGCTGACGTCACGGTGGTCTATCGCCGTAGTCGCGAAGAAATGCCCGCGCGTAAAGAAGAAATCCGCCATGCCGAAGAAGAGGGTATTCACTTTTCGCTGCTCACGAACCCGGTGGCCCTTGAAGGCGACGACGATGGTTGGCTCACGGGGGTAGAGGTAGTATCCATGGCCCTTGGTGAGCCGGATGAGAGCGGTCGTCGTGGAGTGAGTCCCATTGAAGGCTCCGAGCATGTGATTCCTTGCGACATGTTTGTTATTGCCATTGGTAGCCGCACAAACCCGCTCATTGCGAAAACGACTCCGGGCCTTGATACCACCCGCCGCAATCTTATTGTGGTGGATGAGGAAACCTGCGCCACATCGGTACCAGGCGTATTCGCTGGTGGCGATGCGGTTTCTGGCGCTGCTACGGTTATTCTGGCCATGGGTGCCGGTAAGCGTGCGGCCGCAGGTATCGCTGCCTACTTAGTGCCCAACCCGCCCGAGCAAGCGCTTGAGATGATTGAGGAGGCCGGGGAAGAAAAGGCCTGCGAAGAAGCAGTCTTGGCCGAAGAAGCAGTAGCCGAAGCTTCCATCGAGTCCGTAGATGCAGAGGATGCAGCGGCAGCCGATGAAGAGGCGGCTCTGACTCAAGCCCTCATTGCTTCTGGTATTGATCCTGCCGTTGCCAACAAGGCAGCCGCAGCGGTTATGATCGAGATGGGTAAGAAGTAGGGCATCCAGGAGATCTGAGCGTGGCAAGAATGATGTTGGAGGCGTCGGAAGGCGCTGCTGCTAGCGGCGGGGCTGAGAGGGCTGAGGGAGTTCTGGCGGATACTGTGGTGGCGGCTGCTTCTGCTGTAGATACCGCCTTTGATCCGGTGGCCTATATCAACACCCCCCGTTGGCAGCATTCGGTGTTGGGCTTGGAACGGGTGGAAGAGCTACTTGACCGTCTTGGCCGCCCCCAAGACCGCCTTCGATTTATCCATGTGGCGGGCACCAATGGGAAAGGCTCCATTAGCGCCTATCTGGCCACAAGCTTGGAGGAAGCTGGCTACACCGTGGGACTCTTTACGAGTCCTTACATACGCTGCTTCGAAGAGCGCATTCGCGTAAATGGCCAAAACATTCAACCCAATGAGCTGCTTCGTGCGACCTATGCCGTGCGAAATGCCGCCGAGGCTATGGAGGCCCAAGGTTTGGGTCACCCCACTGAGTTTGAGTTGATGCTTGCGGTGGCGCTCGTGCACTTTGTGGCGCGGGGTTGTGAGCTTGTGGTGCTGGAAGTAGGATTGGGCGGCCGACTGGATGCTACCAATGTTATTTCCGCGCCTGAAGTGGCAGTTATTGCCCGCATCGGGTTAGATCATACGGATTTGCTGGGCACTACCCAAACTGAGATTGCCGAAGAAAAAGCCGGCATTATTAAGGCGGGAACCACGGTGGTCTCTTGGCCCCAAGACCCCGAGGCACAAGCCATCATAAACGCCCGCTGCGAAGAGCAGGGCTGTCCGTTGCGCATTCCTGATTTCGCTGTGTTGACCATCCAGCCTCTGGAGTGCGAGCGCTCAGGTGAGGAACTTCAGTGTTATCGGCGTTTCAGCTACCAGGACACGCCCTATCGCACCACCTTGCTCGGTTGGTATCAACCCTTTAATGCGGTGGTGGCTCTCGAGGCTCTTGAGGTGTTGCGCCAGAAGGGATGGTCAATCCCGGTGGCGGCGGTGCAAGCGGGATTGGAGAAGACGCGCTGGCCCGGGCGGTTTGAGCTCGTTGACTCAACACCGGTGACCCTGTTTGATGGCGGTCACAATCCCCAAGGAGCTGCTGCCCTGGTGGAATCCTTGGAGGAGCTAAGCCAGTGTCTTGAACAGCATGGCATTCCCGGCGGGCGTCACGGCTCTCGAGAGCGCATCCTCGTCTTTGGCGTTCTAGCTGATAAGGACTGGCGGACGATGGTTTCGCTATTGGCTCCCCCATTTCAGAGGGTTATATGCTTCACACCTCCTAACCCACGAGCCTTAGCAGCCGAGAGCTTAGCCCAGGGGTTTCAAGAAGAATGCGAAGCAGCCGGCCTTGACTTGCTCATAGAATGCGCCGCTAGCGAAGAAGAGGCATTGCTGCGAGCATGGCAGCAGGCGGGGGAGGAGGGCCTGGTGGTCCTTGCAGGAAGCCTGTACTCGCTCGGCGTTGGCTATGAGGTGCATAAAAAATACCGCTCCCTCTAAGAAGGAGCGGTATTCGTAGTAGCAACGAGTGCTGGGCTGCGCTTGGATTCTACTTTGTTCCAGCGTCTTGGGCCGAGGCCCGCAGTGACGCCTCAGGCAGATCAGCGCAGGAGCACCTAAGCGACAGCCTAAGCCTCTTCGTCTACGTCGTTTTGGGTGAGCAGACCATAGCTGCCATCGTCACGACGATAGAGCACGCACACTTTGTTGGTGTCGCGGTCGGTGTACACGAAGAAGTCGTGACCCAGCAAGTCGATTTGTACCAGGGCTTCCTCTTCGGTCATCGGCGTGAACTCAACGTTCTTACGACGCACCACTTCGTCATCAGAAAGCTCGTCCATCAAGCGATCGAGATCAAGCTCGGACTCGGGATGGGCATCTTCGGCGGCATAGTCCGTAATCTTTTCGGTAGCACGAACGCGCTTGTCGACCAAGCGGCTCTTGTACTTACGAATCTGACGAGCAATTTTTGCAGCAGCCACATCGATGGCGGCGTACATGTCTTCCTCGTTCTCTTCCACACGTACAATGCGACCCTTGATGCGGCAGGTAACTTCGCAGCTTGCAGGTAGCGGGTTGGCCGGATTCTTTTCCTTCATTAATACGACCTCGCAGGAGATCGCGTCGGCGTCGACTGCCTTAAGGGAGTTGCCAATTTTCTCCTCGGCATATTGGCGCAGGGCGTCTGTTACGGGCATTTTCCGTCCGGTGACGATGATGCTCATGATTTCACCTCTTGGTATCCGTGGCGAATAGGGGCAGCTCAAAGGGCTCATAGGGCTCGATCCCGCCTTGGACGATAGCCTTGCGTTAAGGCAAGTACTCCCGCTTCTACCAAAGCCTCAGGATCCATCCCTAAGAGGCCACTTGGGCTGTTACTAGAAGGATACCGCAAGGCACCCCCTAGTGGGGTGGAGGGGCTGTGCGTTTTACAATGGTTAACTCACAGAAACTCAAATTATGGGATGCAAAACCACCAAACCAATCGAATTCAGTTCAGCTAAGGAATCTATGACGGAGTTGTGACAAGCGATTTGTTTTGCTGTTTATAATTGGTGTTTTTAAGTAAGGTTTTAAGCAACCCATTTTCAAGGGTGAATTTGCCGCTTGGAGAAAACAATTCGGCGGTGCAGGTACTAAATGAGGTGAATGATGGCGAAGCAAGATCCCGACGACCTATATATTGCTCAAGCTCAAGGCCATCAGCATCGATTTATGATGCTCCTTAAGCTGACCCATTCTTCCACGAAAGCTGCTGGCGCTATGTTGCTGGCTGCCATTGTGGCGCTTATCGTGGCCAACAGCCCCGCTTCCGAGGCGTTCATTGGTTTTTGGCACGATAACGAGGTGCTCCTCGGGGTTGGTCCCTTTGTGGGGGAGATGTCCTTCGGCCATATCATCAACGATATCTTTATGGCCATCTTCTTCTTGCTGGTGGGCTTGGAAATCAAATATGAAATGACGGTGGGCGAGCTTACCAATATTCGCCAGGCAGCACTGCCGGTTATTGCCGCTTTTGGTGGCGTTCTTGCTCCTATCGTTATCTACTCCATTTTTAATATCGGTAATCCGGAAACAGCCCATGGCTGGGGTGTTCCGACCGCCACCGATATTGCCTTTGCACTGGGCATTATGGCGCTTCTGGGTAATCGAGTCCCGAACGGCGTTCGCGTCTTTCTATCGACGCTGGCGGTAGCCGACGACATCATTGCCATCTTGGTTATTGCGATCTTCTATGGTCAAAGTCCCTCGGTCTTTTGGCTGGTGATGGCAGCAGCTGTGTTTGTGGTACTTATCCTTATGAACCGCGCGCACATATATTCGCTTACCCCCTATATGCTCATTGGTGTGGTGCTGTGGTTCTGTGTCTTTATGTCCGGCGTTCACTCCACCATTGCGGGCGTGCTCCTGGCATTCGCTATTCCTTCGGGATCCCGCGTTAATCTGCGTACGTTTATGCATTGGTCGAAGGATCGCGTGTCGGCGGCCAATGCTACTTACAACGATCATGAACCCATCATCGCTCAGGGCGAATACATCGAAACGGTGTCGAGTCTCTCTCGCGTAGCGCGCCAAGTTATTCCGCCCGCTACGCGCTTGGAGCACCTGCTCTATCCCTGGGTTTATTTCGGGATTCTCCCGCTCTTTGCGCTTACCAATGCGGATGTGAGCTTCATGGGCGTGGATATGGCAACGCTGTTTACAAGCCCGGTACTCTATGGCGTGTTCTTCGGTTTGCTTCTGGGCAAGCCCATTGGCATTATGTTGTTTAGCTTCCTCACCGTGAAGTTCAAGATTGCTTCTTTACCGGAGCATGTGAACTGGATGCACATGCTTGGTGCTGCCATCTTAGGCGGCGTGGGTTTCACCATGGCAATCTTTGTAGCGAATCTAGCCTACAGCGATCCTCTGTTGGTGGCCGATGCAAAACTGGGTATTCTTTCCGCCTCGCTTATTGCGGGCATTATCGGATTCCTCTTCCTCTTTAGTCAGGCGAAGCATGCCAAGGCTCATGGGGCAGAATATGAGCAGAAGGACGACCCGCTTGAGCCCTTCGATGAAGAAGATGTAGCCCGCTTTGCGGCACTGACGGCTAATGATCCGGCCTTAGGCAAGGAGAAGTCCGTAAAGGTGAAAGTTCCCGTTGAAGAGCGGGATCTGGTGGATGAAACCTTGCATAACGATGAGGCCGAAGAGCAAGAGGACATCGAAGGACTTCGCAAATAACAAATCCTTGACAATACCCTATGGGGGTATATGATGACTCCTCGAGGTATACCCCTAGGGGGTACCTACCTATACCTTCAAACAAAGGACTGCTATGACGCGGAAGTCTGATTCCACCGGAGCAAAAACAACGCTCTCGCAAGAGCCTGCACCAGGGGCAAAGGGTCGTTCGCAAACGCGCGACACCTCAGCTGCGCCTTCGTCGGCCAGTGCGGAATCTTGTGCCTGCCGCCAGAAAGCCACCCCGCGCAGTGTTGAACTTCAACAGGATGTGCAAAAGCGGCTCAATCGGGTGATTGGCCAACTCAATGGCGTAAAGGCCATGGTGGAAGACAACCGGTACTGCGGCGATGTACTCACGCAATTAGCTGCTGCCGAAAGCGCCATTCATCGGGTATCGGACCTGTTGATGCGCGAGCACCTGAAAACCTGCGTCACCGAGCAAATCCGCGAAGGCAATGACGAAGTAATTGATGAGGTCATGGACCTCTTACATCGGTTTGCTAAGTAAGGGAGGAGTGCACCATGGCTGAAACGTTGCGGCTTGCCGTTGATAATATGCACTGCGAAAAGTGCAAAGCAAATGTAGAAACCCACTATCAAGAAGTTCCTGGGGTGGCTCAGGCCGAAGTGAATTTGGAGCAAAAGGAAGTCACGCTTTGGTTTACGGACACGGTGCCTTCCCAAGAACTTTTGCTTCATGCCTTGGACGACACGTCGTTTACGGTGGCAGAACTCAAAGAAGGAAAGAACCCGTTTTTGTATGAACGCGTGGATCTTAGGGTGCAAAACATGCACTGCCAAAACTGTGTGAACAACGTGACCCAGCGCTTTAGCGCGGTACCGGGCGTTTTGTTTGCGACGGTGGATTTGGAAGGGGAGCACGCCACTGTCTACTTTGAGCCTTCAGTGGCCACGGTGGAGGCCATTTTGGCAAGCTTGGACGACACGCAGTTTAGTGTGCAGGTCGAAGGCTCAGAGTTGGGCGAAGGGGAGCTCGAGGTAACCGATGCTGCAACGGCTCAGGACTCCGGTTCAGCTGGCGATGAAGGCGTGGCTGCTGCGGCAGGAGCTGATGGAGCCGCAGTCATTGATGGAACTGCAGCCCCCACGGGTGCGACGGCATCAGAGGGGGAAGCGTCCGCAGCTTCTGATGCCGCCCAGGGTGGCGCTGGTCTCGACGAGGGAGCTATGGAGGGCGTTGAGCCCGTAACCCTTCGTTTGGCCATCGATGGTATGCACTGCGCCAATTGCGCGGCCAGCATCGAGAGCCATTATCAGAAAACCCCTGGAGTGGTCAGTTGCGCTGTTAACCTGGCCAACAATACGGGGCTGGTGCGCTTCGATCCTGCCACGGCGTCGGTGGATGACATGTTGGCGGTTTTTGATGACCTGGCCTTTACGGCAGAAATCATTCCTGATGATGCACCGCTCGTGGATGAAAAGCGGCGGGCAAAAGAGGCTGCTCGAGCACGGCGAGATCGCCGGGTCTTTGGGCTTTCAGCGCTTTTGACCATCGTGATTTTCTGCATCGGCATGTTGCCGGGTGCCCACATGGCCACCGGTAATGCATTAGCTTCCTTGGTGGTACCAGATCCTACTCACGCCCAAGCGATGTTTGCGGCCAATATCCTGCTTTTGATCCTTACGATTCCCGTGCAGTTTGGTTGTGGAGCCCGTTTCTATAAAGGGGCCTGGGGGTCGCTCAAAGGCGGCTCGGCCAATATGGATGTGCTCGTTGCTTTGGGCACCACTATCGCCTTCTTGTTCTCCTGCTGGATTACCTTCTTGCCGTTCATTGTGGGCGACTGGACGGGCCACGAAGGGCTTTCTATCAACGAGGGCATGCCCTATTTCGAAACCTGCGCCATGCTGATCACCTTCGTGCTTCTGGGTAAGATGCTGGAGTCGCGGGCCAAGGGTGCCACCAATCAGGCTATCGAGTCGCTCATGAACCTGACGCCCCCTGAAGCTACGGTAGTGCGCGGCGGCGTTGAAGCTACCGTTCCCTTAGCCCAGGTCATGGCCGGCGATGTAGTGCTGGTGCGTCCGGGCGGCAAGGTGCCCGTGGATGGATTGGTCCTTGAGGGTCGCTCGGAAGTGGATGAGTCCATGCTCACAGGCGAGCCGCTTCCGGTCATGAAGACCCAAGGTTCGGAGGTGACGGGCGGTACGGTTAATACCACGGGTTCGCTTACGGTGCGCGCGTTGCGCGTTGGTGCGGACTCCACCTTGTCTCGCATTGTGCGCGCGGTGGAGGACGCTCAAGGATCCAAGGCGCCGGTACAGCGTATGGCTGACCGTATTGCGGCGGTGTTTGTGCCGGTCATTCTCATTCTTGCGGTGCTCACCTTTGTGGTTTGGTTCTTCTTCGTACCCACTCAACCAGGGGTTTCGATTTGGCAGCAAGCGCTGTTGCCAGCCATCGCGGTCATCGTAGTGGCGTGCCCCTGCGCGTTGGGTTTGGCCACGCCGACCGCTCTTATGGTGGGTATGGGCAAAGGCGCTCAGCTAGGCATTCTCATTAAAGATGGCGAAGTGCTCGAGCGGGTCTGTCACTTGAGCAATTGCGTTTTCGATAAAACGGGCACCATCACCGAAGGAGCTCCGCGGGTCGTGGCGTGTAGCGTAGATGCCGAGGCCCTGCGTTGGGCGGCCGCTTTGGAGTCCCACAGCGAGCATCCGCTGGCTCAGGCGGTAGTGCGCTATGCCGCGTTCTCCGGAGCCTTAGGCGAAGAAGCGGCTCAGGACGTTCAAGCCATGGAGGCAGGAGAAGGCGAAGAGGGTTATGCCCAAGCCTTGAGTCGCGCCCTTCCCGCCGTCGAAGACTTTCAGGCTGAAGTGGGTCGCGGTGTTCAAGGAACCGTGGAGGGTCACCAGGTATTTGTGGGTTCCACGGTGATAGTGGACGGCGTTGAGCGCGGTTCCTTTGCTTTTAAGGATGAGCCCAAGCCCGAGGCCGCCGAAGCCATTGCGCATCTGCAGCAAGACTTTGGAGTGACCTGCACCATGGTGACGGGCGATGCCACCGCCCCGGCCCAAGAAGTGGCAACCGCTGTAGGCATCGCGCCGGAAGAAATCTTTGCCGGGGTCAAACCGCTGGAGAAAGCAGAATGCGTCCGCACCGTAAAGGCTCGAGCCGAAGAGTGTGCAGGCGATGCCAAGAACGCCATCGTGGCGTTTGTGGGCGATGGTATTAACGACGCTCCCGCCCTGGCCGCTGCCGATATTGGAGTGGCTATGGCCTCAGGTACCGACGTTGCTCTTGATGCGGGCGCGGTGGTGCTGATGCGCAATCGCCTGACAGACTTACCGGTGGCTATTCGTCTCTCCCGGGCTACGATGCGCAAAATCAAGCAGAACTTGTTCTGGGCGCTGATCTACAACTGCTTCATGATTCCGCTGGCGGCGGTGGGCATCTTGGCCCCGGCACTGGCTGGCGCGGCCATGGCCTTCTCCAGTGTGTCGGTGGTAAGCAACTCGCTGCTGTTGAAACGCTTCCGCTAGGGCTGACGCGCGGGCCTCGGGGGCCAATGATTTCCCCTGCTACCTCTTACGTGGAGAGCATGGGATACAAGTTTTTCAGCCGGGTGGCTGCGGTATACTTCAAGTCTCTATTGCTTCCACCTAAGGGAAGGATCCCATCCATGGAACGTGCTGCGGTTGTGTTGGCGGCGGGCGCGGGAACGCGCATGAAATCAAAGAAGCCAAAAGTAGCTCACGAGGTATTAGGAAAGCCCCTGGTTAACTGGGTGGTTGATGCAGCAAACCAAGCAGGCGTTGACCAGTGCGTGGTCGTGGTGGGTCACGGCCGCGAATTAGTGGAGCCGTTGCTGCAAGACGTCATCATTGCGGTGCAGGAGCAGCGCTTGGGCACGGCCGATGCCGTGGCCGCGGCCAAAGAGGCCCTGGCTGGGTTTGAGGGCTCGGTGCTGGTGCTGTCGGGCGACTGTCCGCTCATTACCCCGCAGACCATTGAGCGCCTGGCGCAATTGCGCGAAGAAAACGATGCCGCGGTGGCTCTTCTTACTATGGCGTTGGATGATCCCTTCGGCTACGGGCGCATTATTCGCGCTGAAGATGGCACGGTGCTGCGCATCGTGGAGCAGAAGGATGCCACGCCGGAAGAAGCCGCAGTTACCGAATGCAATGCTGGCTTCTACTGTTTTGACGGCGCGTTTCTCTTCGAGGCGCTGGCTGCCGTGGATTCTTCTAACGCTCAAAACGAGTTCTATCTGACCGACGTTGTGGCCATTAGCCGCGAGGCGGGTCGTGCGGTGGTGGCCCTTCAGGCCGAAGACCCAACCGAGTGCTTAGGTATCAATTCGCGAGTCCAGTTGGCTGATGCCACAAAGATCATGCAGAAGCGCATCAACCGTCGTCATATGGACGCCGGGGTCACCATGCTTGATCCAGACAGCGTATGGATTGGTCCTGATGTGGTGATTGAGCCTGATGTAGAAATTCTTCCCCAGACCATGCTCTTTGGCGCTACCTCCATTGGTGAAGATAGCGTCATTGGTCCGAACACCCGGTTGCGGGACACCGTGGTAGGTAAAGGCTGTGTGGTGGATGAGACCGTGGCGCTGGAGTCGGTGCTCGAAGATGGTGCCACCAGCGGTCCGCGGGCCTATTTGCGCCCCGGCGCTCACCTTTGCGAGAATGCCAAAGCGGGTACCCATGTGGAAATCAAGAAGTCTACGGTGGGGAAGGGCTCGAAGGTTCCCCATCTGTCCTATGTGGGTGATGCCACTATTGGGGAAGGCGTGAACCTGGGAGCGGGCACCATTACCTGCAACTACGACGGACAAAAGAAGTGGCCTACGGTTATTGGCGATGATGTCTTTGTGGGCAGCTCCACCATGTTGGTCGCTCCGGTCACCATTGGAGATAGTGCCCTTATTGGTGCCGGGTCGGTCATCACCAAAGATGTGACCCCGGGTGCCTTGGCCTTAGGGCGGGCTCGCCAGATGGAAATGCCCGGATGGGTAAAATCCCATAACGAAGAGGCTGAATAGCTTTAGCCACCATTCTTTTCGCAGGAGTCTGCCCAATTTCCAAGGCGTTAGGCCCGGTGGCCTACTACAATGACAGACAGAGTCTATGAGCGCTGATTGGGACGCAACGGGTGCCGTTCCAATCTACAACCAAGAGGAGTTGTTCCATGACGGAGATGCAGAAGTCCATGGCGCTGTTCACGGGATCGGTCAATCCCGCTCTTGCTGAAAGCATTGCCAATGAACTGGGAGTGAACCTTGGCAATATCAAGCTGGAGAAGTTCGCCAATGGAGAAATCTATGCGCGGTATCTTGAGAGCGTGCGTGGCGCCGACGTGTTCTTGATTCAGTCGGTGGCAGGCGATCATATCAACGATGCGCTCATGGAGCTTTTGATTATGGCCGATGCCGCTAAGCGTGCTTCTGCTCGTACTATCACCGCCGTTATTTCTCACTACGGCTATGCCCGTCAGGACCGCAAAGCGGCCTCTCGTGAGCCGATTACGGCAAAGCTGGTCGCCAATCTTATTACCACCTCTGGCATTACCCGCGTTATGTCTATCGACTTGCATCAGGGTCAGATCCAAGGCTTCTTCGACATGCCGGTGGACCACTTGACGGCGCTGCCTATCTTGGCGGATTACTTCAAGACGAAGAATTTCGAGCCGGGTAAGATCTGCGTGGTTTCTCCGGATGTGGGTCGTGCGAAGGCTGCCAAGAAGCTCTCAGACATGTTGGAAGCCGACCTTGCCATCATGCATAAGGGTCGCCCTGGTCACAACAAAGCCGAGATCACGGCATTGATTGGTGATGTGGAAGGGAAAGTCTGCATCTTAAACGACGACATGATTGATACCGGCGGCACGGTAGTGGCTGCCGTAGAAACCCTGCGCAATAAGGGTGCCGAAAAGATCTATGTCTGCTGCACTCATCCGGTGTTCTCGGGTCCGGGCCTTGAGCGCATGGCCAACCTAAACGCTGATGAGGTAGTGGTTTGCGACACCATTCCGGTTCCGCTGGAGTATCAAACCGGCAAGATCAAGGTGGTGTCGGTGGCTCCGCTGTTCGCTCGCGCCATTGCTAACGTCTATGCTAATCGTTCGGTTTCCGACCTCTTCGATCCGGACTTCGCGCTCTAATGTATCTCATTGTTGGACTGGGAAATCCTGGAGAAGAGTACGCCGCAACCCGGCATAACGCCGGGTTTGAGGTGGTGGATCAGTTGGCGGAAGAGCTGGGCGCGCGCTATTGGAAAACCGAAGGAGGCGCTCGCACCGCATGCACGACCTATCATGGCGAGGAAGTGGTGTTGGCAAAGCCCCAAAGCTATATGAACACCTCTGGCGGTCCAGTTAAAACACTCATGAAATCCTATGGGGTAGATCCCGATCATCTCATTGTGATTCATGATGAACTCGACATCGATCCGGGTACTATTCGCTGCAAGTTTGGTGGGGGTCATGCGGGCCATAACGGATTGCGCTCTATTTGCGATAAGTTGGGCACACGTGATTGGTATCGCATGCGAATTGGCATAGGTCGACCACCGGGACGCATGGCGGTGGCTGATTA